>NZ_WHJI01000002.1:0-336776 GCF_011682155.1 Massilia sp. CCM 8734
CGTCGGCTGCAAAAATACCTGGGACGGCCCATATTTCGCCGCTTTCTCGGCCAATAGCTCGCTATTGGCACTGCGAAATCGTCAAAATCTGGCCTCGCCCAGCTATTTTTTCGCTTCGACTCCCCAACTCCGACAGGCTGCTAGCGCTTGTTGCTCAGCATTTCATGCAGTTCGAGCCGGTTGTAGGCCGAACGCATCGCATCCTTGGTGCCGATCATCTTTTTAGCGACCAGCTGCGCCAGCACGTCGTTCAGGCTGCGCGACATATTGTCTTCCTTGCGTTTGAGGAAATCGGCGATCAGGTGCGTCTTGGACGGATCGCTGATCAACGGCGCAACCTGCTGGTTGTGGTTGAAGATCATCTCGCTGGCCAGCACGAAGCTCTGGCCGTCCTCGCTCGGCAGCAGGTTCTGGTAGATCACGCCGACCAGCGAGTTGGCCAGGGCGGCGGCGCGCTGCGCCTGCTGCTCGGCCGGAAAATAGCCGAGCAGCTTGCCGATCGCGCCCAGCGCGCTGTTGGTGTGCATGGTGGCCAGCACCAGGTGGCCCGATTCCCCCGCATGCAATACCGTGTCGGCGGTATCGAAGTCGCGGATCTCGCCCACCATCAGCACATCCGGCTTTTGCCGCATCGCCTCGCGCAGGCCGCTCGAGAAGCTGGCCGTGTCGGTCGGCACCTCCTTTTGCGAAATGATGGCCTGGTCGCGCCGCAGGTAGTATTCGATCGGTTCTTCGATGGTCACGATGTGGGCGCTGCGGGTGTGGTTGATGTGCTCGAGCAGCGCGGCCATGGTGGTGGTCTTGCCGGAACCGGTCGGGCCGGTCACCAGGATCACGCCCTTGGTCGCTTCCAGCATGGTGCGCACGTAGGCCGGCAGGCCGGTTTTCTCGATCGGCAGCGGCTCCATCGGCAGGCGCCGGATCGCGATGCCGATGGTGCGTCCGCCCGACATGCGGTACAGATTGCAGCGCAGGCGGCAGTTGGTGAGCATGAAGGACCGGTCGATGGCGGCGCTGAGGATCTTGTCTTCCCAATCCTCGTCGATGGCGGCCAGCAGCGGCTTCATGTCGGCCAGGGTCACCGCTTCGTCGCCCGCTGCGGTCCAGCCGCGCGGCGTCTTGATCATGATGCGCGCGTCCTGCTCGATATGGATGTCCGAGAACACCTCGCCCTGGTTGACCAGTGCAATCAGCTCGGACAGCAAATCGCGTTCCGCCAAAAATTCATCGCTCATATGTATCCCGGAAAATGGCGCCCCGGCGGCGCCGCTGCCTCTTGCCCTGTGGCGTATGCAAGTCAAATGATACTTGGCCCGGGCCGGCGATTTCTCAACAAATCTCAGCGGCGCGGCGGCAGCGAAAAAGTGCGGGGCGGCGGCGGAACCAATGGCCTGCGCGCAGCTACTCATGTTGGACCGCTGCGGCAGACGATGGCCAAGGCGGCACTTTCAATCAACCATTTAAGGAGAACATCATGTTTGGTATCGCTACAACGGCAGCCACTACGGCATCAGGTCTGGGAAACATCGCAGCAGGTATGGCGGCCAACGAGGTGCTGACCGCAGCCGAGATGGCGGCGGCGATCCAGAAGAAGGCGAACACCGCTGCGGTGAACGCCATCTGATGAGCGCATGGCCGCGCTCCGGCGTGCTGCGGCGCGCGGCTTTTTGCGCATCCCATCCTCAACAGACATACCACGACAGGAGGCAGCGATGACCTATCTGAACAACCGTAGCCAGCATTTGCCGGCACCGCCCCGCAGCGGCGCTGGCGAATGGTCCAGCGCCGCGGGCGGCGACGCCGACTTGATCCGCTGGGCGGCGGCGCAGGGCCAGGCCCTGTCCAAGCTGCAGATCTTCAGTACCATGGCCAAGCAGGTCAACGAGCAGCAGTAGTTGCGGCGCCGCCATCGGGCGGCGCTGTTTTCTCCCCGGCAGCGGCGCGTAACGGTCCCGCTGTCTGCGCTCGCTCCCGAGGTTCTCCCGCTCCCCCGCGTTCTCCCCCTTCTTTCATTCTCCCCTTCTTCCCTCTATGTCCGCGCATTTTCTGCGCTCGGAGCCCGGCGCAGCGCCGGGCCGGATCGACCCCTGCCACGCTGCTCT
Organism: Massilia sp. CCM 8734; assembly: GCF_011682155.1. NCBI lineage: Bacteria > Pseudomonadati > Pseudomonadota > Betaproteobacteria > Burkholderiales > Oxalobacteraceae > Massilia > Massilia sp. CCM 8734. The sequence continues at coordinate 2,103 of NZ_WHJI01000002.1, forward strand.
GCTACTGGAAACTAAACGAGCGACCTTCCTTCGACCCCTCTGATTGCATGATGGGGGGGCTCCGGGGACGTGGAGAAGTCGGACTCTGTGTGGCGGCGCCGCCAGCCCCGGTTCCACCGGCCGCACCTGCCCGACCCGCACGGCCTGGCATGAAATCGATGGTCATACAACACCCGAACGACAGGGAACGGCGCAACACTTTTGGACCACTGAAGCCGGCGCGGAAAATCAGTATGATCGAACACCTGGGGCGGATCGCGGCAGGCTCGTGCGCATTGTTTGATCTTGGCGATGCGCACCGGAACGCGTAGCATGCACTTACCCATTTTGCATTGCTCCGACCGCTTACTTTTCCTATAAGGTTCTATGCAGCAACACGACTATGTCCCACCAGAGCAGTTCGGTGGCTCGGCCGCTGCCGTCCTGCGCTGCCTGCGCGAGCTGGTCGAGCTGACGGGCCAGCAGAGCGCCGGCGGCCCACCGGTGCTGGAGCTGCAGTTCGACGAGATCGTCACGCTGACCTCGCTGGCGGCCGACGCCGCGCAGCCTTTCCTGTGCGTGTCGGTATACTTGCCGCGCCGTACGCTGGCGGCAGCGGCGGCCCCGCCATTGGCCAGCCCCGGCTATCCCGGCGGCGAATGGCTGTGGGACGCCAGCGAAGGGCGTTACATCATCCTGCACCACATCGGCATCGAGCAGCTGGCCGACGAGACCGGCCTGCTCGACGCGATCATGGACGCCAGGGACAAGGCCGGCGCCTGGCTGCTCTCGGTGTCATAGGCCGCTCCGGCCCGATCGGCAATGCGGCATTGGCGCGCGCCGATGGAACCCTGGCCGCCCGCGCGCCACTCATAGGTACTCCAACCGGAGTTGCAAACGACACTTTGAAAGGAATCACCATGCCAGTCCTCGCCCCTGTCCTGAGCGCCGCCTCCACCCTCGCCGCAATGGTGCCGCCACCGCCACCACCTGCGCCAAAACCTGACAGCGCCGCCATCGTCTAAGTACTTGACCGGAAAAAAATGAGTTTTGGCGAACAGAACCGGATGCGGTGCAAGGCGGCGAGTGCGCGGCAGTGCGAGCACTGCAAGCAGGAGCCAACGCAGCAACGCGCCGGTTCTGGCAGCCAAAAACACATCTATTTCCGGGCGAGTACTTAAGCGCGTCCCCGGTGCGGGGCTGCCGACGCGGTCCCGCACCCTGGTTGCCTGCGCAGCTTCCCCTGCCTCATTCCCACCTTACCCACCCTATCCGCACGGAGTCCCCATGGCCGAGCTGCGCCTTACCGACTGCGCCGATGTCGGTCTGATGTACGACATCGAACAAAGCCGCTACCCGAGCGCGCTGACCGCCATTGCCACGCGCGAGCGCACCGTTGCCCACTACATTGGGTGTCCCTCGGTCGGCTACGAGATCGATGGCGTGGCGGCCGGCGGCGCCGTGTTCGACGGCCGCGAACTGCACCTGGCGGTGCTGCCGCAATTCCACGGGCGCTGGGCGTGGCTGCTGAAACCCACCTTGGACTGGCTGTTCGCGCTATGCGATCCGGTGCGGGTGCGCATCGAGCACGATAACGCGCGCTGCATCCGCTTCATGGACAGCGGCGGCTGGGAGCGCGTCGCCGAAGACCGTCAATACATCACCTATCTGCTCAGCAGCACCACGCCGCACGTGTTCCGGCGCCGCCGCGCGCGCTAAGTAAGTGTGCAGAAATTATTGTGATTTATAGCGAACAGAAGCGGATGCCTTGCAAGGCGCACGCCGCGACGCAGTGCGAGCACTGCTAGCGGTGGGCAACGCAGCAAGGCGCCGCTTGTGGAAGCTAGAAATTGCAAGAATTTATGCGCACTTACTTAACCCCCTGCCGCTTCGCGCGGCAGGTTGCGGTACACCTTGAGCGCATACGCCAGCCGCTTCTTCGGATCGGCGGCATTGTAGGCCCCCACCGCATCCCACGAATTGCCGAGCCGGCGCATGTTCTGCGCCAGAATCCACGCACCGACGTGGATGCTGGTGCAGGCGTCATACAGCTGGCGCTCCTCCAGCCCATGGCGGCGCAATGCCGGCAGCCAGCTGCTGTTGATCTGCATCAGGCCGATATCGTAGGAACCGTTGGCGTTGGGCCGGCCGCGCGCCAGCGGATTGAGCCCGGATTCGGTGCGCGCGATGGCGTACAGCAGGCTGGCGTTGACGCCATGGCGCTCGGCGGCATCCTGCCAGCAGGCGCCGGCGCGCCCGCACAACAGTGCCAGCGCCAGTGCGCATGCCGCCCTCATCGCGTCAGCGAGCCATTCATGTAGCGCCACACGGCATTGTCCGGGTCGGTGCCGGTGCAGATCAGCGGCAACGGCGGCGAGTCCGAATCGAGCACAATGGTGCCGATGATATTGACGCGCACCGGCGGGTTGGCGCCTTCCAGCCACTTGTTGCATCCCCACCCCGGCCCATAGTGGCTGCCGATCGAATAGGTCGCCGCCCAGATGTAGTCGTCGGCGGTGATGGTGTACGCGTGCACGTGGTCGTACACGTCCAGGTCGCCCTTGATCTCGCCGTTCCTGGCGGCGACGAGGTCGCGCCCGGCCTTGATGTCGGCGCCGGCCGTCAGGCTGCCCGCGATCGCCAGGTTGCCGTCCTGGTCGGCCGCCAGCGGCCGCCATGCCCCGCTGGCCTGGTGGTAGCTGAAGGCCAGGCCGAGCGTAGCGACCAGGCGGACGTCGCCATCCTTGCTGTCCGCCTGCAGCGCCAGGTCGGCGTAGCCGGCCACCGGTTCCTTCCAGGACGAGGTGGCAGCGACCCTGGTCCAGCGGTTCTCGCCGCTGCAGTGCATCAGGTTGCGCGCGGCGTCGACCGCGATGGCGGCGCCGCCGCACGGCGCGTCGAGCGTGACCAGCGCCGCCGCGCCCATCCCGATCGGCGCGTTCATCTGGTTCAGCTCGGGCATTCCCGGCACCTTGTTGCGGTACAAAAAATCGGCCGATTGGCCGGCGCCGTCGAATAGCAGGGCCGACACCAGGCTGCCGCCGCCGGCCGCCGTGCCGCTGCAACTGGCGCCGATGAAGCTGGCCAGGGTTGGCGCGGTGGTCGCGTCGAGCGCCCAGGCGCCGGCCGCGCTGCGGGCCCGCCCCGGCTCGCGGCTGCTGATGAAGCCCGCGCCGGCGCTGGCGGCGGCGAAGGCCAGCACCCGGTCCGGGATCGGCGCGCCTTCGTTCACCAGCAGCGCATCGAGCACGATGGTGCCTGGGGCCGCCGCCGACTTGACGCGCGGGCGCACCAGCAAGCAGGCGCTCTGGCCGTAGGGGTTGGTCGCGGCCATCCCGGGCGGCAGCATGCCGGCCGCGCGCAGCATGTCCGGCGTGACGACCAGGGTCTGACCGACCTTGGCCGGCTGCGCCAGCGCGCCGTACTGGTCGGCCAGGTAGGTGCTGGCGGCCGCCGTCATGGCCGACTGGTATTGCGCGCTGCGCTGCGCCTTGGCGTCTTCGAGGCCGGTGTCGATCATCGACGCCAGGCCCGCCACCAGCATCGCGGCGATCAGGAGCGCGCCGAGAATCTCGATCATGGCAATGCCGTGCTGTTTGTAGTGCATGCTTGTCCTCAGTTGGCGGCGGCCAGCCACACCGGCCCGCCGTCCGGAATCGCCAGCGCCGGCGTGGCGATGGAACTCGGCGCGGCGCCGAGCGCCGGCCGGAAAAAGCCGTCGCTGAAGCGCCCGACCATGTGCGAGCGCTGCGAGAGCGCCAGCAATTCGGCGGTCAGCCCCGGTTGCGGCGCCAGCGCATACACCAAAATGGTGCCGTCGGCGAGGCGGTAGTTGGCAAAGCCGGCCCGGTTCACGGGGGCGGCCTGGAACTGCTCCGGATGGACGGTAAAGTACCCCACCACCGTCTGGCGGTACTGGGCCATCGCGCTGGCCTGGCCGCGCTGCGCGGTGCGCGCCGCCAGTACCCCGGGGTCGCCCTGGCCGGCGCAATACCAGGTGGTGAGCGCCAGCAGCACGGCGACGATCATGGCGTTGAACATGGCTAGCGCTGCGCCAGCGGATGGGCCGCGCTGGAGGCGATCAGCGCCGCCATCTGCTGCCGTGCGATGCCCGCCAGCAGATCGTACTGGCCGTTGCGCACATGGCTGCGCGCCGACGGAGCGTCTTTCAGCAGCAGCATGTCGGCCTTGAGCGTCGTCTTGACGCTGGTACCGAGCTGCTGGCACAGCACCCCGGCCACGCCCTCGGCCATCAGCGCGCGCGCGTGCTCGGCGCCGAGGCGTTCGGCCGCCAGCGATTCAAGCTTGCCGATGGCCTGGGTCGCGCTGTCGGCGCGCATGGTGCTGATCAGGAGGTAGCCGTCGATACTGGCGCGCAGCGCGGCCACGGCGGCTTCCTGGTCGCGGATCTCGTCGAGCAGGATAATGTGCGCGCCGCTCCCCAGCACCCGCCGCAGCGCTTCGGCGCAGCTGGAATCGGCGCCGGTGCCGGTCTGGTAGCAGACGCCGTCGCCGTAGCTGCCTTCGAGCGGCAGTTCGATCAGCGCTTCGCCGGTAACGGCCACGCCGCCATGCGCCGCCAGCCGTTCCTTGACCATGGCGCAGGCGGTGCTGGTCTTGCCCGACTTGGCCGGGCCGGCCACCAGGAACAGGCCGGACAGGCCGCGCGCCAGCAGCGCCGGGATGAACGCATTCGGCATCCCGAGTTCGGCCAGCGAGCGGATGGCCGCGGCGATGCGGCGCAGCACGAACACCTGGCCGCCGGCCGTCAGCATGGTCGTCATGTGGTAATCGACGCCGTCGTGCGCCACCTTGCAGCGCGCCGGCGCGCGCGGCCCGGCCAGCGCCGCCTTGCAGACATCGATCAGCAGATCGAGGTCGCCGCGCAGCGCGGCGCTCGCACGCAGCGGATTGGCACTGGCGCCGGGGACGTCGCAAAAGCGGTCCTCCAGGGTCGGATGGCCAAGGTAAAGGTCGGAAAACACCAGTTGGCGGACTGCGGTAGCGTCGAGCATACGAAGGTCAATCGGGTCGGGTTCAGTTGGAGGTGAAGGTCAGCGCGTTGCCGGCGGCAGCGGTCACGCTGCAGGCGGTGGCGGCGGCGGCCGGCGTGATCGGGAAAGTCGTGATCGAGGCCGTGCCCGGCGCGGCGATCGACTGCCAGCCGCTGGCCGCCACCAGGGTGGCCAGGCAGACGTCCTGCGGCAGGGCCGGGTAGGCGATGGTAAAGCTGCCGGTGGTGCCCGTGACGACCACGTTGCCGCCCCAGACGTTGGTCGCTTTGCCGTCGGCCGCGACCGACAGCGTGCCCGGAAAGGCGCCGGCGGTTTTCAGCGTGCCATTGAGCGCACCGGTGCCGTAGCCCTGCCCCATGTACAGCTTGCGCACGGCGGTGCGGATGGCGGTGACTTCCTCGCCGGCCTGGTTCGATTGGGCGCTGCTGAACGCGCCGGTCAGCAGCGACACCGCGCCCAGGATGACGATGGCGGCAATCCCGAGGTAGGCGATGGCTTCGAGCAGCGAGGCGCCGGCTTGGCGGCGTGGGTAGCGGGCTTGTTTCATGGTGTTCTCCAGTCGGTGGGCAAGTGAAAAAAAACTACAGGTTAAGAAATGAGGTAGTGGGTTCAGCGCATGCTGCGCGTCATGCTGGCGATCTCCTGCTGGATGCCGAAAAAGCCGGTCACCAGCCAGGCGATGACCACGGCCAGCGCAATCACGGAAAAGCCGTTGAGCACCTTCATCTGGGCGCTCACCGTTTCCACGCCATCGGCCATCCATTCGTCGGCCAGGATCTTGAGCGCGTCGGCAAAGCCCTTGTATTCGGCATACACGCACAGGTCGTCGACCACCTCGGGCGACGGAAAGCCGTAGCCGGCGTTGCGCAGCGCTTCGCCGCAATTGAGGCCGGACTTGACCCCCAGCAGCGCGCCATCGAGCCGTTCGCGCAGCCACGGCGGGGCTTGGCCCGAAAGGCGCTGGAGCGATTTTTCGACCGTGATTCCGGCGAACTGCAAGGCCGAAAACGCCATCAGGAAGCCACTGCCGACCTGCAGCCGGTAAATCGAATAGGGGGCGTAGCGGTCCAGCACCACGCGCAGGTTGCCGCGCCAGCGCGGCATGGACACGGCAATCGCCACCAGCACCACCAGCAGCGCGCCGACGATCGGCAGCATCCACTGCTGCACCAGCTGCGACATGACATACAGCGAGCGCGCCGACCCGCGCCATTTTTCCGGGTCGACCATGCGCGCGAACTGCGGCACCACGGTCACCCCGAACACATACAGATAGGCCAGCACCATCGCCAGGATCGCCAGCGGATAGGACAGCCCGCCGACGATCACGCGCTTGATTTCCTTTTGCGACCTGACCACGCCAGCCAGCACCTGCAAGGTCACTTCCAGGCGCCCGGACTGCTCGCCGGCCAGGATGATCATGCGTTCGGTGCTCGGGACCCACCATTCCAGCCCATCGCCCAGGAAGCGCCCGTTCTGCACCGTGCGGCGGCAGTCGGCCAGCACGATGGCGAGCGGTTCGTTCGGCTTGCGTCCCTGGGCGGAGGCGCGCTCCCACAGCTCGTCGAGGATTTTCAGCAGCGGCACGCCATTGCCCAGCATCGCCGCGATCTTGCGGTACACACGCAGGCGCACGGCCTCGCCGAACTGGGTACGCGCCCACCAGCGCTGCAGGTCAACCTGCATGCAGCGCCTCCACCACGTTCAGGTGGCGCTCGGCGCGCGTTGTGTCGATTACCAGGTGCCCTACCACTTTTTCGGCCATGCGCGGATCGACCAGGCCGGCCGCCACCTTGGCCAGCGCGTGTTCGAGCAGGGTCTGGCCGCCCAGTTCGCGCCGCCAGTAGTCCAGTGCCTGCCCCTTGGCGCCGCTGCGGACCAGATCGAAAAAGCGCGCGTCCGGCGTGATGACTTCGGCCACCACGGTGCGCCCCGCCGTACCCTGCTCGCGGCACTCGGGGCAGCCCGGTCCCGCCACGCACACCTGGTCGAAGGCGGCGCCGCAGGCCTGGCGCACGCGCGCCAGCAGCGGCGCGGCCAGCACTTCGGGCGCATCGCCCAGCCTCACCTTGCAATGGGGGCACAGCAGCTTGACCAGGCGCTGGCTGATCAAGCCGGTCACCACCAAGTGGTCGGCCACCATGTTCATCGGCAGCCCCAGGTCGAGCAGGCGGTCGACGATCGCGATGGCGCTGTTGGCGTGCACCGTGGTCCAGACCTGGTGCCCGGTCATCGAGGCCCGCAGCGCGCTCTGGGCCGAGGCCTCGTCGCGCATTTCGCCGATCATGATGGTGTCCGGATCGAGCCGCATGGCGTTGCTGATCGCCGCCGAGAACAGGCGCGAACGCTCTTCCTCGCTGCCGGCATTGGTGACCGAGGTCTGCACCGCGCCGTCGATCGGATACTCGACAGGGTCTTCCACAGTCAGCACGTGCAGCTTGTTGCCGGCTTCCTGGAGGGCGCCGCTCAGCACCCGCTGCAGGGTGGTCGACTTGCCCGAGCCGGTCGGGCCGCTGATGATGTTCATCCCGGTCGGCTGCTCCTTGAGGCGCTGCATCTGGCACGCGTGCAGCTCGGAAAAGCCGAGCGGACGCAGGTCGACCGTGTCCCCGGCGTCGTTGTACAGGAGCCGCAGCACCATCAGCGTGCCTTCGCTGGTGGGCGCGGTGGCGATGCGCACGCCGTACAGCTGCGGCGGCAGCTTGTCGCGGTCGGCGATGCTGGCATCCTGGCGTTCGGTCGGCTTGTATGAGCTGTCCGACACCGACGTCATGGCGCCGTACAGGGTAGCCAGCAGGCGCTCGCCGTATTCCGAGGTCTGGCTGCCGACCCGCAGCAGGTCGTTATGGACGCGGAAATAGGTCTCGGTGCTGCAGCGGCGCACGCGGATGTGGATGTCCGAGGCGCGTTCGCGGCAGGCGCGGTTAAGCAACTCCTTGGCCGTCACCTGCATCATCGAGTGCTCGTGGCGGCGCCCGCCCTGCTCGCCCGCGCCATTGTTGTACAGGGCGGCGATGGTTTCGATGTCGACCACCTCAACGGTGCACTGGCGCGCCATCTTCTGCAGGCGCGCGCGGTACGACAGCACGTGCGGATTCGATTCCTGGCCCTGGGCGATCAGCAGGCGCCCGTCCGACAGCAGGCAAAGCAGCTTGCGCTCCTCGGCGCTGCCCTCGAAGTCGCCGGCGCTGCTCAGTACCTGCGGCGCGCCACCGCTGCGCGCTGCCGGCGGCGCGGCCTTGGCCGGCGTCGCGCCGCGCAAGCTGGCAAAGGGCATCATCGCTCGCTCCCGGTGGCGCCGGGGAACAGCGGCGGCAGGGCGACTGCCGCGCGCGCCGGCGCAGGCGAAAGCGAAGGTGCAAACGCGGGCACGGGAGCCGATGCGGGAGCCGATACGGCCGCGTTGCCGGCCAGCGGCAGGCGCACGCGCTTTTTGCGCGCCGTTTCGACGATCACGCCATTCGACTCCACGCTCAGCACGCGCAGGCCGCCGGCCAGCATATCGCCGGCGCGCACCTCGACCACGGCGCCGCTGTCGAAGCGCAAGGTCGCATACTGGTGCTGGCCGATCCCTTCGAGCGACTGCACCACCGGGCTGGCCGCCGGCGCCGGGCTGCCCAGGCGCGCCGCCTCGTCCTGGCGTCCGGCGATCTCGTTCTGGCGCTGCGCGATCGCCGCCCGCACCGCCAGCTGGCGCTCGCGCGCTTTGAGCACCAGGGTCTCGGACTCGATGCGGGTGAGCGTGTCGGAGGCGCTGGCGGCGGCCGGCACCGGAACGGCGGCAGCGGCGGTGGCGGCAGACGGACCGGCCGCCACCGCCGCCAGGAACAACAGGCTCAGGCTATTTCGCATAAATGACTCCTTCTAAAGACCAGATGCCGGCGCGGTAGCGCATTCTTTCGATGCGGATGCCCGGCATGTCGAGCATCGCGGCCACTTCCAGCGGCGACACGGCGACCGGGCCGATCGCATATGTATACGTGTGCCAATCGGGGGGCATGGTTCCATCCGGTTTGCTTCCCGCCGGCGGCGCTGGCGGCGGTGGCCGCAGGGCCAGGTGCAGGCCCAGGTTCATCAGCTGCAGGCGCGACTGGATGCCCGCCACCAGCTGCTGGCGCGGCAGCAGCACATCGTCGGCGCCGGGCGCCGGCGCGAACGGGCGCGCCAGGGTCGCGGTGTCGCCGCCGATGTCGACCTGGGCGTCCGGCACCTGGGCCAGCAGCAGGTCGATTGTCGATTCCTGGCGCATCCAGGTGAAGCGCTGCTCCGGTGCGCCGCAGCTGTATTCGGACAAGGCCCAGCCGCCGGGCGTGAGCTGCCCCAGCCCCGCCATGCAGGCACGCGCCACGCTGCTCGGGGCCGCGCTGTTGATCCATGGATGCGGGGCCGGCATCAGCGCCGCCTTGGGAGGCGCCAAGCCTGCGCGCGCGGCCAGCGCAGCGTCGGCGGCGGCGCGCTGCGCCTGCTGGCGCGCCTGGTACTGGCGCCATCCCAACGCGGCGCCGAGCACCAGCAAGGCGCACACCGCCACACCCGCCGCCAGCAGGCGCGGCGCGATGCGCGGCGTGGTCGGGCGCAGCAGCCACGATTTGCTGACCTTGATGCGCCCGTCCCCCGCATCGCCCAGCACTTCCTCGATGCTGCGCTCGCGAAAATTGTGAAAGCCGTAGTGTTCCAGCTCGGCGTCGCCGATGACCAGGTTCCAGCCACCGAGGCCATAGTCGCCGTGCAGGCGTTCGAACACTTCCTCGCGCGTGCCGGCGAAGTCGCCGTTGGGCAGGAAGTTCGCGTCGCGCACGGCGAAGTAGGCCCAGTGGCCGTCCGGCAGGCGGAACGCCGCCAGCCAGTTGTGCACCGGCTGGTTTTCGCCATCGTAGTGGGCGCCGTCGCGCGCCAGCCGGCTGGCCACCGCGGCCGCCAGCGAATACAGGGCCTGGCGCGGACCGGCGCCGCTGTGCGCGAAGCCCGCCTGCGCGGTCGAATACTCGCGCCGCAGCACGGCCAGGTCGCAATCGATCTTGCGCGCCAGGTCGGCCGCCTCGCGCGCCAGTTCGCGCGGGCGCGACAGCGATTGCCAGAACAGCCCGCAGACGAACTTGTGGCGCCCCAGCTGGATGACGGGATTACTCATCGCGCGCGCCTCAACTGCCGGCCATGGTGGTCGGCGTGACCAGGATCACGATCACTTCCTTGTTGGCCTTGCGCGCCAGTGCGCCGCCCAGCAGGAAGTTGGACGGATGGCCCACGCCCTGGCGGTCGATGTCGTCGTCGGTCTGCTCGAAACCGCTGATGATCAGGGTCTCGTTCGACTTCATCGCCACCCGCTGCAGGAAGTTGCGAGTGTCGAGTTCGGGCGACTCGATGCTGGTGTTGGTGCTGCTGCCGGCGTTGCCGCTGTTGACGCGGCGGATCTGGCGCAGGGCCGAGATATCGGTCGAGAACTGCAGCATCACCGTGCCATCGTCGAGCAGGTGCGGCAGGATGCTCATGTTAAAGCCCGAGGTGACCACACCGGGCGTGAGCGAGGTGGTCGACCCGGCCAGCGGCGAGACGGTGGTTTCCGACGACTTGAGGTAGCTGGTCTGCTTGGCCACCTGCACCGGGACCGGCTGGTTGTTCAGGGTGACCACGCTGGCACTGGTCTGGCGCCGCACCTTGCCCTGCTGCGACAGCGCCTGGATCATCAGCGAACTGCCCGCGAACTTGCTGTTCGAGGAGGCCAGCACGCCGGCTGAAAATGCAGCCGGGCTGCTGCCGGGCGTGCCGGCGATGGTGTTGCGGATGCCGTAGGTGTTGAGCAGGTTGCTGTATACAAGGTGCCAGTTGATGCCATATTCGTCGGCGTCGCTGAGCGTGACCGACAGCACCGTCACATTGATCGCGATCTGGCGCGCCATGGCCCGGTTTTCGCTTTCGACAAAAGCGGCGATGCGTTCCAGGGCGTCGGGCGTATCGACCACGGTGATGCTGCCGGTGGCCGGCGATGCCACCACCTGCCCGTATGCGGAGAGCATGACGCCGATCGATTTTTGCAGGTTCGAGTAGACCGACAGCTGCGAGCTGACGGCGGTGTTCTGGTTATTGCTGGCGCTGACGCCGTTGTTGCCACTGCCGCTGCCGCCACCGCTGCCGCCGCCAGATACGCCGCCGCTGGAGGTCGCGCCGCTGCTGACGGTGGCGCTGAAGGTGGCGTCGCCCGGCAGCGCGTTGACCTGGAACGAACGCGCTTCGGTATGGAAGAACTGGATGGTGCCGTTGGCGTACTTCCAGTAGACGCCGTAGCGCGCGGCCACGGTGTCGAGGAAGTTCTGGAAGCTGCCGTTGCGGTAGGAGATGTGCACCGGCTCGGCCTTCGGAATGGCGCTTTTTGCCGGCGCGGGGTTCAGCGGCGGCACGATCGGGTTGACCGTGCCCACGCCCGCCGTGCCGGCGATGGCAGCGGCGGTCGACGGCGCCGGCGCACCGCTGGCCACCGCCAGCGCGCCGGGACTGACCTTGGTCGGAATCCCCGAGCGCATGGTGATCCGTTCGGCCAGTTCCGCCAGCGACGAGACGGTGCGGTCGAAATTGGCCGGCTCGCGGAACACCGGCGGCAGCACCGGCGCGCTGGCCACCTTGATCGCCTTGTGGCCGAGCCAGATGCCTTCGGCATGCACCACGGCGGGTGCCGGCAGCGGCCTGGCCGTGCCGACCTGGCGCGCCATGCCGGCGATCTTGTCGCCCGGGTCGCCGAAGGTGCGCGGGTCGCGCTGTGCGATGTCGGAGCACGCCGCCAGGCTGGCGCACAGGGCGATCAGGACCGGCTTGGTCATCGGGCTTGCCTTCATGATTGCGCTCCCTTGGCGACGATGCGGATGACACGGTTACTCTTGTAGAAAATCGCCTGCAGCGGCGTTTCGGCGCCCGCCATGCTGTGCGCGACCGCTTCTATCGCCTGTTCGAAACTGCCGCCGACGCTGGTGTCGCGTTCGACCGCGTAGTCGACCGGCGCTTCCCACACCAGCTGCCAGCCTTCGCTGGAGGCCCAGCGTGCCAGCGCCGTCTTGAGGGTCTGGTCGGCGGCCTTGAGCTGCCAGGCCGGCGGAGGCGGAGGCGGTGCCGGAGGTGGAGGCGGTACCGGCGGCGGTGGCGCCGACGTCATCGCCATCTGGGCCGGCGGCGTGCCCGGCGCTGGCGCCATCATCGCCAGCACTGACGGCGGCGGGCGCACGGCGGGCGCCTCTTCCACGCAGTCGGCGTCGTCGATCCAGTAGCCGTAGGACGGCACCAGCAAGGGCTGCGGAAGCGGCGCCGGCGCAGCGGCGGCAGCGAGCGGCAGGCCGGCGCACGCCCACAACAGCAGGCCGGCACGGGGAGGAGAAAACAGGGACTTGAGCATAAGCGGCATCAATCAGAAGCATCCGATGAAAAAATTGAACCCGAAAAAATGAACCCGGCCTCGCCAACGTGAAAGCGCAGCTTGCGCGCCTCCAGTGACGATGAGTGTCGCCGGGATCGAAGCGGTTCCATAATTCTGAAAATATTCTTTCGAATGTGGCAGACAGGCCGCCGTTATTGGCTCCACGCAAAAATTCCTTGCAGCGCAATGGGATTTGCTGATACAACTGCGGTCGCACCATTTACCACTACATCAAGGCTTTTTCCGGGGATCGACAGCATGCTGAATAATTCCGAGAACATCGGCTGCTACGTGCGTAGCGACAGCCTGTTCGCCAGGCTGCAGGCTTTGCTGCAGCAGTCCGGTTTCGGCTGCGAACCCTTTGCGACGGAGAACAGTCTCTCGCGCATGCTGAGCCGGCGCGGCTTCGCGCTGCTGATGATCGACATCGGCAACCACCGCGACGACAGCGAGGATTTCGTCTCCTGGCTTAACTGCCGCACCGGCAACAGCACGCCGGTGATCGCCCTGTCGCAGGGCACGCCCGAGATGGCGGCGCTGGCGCTCAACGCCGGCGCCGACGACTTCATCGGCGCGCATTTCGAGGCGGTGGAGGCGATCGCGCGGATCCGGGCCGTGATCCGGCGCCATCACCCGAACAGCATGCGCCGCACCATCGCCCTGGGCAAATTCACGCTCGACCGCGAGGCGGCCAGCGCCGCCTACGATGGCGTGGCGGTCGAATTGACGCCGCGCGAGTTCACCATGGCCTGGCTGTTCTTTTCGTCGCCGGGGGTGTTCATCTCGCGCGGAACCATCGGCGCGTCGATCTGGAGCGCCGACAGCGACGTGGCGGGACGCACCATCGAGCAGCACGTCTACAAGCTGCGCAAGAAGCTCCAGTTCGGGCCGGAGCGGCGCGTCATCATCCGCACCTCGTACAGCCAGGGCTACCGGCTCGAATACACGCCGGAACCCTGACGCTCACTCCAGCCGTTCGAGCTCGCGCCGCAGCGCGGCCACGTCGCCGCGCCGCCGCCCGATGTGCGCCGGTGCGCCGCCTGCGGCAAGCAGCTGCGCCAGTTCCGCCTCCGCCGTTTGCAGTTCGGTGCCGATGATGTGGCGCCGGCCGCGATCGAGTTCCTGCTGGCGCGCCGGGTCTATGCGCGGAAAATCGGCCGGCCCGAGTGTCGCCCTGCCCACCGCCGCGACGGCCATGGCGGGCGCGCGGGCGGCAGCCGGGCGGCGGCGCGGCGGATCGAGCCGCAGCGCCAGTTCGCGCGCGCCCGGCTGGGCGGGCCGGTAGTTGGTGTAGCTGGCAATGTGCGTCTCGGGATCGACGTACTTGAACAGCGCCGCCTGCGCCGCCGGCACGGCGCCGGCCAGCAGCAGGCAGCCCAGGCAGGGCAGGCGCAACACGGCGCCGCTCAGCGCCATGGCGGCACCTGCCGTCTGCATAGCACCGAACGCGGCTTTTTCGGCCACATGACATCGGCCAGCGCGCTACGGCGCAGCGGTGACGCAACTGCGGCGACCGTGGGTGCGGCTGCTGCCGGCGCGGCAGCCGGCGCTGCAAGCGCCGGCGCCGGCGCCGGCGTCTCGACGCTGCGCGCCTGCTGCCGCTGTTCGGCCGCCGCCAGCCGTCGCGCCGCCTTGTTGGCCTTCGACTGTTCGGCCGCCAGCATGCCCGCGCTGCTCATGATGCGCGGCGTGATCAGGAACAGGCGCTCGCGCGTGTTGTGGGTTTCGCTGGCACTGCGGAACAAGCCGCCGAGCAGCGGCACGTCGCCCAGCACGGGCACCTTCTGGTTCTGGCGCGACACCGACTCGGCGTGGTAGCCGCCGATCATCAAGGTCTGCTGGGCGTCGACGATCGCCTGGCTGCTGATGGTGGAACGGGTCACGCTGCTCCTGCCGCCATCCTTGCCGGTGTTTTTGTCCATGGCGCCGTCTTCGATATCGATCTCCAGGCGCACCCGCAGCGACGCGCCCTCCTGCACGATGCGCGGCACCACCCGCAGCATGGTGCCGACAGTGATGTCGGCCAGGTCGGCTACCCGTTCGCCGACCAGCGGCACATAGGCGGTCTGGCTCAGGTCCAGCACCGCCGCCACGTTGTCGAGCGTGAGCACGGTCGGCTTGGCCAGCACGCGGGCGTCGCCGCTGCCTTCCATGGCTTTGAGGCGCGCGTAGAAGCGGCCGGCGTTGTTAATCAAGAGGGTGGAACCAGGCAAGGGCAGCTCGATGCCCTGCGACTCGGCGCCGCCGGCGTTGATGGTGGCGCTGGTGCTGCCGCTGCGCACGCCCCACTCCACTCCCAGTTCGCTCAGTTTGCTGCGGTCGATATCGACGATCAGCGCCTCGATCTCGACCTGGCGCGGTTCCACGTCCAGCTGCGCGATCAGGGACTGGTAGGTGGCACGCCTTGCCACATCGTCGTAGATGATGATGGCGTTGAGCGAGGGATCGGCGTCGATGCGCACCCGCTCCGCACGCGTGGCGCTGGCCGCGCGGGCACCGCGTTTATCCTCTGGCGCCTCGGCGGGCGTGTCGCCGCCCTTGCCGACCGGTCCGCGGCGCGACGGCTTGCTGCTGGCGACATCGAATTCGCCGGGCGACGGCGCGCCGGACCTGGGCGCCGGGTCGCTGTCGAGCAGGCGGGCCAGGATGCTTTTGATGCCGGGCACCAGCTCCTTCTGGCCGCGTGTGGTGATGGTGCGGTCGGCGGCGCTGGCGTACTTGAGCCGGAACACCATCACCTGCCTGCCGCTGGCGGGAGTCTCGTCCGCTTTGCGGTCGGGCAGCAGCAGCGAGCGCACCAGGTCGACATAGACGCGCGGGCCGCTGACGATGATCACGCCCTCGTCCGGCAGTTCGCCCCAGCCGAAGCGGGCGTCGAACAGGCCCACGCCGGTGAGGGCGGCCTTGGCGTCCTGCACCGCGTCTTCGCCGATCTGCAGGCGTACCGAGATCTGCTCGCCGCGCGGGACTATATAGACAGTCTCGTTGTAGACGAACCAGCGAAAGCCGGCGCTGGCGGCCAGGCGGTCGAGGAACTCGGTGCCGCTGGCGGCCTTGATCCGGGTCGGCGCCAGCAGCGCGTCGGGCACTCGGCTGTCGACCTGGACCCCGTAGGCCGTGCCGAACTGCTCCAGCACGCGCGCCAGGCGCAAGCCCCTGGCATCGACGGCGAAACCGGTCTCGTTCCAGCTGGCGGGAGCCACGGCGGCGGCCGGTGCCGCCTGCGCCAGGCACGCTGCCAGCAGGACGCCACGCGCCACCCGTGTAGCATTTAATGCAAGGCGCATCATGGCCGCGCTCCGCCGAGCATCTGGCGCATGCGCTGTTCGTGGCGCGCGGCGCCGCCGGCGGCCAGGCGCGGCTTCGCGGACGGCGGGGCCAGCGCGGCGCGCCAGGCGGCCAGCTGGTCGAGCAGTTGTTCCAGCGCGGGCGCCGCGTCGCGCCAGCCGGCGCAGGAAGGCAGCCAGCAGCTCAGGACCAGGCCGTCGCCAGACAAGCCCAGGCCGGCGTCGAACGCGAGCGCACCGGCGAAGCCGTGACGCAGGGCCGCCTGCACCTGCTCGCCGCTGGGATCGGGCCACAGGCAGGCCGACAGTTCCGCGCCGCCCTCGCCCGGGCGCAGCCAGACCGATTCGCCGTCGATGGCGACACGTGCCCCGAGCGGCTGGGCGCGCAGCCAGCGGGCCAGTTGATCGTGATCGTCCATGGTCTATTTGGCCTCGCTGAGGACGGTCTTGAGCGGCTTTTCGTGCAGCTTCGCTTGCGACTCCATGGCGCGCCGCGTCACCGAACGCTGCTCGAGCATGCGCAGGAAGCTGTCCGGGTCGGGCTTCTCGCCGGCCGCCTCGGCAGCCAGAAAATCGCGCATGCGCAGGTCGCTGTCGTCGAAGCGGGTTTCGAGGCGCCGCAGCGCCCGGGTAATCGGATTGTTATCGTGGGACATGCTGTTTCTTCCTCATGGCGGATGATGAACGGTAGCGGCGACAGCCCGGCAATGCTGGTGAGTGGCAGCGCGCTCCGATTTAGTTCGCCCGAAACGGAAATATATTTCCCGATGGCGCCAGCGGAACCTTCGTGGCGGCGGCAACACCTATCGGTGCAGTTCGAACATTTCCCGCTCAACCCTATTCATGAGAGAACGACAATGACCATTTCCAACCAGATGACGCTGTCTGCTGGCAGCAACAACAACGTCCAGCTCAGCATCACCTATGACAAGGACCTCGACGTGACGACCGAGACGCTGATCCAGGACGGCAACAGCATCGGTTTTTACCAGCAAAAAGGCAACAACGTGATTGGCGCGGCGCAGGAGGCACTGGCGACCGAGGACATGATCAGCTCACAGTATTCCGACCCCGGTAGCGCAGAGAAGGGTCGTGAACGGGGACTGTACGCGGCCTTTATGAAATGGGCCGGCATGGCGCCGGCCGCTAAACAGGCCGACCCTAAACCAGCCGATACCAAACCAGCGGACACCAAACCAGCGGATACCAAGCCAGCCGATACCAAACCAGCGGACACCAAGCCAGCTGACACCAAACCAGCCGATACCAAACCAGCTGCCCCCAAACCAGTCGACACCAAGCCAGCTGATACCAAACCAGCCGACACCAAACCAGCTGCCCCCAAACCGGCAGCGAAGCATATCCCTTACACACCACCAGAACCCGCAACCGACAAGGACACAGAGCACTATGCCGGCTTGAAATACAAAGAAGAAATAAAAGATTGCAAGAAAGATAATGGAAGCCGCGGCTACAATCCCGAGATAACGAGTGCCGCCGGCATCCCGGTCAAGGATTTCCAGGGCGGAAGTTACGGCTTTGTCGAGGGCACGAACAATACCGTCATCCGGGTCGGCAACAAAATCATCAGCGCCCACGAAAATGAGGCAGGTTTCAAAGCCACCATGATGAGCAAGCACACCTGGGACGTGGCCAACGACTCCAGCACATGGAAGCTCGATGACAAACAGGCCGACAAGTGGGGGCCGGTGGGCGGCAAGCGCGTCGACAATGACAAGGCAGTCGCCAAACCGGGTGCGAACGACAACGGCGACGGCAACTACAGTATATACCGCGACAATAAAGTGCCAGTTGTTCACCGCGCCTTCTCTACGCCGGAGATGGAAGACGCCGGCGTCGTCGCCTACGAAACCAAGGATGGGTATCGCAAGATCATCCTCAAGGATATCAGTCCGGATGCCTACGCGGCCGTGCTGGCAGGCGCAACAAAACCCTCGGGCAAGTAAACGGTCGGCGCGTCCGGCAGCGCTCGGGCGCGCCTCCCCATCCTCCACCCAATGCGAGTACAGACATGCAGATCTCGAATATTGTCAACGGCAACATGGCTGCTTCCGGCGCCGATGCGGCAGGCGGCGCCGGCAAGGACGCGCTGCACCTCAGTCCCGTCAGCGACGCCGAATTCCGCGACATCATGGCGCGCCACGCCGACCACGGCGGTGGCGCCGTACCCGCGACAGCCGCCGCCGTCCCGGGCGCCGGCCAGGGCTCGCTCGGCGAACGCGTGATGCAGCGCGCCAGCGCCCTGTCGGGCGAGCTGCAGAAGGACCAGCAATTGATCTCGCGCAACCTCGAGCAGGCGGCCCGCTCGGGCGACTCGATGCAGCTGATGAAAGCCACGCTGGCCCTGAGCGACTACCAGACCCGGGTGCAGTTCGTGTCCAAGGCCGCCGCCAAGGCCGCCTCGGCGCTCGACCAGCTGACCAAGCTGCAATGAGCAAGCCGCCCCCGAAGCGCCTGCTGGCGCCGCTCCTGGCGGTGGCCCTGTGCGCGCTGCTGGCCGGCTGCGGCAACCGCGCCAATCTGCAGGTCGGCCTGAACGATGCCGACGCCAACGAAATCGTCACCCTGCTCAGCCGCTACGGAATCGAGGCGCACAAGGCCCCCACCAAGGAGGGCGTGACCCTGACCGTCGACGCCGCCGACATCGCGCGCGCCACCACCGCCATGCAGGCGGCCGGCCTGCCGCGCCGTGCGCTGTCCGACCTGGGCCAGGTATTCAAGAAGGACAGCATGATTTCGACCCCGCTGGAAGAGCGCGCGCGCTACATCCATGCGCTGTCGGCCGAACTCGAATCGACCTTGCAGCAATTCGACAACGTGATCGCGGCGCGCGTGCACGTGGTCCTGCCCGAGCGGATTGCGCCGGGCGAGCCGATCCAGCCATCCTCGGCTGCCGTGCTGGTCAAATACCACGGCACCGTCGACGAAGATACGCTGCTGCCGCGCATCCGCCAGCTGGTAGCGTCCAGCATCCCCGGCCTGTCGGGCGAAGGCGGGCGCGCCAAGGTGTCGGTGGTGATGACGGCAAGCAGGTACACCGCGCCGGTCATCGAATGGACCAATGTCGGGCCGTTCCGGGTGCAGGCCGGGTCGGCCATGGCACTCGGGCTGACCCTGCTCGGCATGTCGCTCCTGTGCGCCGTGATGCTGGTCGGCATGCTGTTCGCGCTGTGCCGCTACCATCCCGGCCTGGCGGCGTGGTTCAGGAGCCACTTCGGCAAGCCGCCGGCCTTCAGCGCCGATGGCGCCCCCGCGCGGGAATAGGGCGTGACTCCCGCCACTTCCCTGCCCGATGCCTTCCTGGACTGGTGGTTCGCGCCGTGGGACGCAGCCGCGCAGCCGTCCCCGCACGCCCCCATGGCGGGCGTGCTCGCGCTGCGCGACGGCTACCGCGTATGGTGCGCGCACGCGCAGCTGGCGCCGCAACTGCCGCCCAGTTTCGATCCCGCCTGGGCCGAGGCAAGCGGCACCGATGGCTCCGCGCTCGGCCCCACCGCGCAGCTGTACGGCGGCCTGCTGGCGGCGCGCGCGCAGGATACGGCGGCGCTGGCCACCCTGTCCGCCGCCGAACGCGACTGGTGCCTGCGCCTGGCCGCCACCCAGCCGCTGCACAGCCATGGCGGCGACGCCTATCTGCCCAGCGACAGCCTCGCACTGCGCGGCCTGTGCGAACTGGCCTGCCATCTGCAGGCGGGCTTTCCCGGCCTGTGGCCGCGCCTGCGCGGCGGCATCGACGCCGCCAGCGGCGCGCGCATCGCCACCCTGCTCGCTGCCATGCCGCACGCCTTGGATGGCGCCGCCGCCACGCGCGCGCGGCGCTGCTGGCTGCGCTGCCGCGCGCGCGCCATGCAAGGCGCATGAGGCGCATACAGCGCCGGCCGATTTTCCAAGTTTGAAAGGCACTCCCATGAACGACTTCTGTGTCGCCACGATCTGCACCGATTCCCTGCTGCGCGCCGAGCATGGCGTATGGCGCGCCCAGGCGCTGGCGTTGACCCATGACGCCGGCGCCGCCGCCGCGCATATTCTCGACCAGGCGCGCGTCGAGGCCGAACAACTGCAACTGCGCGCCAGCGCCGACGCGCGCGAGGCGGTGGCCGAGGCCGAACGCGGTGCGCTGGAACGCGGCGCCGTGCTGCTGCGCCAGCTCGAACAGTGCCATGCGCAACTGCTGGACGGCGCGCAGGCGCTGGCCGTCGACCTGGCGCTGGCCCTGTTCGAGCGCGCGCTGGCCGGGACCACGCCGCGAGAACGGCTGGAGGCGAGCTGCCGCCTCCTGCTGCGGGAGGCCCCGCGCACCCTGGCGCAGCCGCTGCTGTACCTGCATCCCGACGACAGCGAGCTGGCCCCGCCCGGCGCGGCGTGGGAGCTGCGCAGCGACGCCACCCTGGCGCGCGGCGCCTGCCGCCTGGAAGCGGGCGGCGGCGAATGGCGCGCCGACTTCGCGGCCGGCGCCAGCGCGCTCAGGACCGCCTTCGAGCAAGCAGCCGCGCAGGCGCACGACTGAATCGTCACCGACCTCCCACTTCCCATTCCCCACTCGCTGGAGTCAGCATGGCCACAACAGGCAACATCACATCCACCACGCGCGCAAGCCACGTCGCACCCACCGAACCGCAGCAAACGAATGAGGCATCCCGGCCGGCGCCCGCGCCCGCCACGCGCGATGCGGGGCCGCCGCGGGCAGCCATGCAAGCGCGCGGCACGCGCCTCTCAAGCCGGCTGCATGCCCAAATCAAAGGCTGCGTATCCGGCTGGGTCGAGAAGCATATCAGCGCGGTGCAGCAGCGACAGGCGCAGTGGCTGCTGGATCAGATCGAGCAGCACCACGCGCCCGCTACCACCGGCCAGCAGGGGCTGCACCACACGCCCGATATCGCCGGCCAGCATGCACTGCACCGCGCGATTGCCCGCTTCCTCGGATCGCTGCCGAACCCCGCCCGTGCGCAGATCGACGAGCATCGCAGCGGCACGGGCCAGCCTGTGGCAAGCATCGAACAGCAACTGCACGAACTGGCAGCGCTCGAAAAGGAACACGCAGACGCCGTCGCCAGCCACGCCGACATGGACAGCCCGGCGGCCAAGCACAGGGCCAGTGAAATCGAGAAGCGCATGGCCGCCCTGGAAGAGATCACGACATTGTTGAAAACGATCGCCGAACTGCACAATCGCGCCAACCAGATCGCCGTCGCCGCCATCTGAGGCGCCGGCGCAACAACGCAAAAGCGGCCCGCAGGCTAATGCCGTTAAGTTAAGCGGATTGTTTGCCACTAAGCTAAAAACCGTCATTCCCGCGCAGGCGGGAATCCAAGGCACCGTCGCTCAGCTAAGATGCCTTAGATTCCCGCCTGCGCGGGAATGACGGACCTTAAGTTAACGCCATTAGCCCGCAGGCCGCTTCTTTTCGTTCCTCCGTCGCAGGCCGGGCTTACAGTTCGATCATGCCGACCGGCTGCACCCGGCTGTGCTGGGTCAGTTCGGCGAAGGCGAACACGGGCACCGAGAAGAACTCTTCCTCGATCAGGTTGCGCACGGCGCGCCGGATGTCGGCCGCCGTCACCAGCACCGGCGGGGCGGCCGGCGTGCCGCCGGTGCCGGCCAACTGTCCCAGGCGGTCGAGGATGCCCTGCTCCAGTTCGGGATCGAGTTCCAGGTAGGCGCCCTGGCTGGTCTGGCGCAGCGCGGCACGCAGCTGGTCTTCCAGTTCGGGCGAGAGCAGGACCACTTCGATCAGGCCGTCGCGCGCCACCTCGTGGCACAGCTGGCGCTTGAAGGCCAGCCGCACATAGTCGGCGATGACGTCCGGATCGCGCTCCTTGGGCGCCCATTCGAGGGTGGTTTCCAGCAGCAGGCGCGCATTGCGCAGCGAAATGCCCTCGCGCGCCAGGCGCTGGATTACCTCCGTCAGGCGCGGCAAGGTCACGCTCCTGGCCAGTTCCTTGCCCAGTTCCGGGAAGCGGCGGTCGGCCCAGGCGGTGAAGCGCTGCACCTCGTGCACCCCGATGAACATCTGGCAGTTGCGCAGCATCTCGACCTGGACGTCGGCCGCGAACACCTGTTCCCAGGCCAGGTAGGTGACCCCGGCCTCGCGCAGGCCATCCTCGCCGGCCAGTTCGACCCAGACGCGGCGCCGGCGGGTGCCGGCCAGGCCATCTTCCTGCGCGGTAAAACCGAGTTCCTCCAGGCGCTCGGCCGATTCGGTGCTGGCGCCCCAGCCACTGCGCATCTCGACGTCGATCAGGGGAATCTCAGCCATCAGGAAATGAATGCGTCCGGGCGGCACGCTGGCCTGGAATTCGAAATCGATCGGCTGCAGGTCCGGAATACCCTTCTGGTCCAGCACATTGTTGCGCATGATGCGCACCGCGCGGATCACGCTCTCGGCCGCCGCCGTGCCCGCCAGCGCGGCGGGCATGCGCACCGCGAACGGCCGGGTGGCGGTAAACGTGGTCAGGTCGACGATGCCGGCGTTCTGGCGCTCCGCCTCGGCGCTCTGGCGCGCGCTGGCGGCCAGCGCGCGTGGCTTGAGCAGGCCGGCCGCGCCGCCGCCGCCGAGCAGCAGGGCCAGGATCAGGAACACCGCCGTCGGCATGCCGGGAATCAGGCCGAACAGCAGCATGATGGCGGCCGCCGTGAGCAAGGCGCGCGGCTCGCCGAACAGCTGCCTGGCGATGTCCTGGCCGATATTGCTCGCCTCCTCGCCCGGCTTCTCGTCGCCGGCCGGCACGCGGGTGGTGATCATGCCGGCCGCCAGCGAAATGAGCAGCGCCGGGATCTGCGCGATCAGGGCGTCGCCGATCGACAGGATGGCGTACAGGCGCACCGCGTCGCCGGCCGCCAGGTTGTGCTGCAACATGCCGATGGCGATGCCGCCCACCAGGTTGACCACCACGATGAAGATGCCGGCGATCGAATCGCCCTTGACGAACTTCATGGCGCCGTCCATGGCGCCGTGCAGCTGGCTTTCCTGGCCCAGCAGCGCGCGCTTCTTCTTGGCCTCGTCGGCAGTCAAGAGGCCCGAACGCAGGTCGCTGTCGATCGACATCTGCTTGCCCGGCATGGCATCGAGGGAAAAGCGCGCCGATACTTCGGAGACGCGCTCGGAGCCCTTGGTGATGACGAGGAACTGCACCACGGTCAGGATCAGGAAAATCACCAGGCCCACCACCAGGTTGCCGCCCACAACAAAATTGCCGAAGGTCTCGACGATGTGGCCGGCATTGCCTTCGAGCAGGATCAGGCGCGTGGTGGCGACTTCCAGCGCCAGGCGGAACAAGGTGGTCAGCAGCAGCACGGTGGGAAAGGTGGAGAACGCGGTCGGGCCGGCCATGTACATCGACACCACCACCATCAGGCCGGCGGCGCACAGGTTGATCGCGATCAGGATGTCGAGCAGCCAGACCGGCATCGGCAGTACCAGCATGAAGACGATGGCAATGACCAGCCCGGCGGCGCCCAGTTCGGCGCGCTTTGCCATGCGGGCGGCGAGCGTATTGACGGCCATGACAATATTGTTCAGCATGCGGGTTTCCTTGCGCGGTGAAGAAAGTGGAACGGACGGAGGAATCAGGCGGCGCCGCTGCGGCGCGCCAGCAGCGCGTTCCAGGACGGGCAAGCGCTGCTGCGCGCCAGCACGGCGGCGGTGTCGGGATCGGGGCCGTCGAACAGCTCGACCTGGGCAAAAGCGAGCAGCAGCGCGACGCGCTCCTCGTCCGGCCAGATGTGCCGGCAAGCGCGGCCGAGCCGGTAGGCCTGCTCGAACTGGCCGGTATTGAGCAGGCCCCACAGCAGGCCGATGGCCACCGCAAGATCGAGTGCGATGGGGGCGTGGCGCGGGCGCAGCTTCATGCCGCCGCCCGCGCCGGCGTGGCCGGGTCGGCGCCCGCGCGCGCCAACAGCTCCATTTGCTGCAGGCGCAGGCGCAGGCGCACCGCCTCTTCGACCACCAGGATGGCGGCCATGCTGTCGGCGCGTTCTGCAAGGTCGAGCGCCAGCGCATGGTCGACCAGGCGCTTTTGCAGTGCGCGCAGGCCCGGCAAGGGGTCGCGCGACCAGGCAGGATTGGCGACCGTCAGCGCGGCGCCCAGAAAGCGCGTCAGCGGGGCCAGCGTTGCCTGGGCGGCCGTTGCGTCCGGCGCCAGCGAGGCCGATTCTTCCCAGTGCGTCAGGTCGGCGCGCTGGACCGGGACGATCTGCTGCGGCGCCGCCGGTCCGGCGATGCCGAAGTGGGCGTCGCCGCCAGCGCCACCGGCGCGGCCGGCGCCGATGCCGCCGACGGAGGCGATGCCGCTCATGCCAGCAGCTCGCGCGCCGCCTGCCATGCGGCGCTGTCGGGCAGGCACGGCTGGCCGCCGGCATCGAGGCGCAGGCGCCGCACCACATACCAGCTGCCGTCGCCCAGCATGGCCGGCAGCCAGCCGGCGTAGCGCGCCGGTTGCAGCGCGCGGCGCCGCAGGACGCTGTCGGGCTGCACGCGGTGCGCGCTGTCGCGCGCGAAGCCGAGCGCGACCAGCGCACCATCCGCCAAAGGATAGGCCAGCAGCTGCAAGCCGTCGCCGTACGGCTGCTGCATCACGACCTGCTCTTCGCGGGCCTGGCGCAGCAGGCGTGCGGCGATGTTCTCGATTGTGTTGTCGGGGGTGCTTTCCATGGTCTTCTCCATCAATTGTTTCTGGTGCTGTGGTGGTCCTGGCGCAGCCGCGCCTGCAGCACGTCGCCGGGCGCCGGTGCCAGCGCCGGCAAGGCGGCATGCTGTTCGATGGTCATCTCTTGCAGTTGGTCCAGCAGGCCGGGGCGCTGGGACGGCGGCGCGCCGCTCCACATGGCCTCCGGACAGCGCGCGAGGGTGGCGCGCAGCACGAGGCAGGCGGCGCCGCGCTGGCGCGGACCAAGGCGCTCGACGTCGACCAGCTGGCGCAGCAAGGGGCCGGCCTGGCCGGCACCGGGATCGCCCAGGCCCAGCAACAGCCTGGCCAGCGCGCCCTGCCCGGCCAGCGGCGTGGTGTGCGCCTGTTCCGACAGTTCGCGGCGCAGCTCGCCGGCCAGCGCAACGCTGGTGTTGACCAGCTGGAAGCAGGCGGCGTCCTGCATGGACAGCCACAGGCGCGGACCAGAACGGCCGCGGCGGCGCAGTTCCGCGTGCAGTTGCGCCGGCGGACGGCCCAGCACCTCGCCGGACGGTCCGGCTTAAGCGAGCAGGATGTCGAGCAGCGCGGCGGGCGCCATGGGCGCATCGCGGCGGCCGCTGGCCGGGGCGCCGAACTGCTGGCGCAAGGCCGACAGCGTGGCGGGAGCGGCATCGAGCGTGGCCAGCGCGCCTTCAAGGGCATCGGCAGCGCGCTGGCCCTGGGCGATGGCGGCGCCATGGTGCGCAGCGAGTTCGGCCTGCATGGCATCGAGCCGGTCCCTGCCAGCCGGGCGCCGGGCGCCATCGCCGCCTTGCTGGTCGAGCAGCTGGCGCGCCTGGTCCAACAGCGTCTGTTGCTGAAGCGGATCGTCGAGGCCCTGCCACGGATCGCCGCCGTCGTCAGCCTTGCCCTCCAGCTTCGCGACCAGCCGGGCGGCGGCCGTGTTCAAGGGCGTGTCGGGCTCGTCCTGGGCAGAGGGGAGCGGGCTGGTGAGCGTACGCGACAGGCGCCGCGCCAGCGGCAGGCGTACCGCGGGCAAGTGCGCCTTCAAGGCGCCGGCGCCGGCCAAGTGGTCGAAGCCGGCCTTGCCCATGGCCTCGCTGGAATCCGCAGGACGCGCTGGCGCCGTCGCGGACACGCTGTGCACGGGCAGCGCCGCTTGCAGGGAAGAAATCGATTGGGTCGCCATGGCGGACCTACAGCGGCCAGCGGACGGCGTCGTCCTTGCGGCCCAAGCCGCGGCGCCGGCGAAGATCGGCGTCGGCGCCTGGTTCGTGCGGCTGCAGGATGGGGCTGGCGGGGATCGGTAAGCGGCGCGGCGCGCCTGGTGTCGGTAGCATGGTGTCGTTGCGCACGCCTCCCCCCGGCGGACTGTTCCGCATCGGCTTTCGGCGTGCCCTCCCTGGTAAGTAGGCGGTGATGCCGGCGCCATCCGCGTGACGACGCCCTTGCCCCCATGGGTGCGCAGAGAGGGGCGCTTGGTTCCATGGGCGGCGCGTGCCAGCCGAAGCGCTTGTCGCCATTGATAGACGGGCGAGGTCCCCCCCCGCTCCGCCGTAAGGAGAAATGTCTGCGCGCGGCAATGGAACCATCGACTGCATCTGAGCGACCTACTACCGGACACTACTGCTACGACAGGGGCGGCTACCTTGAAATCCCTTGCACGGCCGTGGTTTCAAGCGCTCGACGCGGGTCATCGCGGGAATACGTAACGAGCAAAACACCAACCACACTCTAACCAGCAAGTTCGGGTAAATGCGGTGATGCCAGGTGACTGGCGGGTCCGCTACCTGAAGCCACCAGGAGCATATATTATGGCAACAAACCCTCTCTCACCCGCGTTCCGCGAGCGGCCCAAATTGAACGGGGACCAATACAAACCAGTGCCGAGATTGACGGACGCTGAGGTCGCTGATAGGACAGGTCCGAGGTGGAGCAAAGACTGGAACAGTAATGTCGGAGATGCAGCAGCGGCGGCCCTTACGGCGTGCATCCGCGCAAAGATCGGCAGCAAAGCCCAAGGTCCGATGATCGCAACAGGGACGAGATGGCGCCCTCAGCATCAAGTAGGCCAGTCGGCAAGAAACATCTCCCATATCAACCTGACATTGCTTAAATTTAGAGTGGGAGACCTTACCGGGCACGAAATGTATTTCAAAAACCGCCTTGAAACCGAAACCTTGCATATCACGCATGCAACCAATCATGCACTCACCGGTAACAGGGCGGTACTCTTTTCCCGCATAAAGCTTCAAGAAGAAGGGGTCGTCTTCCCTACAGAGAACACCAATGCCAATGATATTGACCAGCTTGCAACAGACGACCACGTCTTTTTCGCCTTGGAAGTGGGTGATTGCCAGAAGCCCGCAAGCCGATTCGGCGGCACCATCCATCGGTTTCCGTTCGATCAACCCGCCGTGAAGCAGCAGGGCATGATGCACTTGTTCGACGCTTTAATCGACAAACCTCCGAGACTGGCGTCGCAGTTCGAGAGCATTCCAGCGGTCGAGGCAATGTCGGACGATCAGCGTACGGATGTAGTGGACAAGCTGGCAGAGCAGGCAAAGAAGCTCAAAGCGACGAACACGCTATTTCATGGCCCGCACATCATGCAGGCATTGACGCTGTCGGTTATCGAACGCTGCCGCGCTTTGCCGCAGACATTGCGCGACGACCTGCTGCAGCATGGTGAGCTCAATACGATCGTGAATGTCTTGTTCCGGCCGCAGATTCTCGTCCCACGACAATTTTATGGGACGCCGACGCAATCGAGAACGAGCGAGCAGCTGGACATGAACGCCCTTAACGAATTGGACGATTCGTCGGAGTTTTCTAGCGACTCGGAGGTTTCCAGTGGCGACGAGGAGTTTTACAATACAAACTTACATCATGGCAGCGCGGCGCCACCCTCCCTCCCATCGTTGCATTCTGCCTCCAGCGAGAGTGGGGGATGAGTCTAGTGTCAGTCCAGGAGAAAGCAATGGGACCAGATAAACTCTTGCCGGCACTGTGGCCGTTACTTCATGGCTTCGGCATCAACCCGCGAGGCCTCGCTCCGGCACCAAATTATGAATTCGAGATCGGCGGCCACACGCTGTTCGTCGCGGTCGAGGCGAGCGGGCAGGTATTGCTGGTGACGCCGCTCAGCCGGGGCACGACAAGCGCGCACGACGATGTGGGCTGGCGGATCCTGAATCAGAATACCTTCGGTCAGCCAGCGCCGATCCTGATCCACAGCGCCAGCGGGAATGCCGAAGAAGTCCTGCTGTGGTGCGAGTTTTCGCTGCTGACGCTGCCTTCAGATCAGCTGAGGGCACTGCCAGAGCGTTTTCTCGCCAGGCTGCTCAACACCCAGTCCTTGCTGGAGGGCGTCGAACCGAACGGCCCCGGCATGGCGGAGCAAACAGCGGCAAAACCACCGCGCCGGCAACCGGCGACAGCGACGCAACTGCGCGAACGGCTCGACCGGCACGCCGCGTAGAAACTGAGCCACTGCGGCCGCCGATGCGCTGTCCTGCGCCAGCCATCGGCAGCCCGGTCGAGGCGATGTGGTGCCCCGGCGGGTGGACAGTGTGCAGGGGCAGCGCCGCTTGCAGGGAGGAAATCGATTGGGTCGCCATGCCGGAGCTACAGCGGCCAACGGCCTGCGTCTTCCTTGCCGCCCAGGCCGCGACGCTGGCGCACAGCGGCGTGGGCGCAGGGTTCGTCAGGTTGCGGGATGGAACATGCGGTAATCGGTAAACAGCGTTGCGATGATTGTGTCGGTGCCATCGTGTCCTTGCGCCCGCCTCCTTCCGGCGGACTGATCCGCACCGGCGTTCGGCATGCCCTCCCTGTTAAGCAAGCGGTGATGCCGGCGATGTTCGCGCGGCGCCGCGTTCGATCCGGCCTCGCTGCGGGCCGCCATCTCCACGCGCGGCAATGGAACCGGCGGCCCCCTTCGAGCGACCCACTACCGAACACGGCTGCCGTGACGGGGGAAACCAGGCTGACAGCCTTTGCACGGCGTTGTTTCCATGTGCCCTGCGCGGCCCACCGCCGCCAGACGCAACGAGCAGGAATCGAGCAGCACCTCAACAAGCACATTTGGGCCGTGCGGGCCATGCCGGGCGACTGGCCGGTTCGTCTGCCTGAAGCAACCAGGAGAATATCTTATGAAGTCAAGTAGTTCCACGCTCTCAGTCCACAGCCCCCGTTCAGCGCCGCAAGCAACAGAGCAGGCCGCTGCGGCCAAGAATATCGGTGACATGTCGGGGAAGTGGCAAATGGGCATGATCGGCCCGCGCGGAAAAGTGGAAGCACAGACAATCGTGAGGGCATATCGCACCGGCCAGGCTGTCAAAGCTCACAGTCAAATGATTGACCAGGGTGCGAGATGGAAGGAACACAGGGGTGCAAACGGCATAAACCGCACGACGCAACAGATCTCGCATCTCAATTTGAGGAATCTGATCGTCAGAGTTGGGAAACTGACCGAGCCCGAAATCGTGTTCAGGAAGCGTTTTGAGGAAGCGGATTTGCAGATCACACATGCCACGAATCATGGACTGAACGCCAACGGAAACGCTGTGCTTTTTTCGCGCCAAAAACTGGAGTCTATCAACGAGAAGATAGAAGAACGAATCGCGTTGCTGGACGACGGTACGGAAGAAAAAAGGGAGGCCGAGGAATCGCTAATAAAGTTTGATGATACAAATACCGATGTTAACGATATTCTCCAGCTCGCGACGGATGACAATGTTTTCTTCTCCCTGGGGGCCGGACCCAACCAGAAGGATGACAGCCGGTTCGGCAGCAAATTGCACAGGTTTCCGTTCGATCAACCCGCCGTCAAGCAGCACGGCTTGCTACACCCGTACGACGTGTTAACGGGTGAGTTCTCGCCTGTAGAACCCTGGCTCAAGGACGTTCCGGCATTCAAGGCACTGTCGAAACCGGACCGCGAGAAAATCCAGGCTAATCTGGATAATCATGGCAAGACACTTAACGCCGCGAACACGCTGATGCACGGCCCGCACCTCATGAAGGGTTTGGGTCTGTTGATTATCGAGCGCTGCCGGGTTCTGCCCGACAAGCTGCGCGACGACCTGCTGCAAAACAGGGACATCAATACGCTGATGAACGGCTTGTTACGGCCCCAGATTCTCGTACCCCACCAATTCTTCGGCGCGCCGACGGAAACTATCGAGTCCATGCGCCCGACCGCGAACGATGTCTCGTCGGACTCGTCGGACTCTTCGGACGCATCCGACGTTGAAGCTGACGACTCGGACGGCTCGGACGGCTCGTGGGGCTCTTCATCGAATGTATCTTCGAGCTCATCGAATGCGTCGTCGAGCTCATCGAATGCGTCGTCGAGCTCATAGAATGCGTCGTCACACTCATCCGTGTCCAGCCGCTACGGACAGTGGGTCTAACCTGCTGACAGGACCAAACAATGGAACCGGAAAAACTCTTCCCCAAACTGTCGCCGCTGCTTCATGGTTTCGGCATCAACCCGCGAGGCGTCACTGCGGCGCCAAGCTACGCATTCAAGATCGGCTTGCACACGATGTTCGTCACGGTCGAGCCGAGTGGGCAGACGCTGCTGGTGGTGCCGCTGAGGCGAAGCAGGACGGACGGGCAAGACGATTCAGGCTGGCAGATATTGAATCAGAATACCTTCGGTCAACCGCCCCCGGTATTGATCCACAGCGCCAGCGGAAGCGCCGAAGAAGTCCTTCTGTGGTGCGAGTTTTCGCTGCTGACCTTGCCTTCCGATCATCTGAGCGCACTGCCCGCGCGCTTTCTCGACAGGCTGGGCAAAACGCAGACCTTGCTGGAAGGCGTCATGCCCGCAGGTCGCGGCATGCCGGATCAATCGGCAGCGAAACCACGCCATCGGCAGCCGGCGATGGCGACGCAACTGCGCGGACGGTTCGACCGCCACGTTCCGGACTATGTCGGACGTGCTAACGATGCACCCGAGCCAGCGAGCCTGGCCCTGTTTGCCATCGGTGCGCCCGGCCTGGCGGGTGTGACTCGCCGCCGCAAAGCGGCGCCGTAACGCGCTATCACGCGGTTTCATGTCGGGAAACCTTACACAAGACGCAACATCAATGATTGCAATCCCGGTTAAGCGATTGATATATATAGTTTGTTTTGATGCGGCATGGAAATTGCTCAAGTTGTAAGCATTCCAACCACTTGCTGTGACCCGCCATGATCAAGAAACTGTTCGTCCTCGCCGCCACGGTACTGTGCTCGTTCAACGCATGGGCCGGTTACACGCAATATAACTTCGAAGCAACAAGCTGGGGGAACATCTTCGGGTACATCATTCAACACGATGACGGGTCGATCGCCATGTTTGATTTCAAGCTGAAAGATGACGACCCTGACATAGCAACGCACTTTTACCCCTTCACCGGCACGGGCTGTGTCTGCCTGACAAGTGCAAGCACCAATTTCACCAATACCGGCTTCGATCTTGGGCCGAGTAACTTCTCTATCCGCGATGACTACGACGGACACCGTAGAGCAGAGTTCAACATCAGCTTTATCGAGCACCCCACCGGCATGTTCATCTACACCGCAACCAACTCGTTCACCCGTAGCGAGGATCTTGATACGATCGTCTATTCGGATACGTACACCGGGATCCTCGAGGGAACCAGCATCGATCCCGAACTGGCGGCCTATTTGGATGCCAACAATGGCTACCATCCCGGCGTTCCCCGCATTGTCCCGAACTATGTCGGACATGCTAACAATGTACCCGAGCCAGCAAGCCTGGCCCTGTTTGCCATCGGTGCGCTCGGCCTGGCGGGTATGACTCGCCGCCGCAAAGCGGCGCCGTAACGCGCTATCGGCGTAAGCGATCACGCGGCGGCGCATGTAAGTCGGCCGCCAAGGTCATGCAAGTGCGAGCGTAGCGGATGGGCGGCAAACATCTCCTTCCAGATCCGTGGCGTGAGCTGATGCACGAGTGACGCCGGATGCTGGCCGACACGCTGCAGCACGTCCACGAAGTCGTCGTACGGATTGATGTCGTGTAGCCGACAGGTCGCCAGCAGGCTTTGCACAATGCCGATATGTTTGGCGCCCAGCTCGGTCCAGCTAAACAGCCATTTCTTTTTACCCATTGGGATGACCCGCAGGGCGCGCTCTAGGTGTTTCGTGTCGATCGATACCTCCGGGTCATCCAGGTAGACCGACAGGCCGGCCCGGCGCTCGCGAATATACGCCAGCGCACCAAGGAAGGGACTGCTCGGCAGGAATCCCCGCTTTTCGAACTGTTCGTCGATCCAGCTGAAGAAGCGCTCGAGGACAGGTTTCGATTGTTCCTGACGGCGTGCGTGCTTGGCCTGGCCCGTCAGGCCATCGTCGCGAATCTGCTGCTCGGCCTCGTACAGAGCGGCGATCGCGTGCAGTGCCTGATCGGCTTGCGCCGGCTCGATATCCCTGGCATCAAAGATTTTACGGCGCGCGCGTGCCCAGCATTGCGCGTGCGTGATCCCCGTCTTCTTCGCGTAACGCGCATGGGCGCTGTAGCCGTCGCTCTGCAAGACGGCGCCATCCGGCCTGTGCAGGCCAAGCGCGGTCTCAACGTGCTTGGCCGCCCGGCTGGGGTAGTACCGGAAGCAGATTTCATCCTGTTCTCCCACGACCGGCCACAAGTAGGCGACCTTCATCTTGGCCGGTCCAGCACGCCCCGCCTTGATCGGCGTTTCGTCCATTGCGATTACGCGTGAGCGCCACGCCGACTCCAGCTGGGCATTGAAGATCGGCTCGATCAGCGATACCGCGGCCGGCATCAGCTTCGTGATCCAGGCGCGGCTGACATTGATGCCGGAATCCTGCAGTTTGACGTGCTGACGGTACAGCGGCTGGTGGTAGGCGAACTTGTCGATGATCATGCCGGCGATGAAGCTGACGTCGGCAAGGGAGCTCAGATGCATGCCGTAGCGAATTCATCCCTTGTCCATCGGGGCCAATCAATGGCAAAATGATCAAGCAAAGTTGCCCCTATTTTGCGACGGCGACAAGCACTCACCGTCCGGCCTTGTCCCATATCGTCCAGAATCGTTTTTCATACTTTTTCCGTACTCGATAAAAAAGGGCCGGCAACATAAGTTGCAAGCCCCTGATTTCAAACACAATTTTGGTTGGAAGTGCAAGTTTCGAACTTGCGACCCCTGCAGTGTGAATGCCAGTGAACAACCATTTCTACAGGGCTCGCCTAGGAGAAAAATTGTCCAGAGCATCAAGAGTCGCTGGTGATTTTCACTTTATTACACCAAGAATTACACCAGCCCTGCCCGCCCTTTTCACGGTCGGCAATTGAGAAAATAGCATCCTCAATGAGGTTGCGCAAAAATGACCGAGATGTCAACGTGTAAAGTCGCAGCAGGAGAATATGCCCATGCCCGTCCGACGCCAAGACGACACCGATACTCGGCGCAGACGGGACAGGCCCATGGACGCCGCACCACCTGCTCCGCACCAGCGCCACGCTGATGAAGCGCCTGGGCGTGTCGCTCGACATCATCGACCGGTGTCAGAACCACGTTCTGCCTGGAAGCAAAGTGCGCCGACATTACTTGCACCACGACTATGCTGATGAGAAGCGGGATGCGTGGGGGAGGCTCGGATCACATCTGGCGTCAATTCTGAAAGATGTGTAACGACTTGACCTCCGCATTACCACTTTTTCATCTGAATAGGGGTGTATTTATTAAAGGCCTCCGCAAGAGCCTGCTCAGCGATGCCGCTATCGATCCATTCCTGCACCCAGCGCGTTGCATGATCTGTTGCCTCCGCATCGGTTTTGAAGGTCCCAAGAGCGGCAAAGTTGATGAAGCCGGAGGGGCCGGCAACCTGTGCCTCGGCTGAGAAGTGGGCATCGGCAGTTGGCATAGCATCCGCATAGATGAAGTACCCACGATATTCGATGCCAGTTTTAGTTGCCATATTTCACTCAAAAGTCCCTCTACCGCTTGGCGCCGTACATACAGTGCAACAGGACTAACAGCATACACCAACGACACTTAGACCAGCGACGCTACGATTTAGGAAAGCAACCCTCATTTCGCCATAAGCTCGCGAGCGGAAAATACCGCGTCCAAGGCAGCACGAATGACCTTTCGCTCGACCGGAGTCAGGAGACGTAGGTCAAACTCGATGCGATCAGAGTATTTTTGTGAAGGAGATAATTCCGACGAGCCTGGTGAGCCCCCAAAACGTAGCCACGTAGGGTCGACGTCCAGCCATTCAGCAAGCGCAACCAGCTTTGCTTGTGTCGGAATCGCCTCGCCAATCAGCCACTTTCTTGCCGCGTG
This sequence comes from Massilia sp. CCM 8734, assembly GCF_011682155.1. Lineage (NCBI taxonomy): Bacteria > Pseudomonadati > Pseudomonadota > Betaproteobacteria > Burkholderiales > Oxalobacteraceae > Massilia > Massilia sp. CCM 8734. The sequence goes on from NZ_WHJI01000002.1 coordinate 35,751, forward strand.
CGAGGTGATTGCCATCCGTGGAAAGCGCAGGTTAAACGCTTTGGAAAGGGCTGTGGCGCTACGACCGTAGGGTTCAAACGCGGCTATAGTACGCAGACGTTCCGCAAAGCCGGTTCGACAAATTTCGCCAGGTGTCTTCTTTTCCATCGTTACTCGCTGATTTTTTCCGCAATGATACCGCTAGAAGCGATGGCGCCGCACACAAAATGCTCGACAGCGAAACGCTCGGCCCCGCAGCGCCGGTAGTGCGCCAGGAGGTCGGCGCCGATCATCTGCATGGGCGACTTGTCCGGACCGTCGATCCGGTGCATCTCCAGGATGAGCGGGCCGGTGGAATCTAGCACATGCCCGCGCCTATACGATCACTCGCAGCCAACAGACCTGTGCGGGTTCGTCCACTCTCATATGCCGACACGACCGTCGTCTGGACCGACCACTCTTGCACTTGGAGCGGCGGCGCCGGGTCATCCAGGCTCCCAGAAAACACCGTACTAGTCAGAACCTACGGAATCCTCATTATTTTCATCATGATGTTCGTGACGCGATGGAAGGTTAGTAGCGTATATACACCCCAAAAGCACCACCACAGGCCGAACCAAAATTTGGTAGCAGTGCTTGACTCAACAAAATAAAATCCAGCCAAGCAAGATATGCAAAATAATATGCCACTGCGCAGTGCGGAACTAATATAATCGATCAAATCACTAATATAGTTTGAAGAACGCAATCTCCCCATAACGCTGTCCGTTGGCAACGCCATTAAAATTGCTTGAGCGGTTGCAATGAAGCCGGTAAATATCGCACCAACACTCAAGGCTGCCGCCAAAAATTCTTTCTCACCGTTAGGGAGATGCGCATCGCACAACCACCATAAACCCATGACCGCCAGCGCCACGACGGCAGGAATATAACGCTCGACCTTGAGGCTCATTTTCTTATCCTGTAATTAATGCTTGCCACCCTGCTCTCGCTCTCTGCAATGCAATCCAGCGAGATACTTGAGTATACTGTCTATCACCACCCAGAGTAAGCCCATCAACAATCATTTGCAGCTTTGGCGTCAGCATATTAATAGCATCCAATTTTTCACCATTTTCCAATATTCCCTCTATCTCAAATGCACGAATAGTACGCGTTTCATCTTCCCGATCTGCTTTTAAAATGTTCGTGAGCTTTTTAATCAATGACCGGGCTGATGCATCTTTCAAATGCCCACCCCGCTTAGAAGTGACGGTCATCTCAAGTATTTCGCCGTTTTGCAGAGCGCTAAATTCAAGTGCACGGGCCAAACTAATATCGCCTTGACGGTGAGCATCAGATATTCCACCGACGTCAACCTTATAATGAATTTTGGTAATGAAATCAGCTTTCGCCAAGCGAACCGCTGAACTATCATCAATTCGGACATCAAGGTGATAATGCCGCGCCCCAGGCGGCACTTGCGCAATCCTGTTTAAATACTCCTGTATCCCAGCGGACCGCACTCCAGAGTGGTTATATTGGATCAGCAAATACTTATTCACAGGATCATACAATGCCGAGGTGGTGTCGCCAAAACCCTCATCATCCGCAAGCCCGAAACCGCTGATGGCAGCAGCCTTCCCGACTTTTCCGGGGCCTAATTCAAACTGCAATTTTGTGAAATCTAGCATCCACCAATCAGAAGTATTTCCTTGGGAAGGGCTGTTGGGAGGCGCAGCAACTTCCAGTCGGACGTCGTAGTAGCCAATACGACACGTTCTCTCTTGCAAGCCTAACGCCGCCGTTGAGCCAAGCACAGACTCCAATGGAAGGGCGCCTGTATCGGCTCTCACCTTGAATAGATTAACACTCATCTTACCGGTCATGACGCGCTCAACAAAGATTGTAAAAATGCATTGTCGAGGAACATTTTGTTAACTGCAAGAAAATTCTTGTTGCTGCTACAAGCACCCCGCGATCACGGCTTCGAGCTGCGTCTCGTACTTGAGGTGCAGCGGCAGATCGCGCGCCAGGGCGAGCACCTTCTCGCCGTCGCTGGCATCGGGCGCCAGGGTGCGTGTGGCGAACGTCGGCCGCTCGAGCGCCGCTGTCACGCACGGGCGGTAGACTGGCACCTTGACCTCTTGCACGACCGGTGTCGGGCCGGCGCAGGCTGCCAACAGCAGCACCACCAGCAGCGCGCACGCCCACAGTATGCGGCGGGCGCTCATCGCACGGACTCCAGGATGACGTTCACGGCCGGCATGGCCTCGTCGCACGTGGTGGCGCGCACGCCGGCGACCTTGGCCAGCGCGGCATCGAAGCGCTTGCCGGCGACAGCGGCCTGCTGCTGGGCGACCTGGCCGCGTGCGTCGGCCACCAACTTGGCCGCGCCGGCCGCCTCGACTGCGGCGTTCTGCGCCTGGATGGCGCCGCGCAGTTCCGCGTTCGCGCTGCGCTCGTCGGCCAGCTCCACCCGGGCGGCGTCACGGTCGCGCGCCGCCAGGAACCAGCCGCCACCAGCCCACGCGCCCACCACCAGCAGGGCGGCCAGCAGGATCACAGCGATGACCTTCCAGATGCCGCCCGTGACGCCAGCGGCCAGCGTGCCCAGGGCGCTCATTGGGCCGCCACGCACTGCGCATGCGAGCGCTTGCGATCCGCCCACAGACCGTAGCAGCGCTTGTTCGGGTGCCCCTCGATCAGCGACGAGCAATCGTAGCCAGCGGCGAACCGGTACAGCAGGATGGCGTCGCACGCGGCCCGGTAATCGCCAGCGGCGAGGCGGCGAGTCAGCGTCGAAGGACCGGTGATCCGGCCGGCCTTGTCCAGCGAATAGCAGAAGTTCGTCGGACCGATGTTGTAGGCCAGATCGACGTACACATCGTATTCCGCCTGGCTCAGCGGCGCGCGCACGCATTCCTTGACGGCGCCCTCGTAGGTCCGGACGTCGAGCAGCGCGCGCTGGGCCGCCTTCACCGGCGTGGTGCGGTCGCCGGCCTTGACGCCGCCGGTGGTGCCGAAGCCGATGGTGGGCACGTCGCCCTTCGTCGGGATGACCACGCCCTCTGTGTAGCCCTCGCGCGTGAGGAGTCCAACGAACGCGCCGGCGCTCAGCACCAAGCCGGCGATGCCCACGCGGGCCTTATTTGTCAGTGCCATGCAATTCCTTCTGCGCGAGCAAGCGCGCGCCAAATGCCAGCGTCGAGACCGCAGCCGCGATGCCGGCGAATACGCCATTGGGGATGCCGGCAGGCTGCACCAGCGCGATATACACCTCGGCGGCGCCCAGCAGGCCCGCAGCGGCGTTGAATTTCAGGCTCCAGGCCTTGGCGAGCACCGCGCGCCAGTCTTCGATTAATTTCATTTGCCGCTCCAAAATCCGCTTCCCTTCGCACCGGTAGCGCCGGTTTCGCCCTGCTTTCCTGTGCTGCCGGCCGCGCCGCGCTTGCCAGCATCGCCGTCGCTGCCAGCGCGCCCACGGTCGCCGGTTTCGCCCTTCTCGCCCACGCCATCAGCGCCGGCCGGGCCTTCGATGCCTTGGGCGCCAGTCTTGCCGGGCGGCCCTTGAACGGCTTTCGTCGGATAAAGCGCCGCCACCAGGATCAGCGCGGCGGCAACGCAGAGGAAAATACGGAGCACCCAGTAAAATGAGGTCGACCACTTTTTCGCATTCACTTGATGTGCCCTCCCGCGATTTTTTCAACGATCCAGTAGGCCATCCCCAGAACCGCGCTGCCCAGCGTCATCACGCCCCACTTCAGCGCCTTGTTGCGCTCATCCTCAAGCGCCGCGATCTGCTTCGTCGCCGTATTGAGCTTGGCGTCCGCCTCCTCCTTGTTTTCGTCAACTTCGCGCTGCATTGCGGCCAGTCCGGCCGTCAGCAACGCAATTTGTGTTTCGGTCGATATTGTTTGCGTCATTGGATTCTCTGAATGGCCTTGCGCGACGGACCGATGGGTAGCGCGTTGATGCCGGCGAGCGGCAATAAAAAAGCCACCCGAAGGTGGCCTGTGGTGGGGCGCGTGCGATCGATCAGTCGATGGTCGCGGCGGTAATGAACAGGGCGTCGATGTCAGCGGGGGCCAGCTCCAGCACCTGCCGGATGCCTTCGACCAGCCAGTGGTCGCGGCGCACGTTCTGCGCATATTCGAGGTATGCGCGCGCCTGATCGCCATCAACGCCCGGCATCGCATCGACGAAAGCCTTCACGGCAGCCATGTGGCCAGCGGCGCCCAGCGCAAGGCGTGCGTTCAGCATCGGCACGGATACCGGCACAACCGGCACAGCGGCGGCGGCCCGGTCCGCATGGACCTGCGCGATTTCTTCGTCGGTCATCGGGCGGCTGAACGCGCCAATGTCTTTATCCCAACCGCAAACAATATATTCGTCCATCATGTCGCCTTCTTAAATCCGTAGACTTCAATACTGCCCTTAGCCAGAAACTTTGCAGCGCTACCGCTTACAAACAAGCGGAAACCACTGACGGCGCTGGAGCCAATATAAAAACCGGCAAGTGTTTGAATAAAAACGTTCCCACCCGCGCTCGAATTTACTTGAGATTCACCTTTCCACGCTTTGGTAGTGTTGGTCCCGTTTGCATTGAAAATTTCGATTACCCCACTCATGGATGCATTCTGAAGATAACCAAAACCATATCCAGAACTACCGAGGTTTGTAGCGGCAGGTGATGTATTGGTCGGGGTTACGAGTATTGAGTTGTATCTACTGTTTGCATCCACAACGCCAGCGACCGCAAACCGCAAGTTTATATTCTCACCGCCTGCCAAAGACCCCTCCATCGTCCGAATTATTACTTTGTAGTTGTCATAAGTAGAGCTGAACACATTTAGAAAATCCACCGTCAGCGCATTATCGACGGGCACAACTGACGCAAGCAATACCATAGCCGTATCGTCGAGCAATGCGAGCGGGCCACTTCTATTTGGCATTTGGTATTCGCGTATGGTGCCGGGGCTAATCAGATCAGCCTTGAATTTGCCTTGCTTCGTATTATCAGCAGCATTCTTTACCATCGGATTCGCATCCGAGAATGCCGCTGTGGTGCCGATGGTGGCCGCGCTGGCCGCCGCTGCCGCGCGATCCTGCCCGGTCTGCACGCGGTCGAGGCCGGTTTGCACGCGGTCCGCTGCGGTGGCAATCGCGTCGGCGTTGCTGGCGATTTCCTTTGCGTTGACGTTCGCTTCCAACGCGTTTGCTTGGACACGCCAAGCGTTGATTTCGGTTGGAAGCGCCATCTGTGCCAACACCGATGCGGCCGCCTTTTCGCTAAAGTTTTCCGGCGTGTCGGTGGCCGGGTTTGGCGCCGCCGGCAACGGGGTGATCACTTGCGTAATTGTCATATCAGTCCTCGTACTTCGATTGGTGCGGGCCGGCCGCTGATTGAGATTGGAACTTCCCACTGGCCGAGATAGCCATACGCGATCGTCATGGAATAGTCGGACGAGGCGATGAAGACCATTTCCACGTCGGTGTATTCGGTGAGCAGTCGGAACGCCTCGGACTCGAAGCCATCCGGGATCAACACATCGAAGTTCATGCGCTTCGCGTTCGCGCGCTTGACCATCGTCGTGTTCCCGAAGGTGTCGGTGGTGGTGGTGGAGTAGCTGAGCACCCCGGCCGTCAGCTCCCATTGCGTCAGCCCGATGGTCCGGGACTTGCCAACGAAGCAGCCGCCTATTGCCGCATCCAGCCCGGCGTTGTCGACCGTGACGGTAATGTCGGCCGCAGCGTATGGCGGAATGCCGTCGAAGACGACGTCACCGGACCGTATCGGCTCCTCGTAGTAAAAGTCGTACCAGGACAGCACCTCGTGCCGCACCAGGCTCTTCGTCACCGAATAGCCGCTTATCGTCTGCGACACGGTCGCCTGGGCGCCCTCGACGTTGAGCAGCGTGATCGTATTGACTAGGCCCGGCCGGATGACGACTGTGACGGAGTTCGGAGCGATGGTTTGTGAATTGATCGCCTTGTCGAACATATTCCACTTGTTGGTCGCGCTCCGACGAAGCCATTTGGTCGGGTTGCCCGCCAGAGGCTGGCCAAGGTTGCCCGCGATCTGCGACTCGTACAGCTCGTGAACGTCGCTCCCGATGTTCGACACGATCGCCCCCATGGGGTACGTCGCCCCGCCCGAGTACGGCGCGTACACCGTACCAAGCGGCTTCCACCAGGTCGGCGAACTCGCGGGCGCGTGACCCGTATTGCCCGCCTGAAGGGACTGGTAGACGAGCTGGGCCGTGCCGGCTGTGACGCCGATCTTTGCACCCAGGGCGTAAGCGGTGCCTGAGGCATACTCTGCCTCCATCGCCTCAGGCACGGTGCTGCTGAGCAGCCTCACATCTGTAATCGCAACCGGTCGGATCATGCGGAAATCCGCGCTCATGCTGTTTCCTTCGTGCGCATCGCATTATTCCCATCGGTTACAGTTTCAAAGGCGTCGGCCAGCCGCTTCGTGTTCGTGGCAGACTTGTTCAGCGGATCGAGTTGGAGATCAAGCGCAGACTTCAACAGAGCGACCGTCGCCGTAAGCCTGCGAACCTCTTCCAGCAGTTCCGGGCTACCGCCACTCAGCATCGAGCGCGCCTGTCCAGCGTTGAATATCCGCGCCGGCCCGGTCGCCTCAAGCTCTGGACCGTTCTCACCGACCAGGCGCAGCCCGCCGCCGAAGTCGCCGCCTGTGGCATAGCCGGGCACGCCATGGGACCGAAGGAATTCGGCCCATTTCCCGCTTTTCTTCGCCTCAAGCTCGGGCTGCGCGTTTTTGATGAAGTCGGCTTTCTCGGCACCATCGACTGTCTCGCCGTACGCCTTCTTCCAAAAATCGACGCCGGCCTTCTCGCCGTCTCGGCCGAGAACCTGCTGATACAGGCCTTCCACCGACAGCCCGCTCGGCGCCTGCTTGACACCCGTGATCGCGGCAGTGAATTCCTTGATCGCGTCGGCCAGGCTCTTCACGGAGGTATCAACGCCGGTAACAGCGTCGAGCTCCTTCTGTCCGGCCGCGATCATGGCGTCCAGTCGGGCCAGTTCGGCGGTATGGCTTTCGCTGAGAACTTTGATCTGCGCGTTTGAAGCTGCGTCAATCGTTTTGGAATTTGCTTCCAGCCCGTCGACGGTCAGTTGCCCAAAGTCGAGTTCCTTCTTGGCATTCGCCTGCAGCGCCTCGAGTGAGGCCTTGGCGCGATTCTGGTCCCGGGCGTAGTCCTCGAAGGTCGCGAACATCTCCTCCGAAGGCTTCGAGATCGCGTCGAGCGCATCCTCCAGGCCGGCGATATTGCCGGTGCCGCCACCACGGGTGAAGACCGCAGCCTGGGCCAGCAGCTCCTGGGCAGCACGCCGGCGCGCCGCATCCATCGCGGTCGACTGAATTTCCGTCGATTGGAGCGCAGAGGTAAGCTTGTCAAACACCGACTTCACGGCATCCGTCAGTTTCTTCGCCGCGTCAATCTGGCCTTTGTAACTGTCCGCGCCCGGCGCAGCATCCTTGATCGCTTTGACCTGGGCGTCGTACGCCTTCGTGAGCGCGTCCTTCTCAGCACCCACCGAATTTTTCAGCCCGGTGAGCGAGGTATTCGCGCCGCCTACAGCCAGAGCTGCCGCCGATGCTTGGTCCTGGAGGGCGTTGCGGTTTTTGATGAGCGCCGCCGTCGATGCTTCAAGGCCTACCAGTTCCTCCGCCCGGGATGCTGCGAGGGCGCCGGTCTTGTTCCCTGCGAGTTCCATCATCTGGATCTCGACACCGCGATTTTTAGTCGCCAGGGCTGCGGCCGTATTTGCATCCTCCAATGCATTGCGCCGCTTGACGAGCTCTGCGGTCGCCGCATCGAGGCCTTTGGCTTCGTCGGCGCGTGTTGCAGCTAAGGAGCGGACCTTGTCACCAGCCAATTCCATATTCTGGATTTCCAGCGCACGGTGCTTGTTGGCCAGATCGAGTTTGGTGACTTCGTCATAAACATCCCAGTTCGACTCGTCCACGCTGTTCCGCTTCTTGGTTGCCAGATCCTTCGGGTTCATCTTGAGCTCGTCGCGATGGTCGATCAGACCTTCGCGCTCGCTCAGCTTCTCGGCCGCCGTCTTTGTCTTGTCCAGCGATGGCACCACAGCAGCAAACGCAGTCTCCAGCGCCATCAGCCCGGTGAAGAGTTCAGCGCCCGCCGTGGTGGCCAGCTTGCCGCCTTGAGACAGGCCGAGCACCGCAGCCTTGAAATCATCGCGGGTCTTGATGCCGGTCTGGCCCAGGCGCGCCAACTCCTCGTTCACATACTTCTGCACCGGAGCCAAGCGTTCAGCCTCGGTCATGAAGTTGTCAGCGAAGCTACTCGCCTGCTCAGCGAATTTATCGATGCCTCCCGCCGCCGCGATCATATTCTCCCGCGCGCGCAGGCTGCTGGTACCCGTCGCGCCGAAGGTCAGGCCGATCGACGTGAGCGACTGGTCAAGCGTCGCGTAGTTCGATGCCAGGCGGACGACGGTCTCGGTGTAGCCCTCGCCTGCCTTGCGGAACCCGTCCATATCCGGAAGCACAGCTTCAGCCATGCCGTCCATCGTCCGCGACAGCACAGCGTTGAGCTCCGCAGTAAGATCATCCCCCTTCAGGCCCTTGAGCGAAATCTCTGTCACGTCGATGGTCAGCGCGTCGAGCGACTTCTTGACGTGGTCCGCCCCAACACCGAGCACCGTTGCGGCCTCCGAGAGAGCATTTTCGACGCCCTTGAACACGAGACCGAGCTGTGCCGACAGGTCTGAATTAAGCGCTGCGGTCTCAACGCTGTTGGTAACTTTCTTGCTCGCGCCGAAAAAGCTCGTTTTCTTCGTGTCGACGCTCGCGTACTGGTTGTACCCCTTACCGTCCTGGAGCCCGCGAACGCTGCCGCCAAACTGAATGCCGGCATCAACGATAGTCTTGGTGGTCTTGCCCCACAGATTCGACAGCATTTTCCCAAGCGGATCGATCGACGACGCGAACAGGCCGCCCGTCAGCAAGCTAGGGATGTTCAGGATGCCAGTTCCGGACTGGCGCCCATCGCGACCCGTAGTGATCCCCATGTTCGAGCCATCGGTCAAGCCCGGCGTGCGAATGATCTGATTCGTAAGGCCTGACATTGCGGTCTGGATCGCGCGCAGTGCGGTGAGCATGCCGCGGTTAATCGGGACAAGCGCGCCAGAATTCTCCTCCAGCATTGCCAGCGACCGGGTGATAGATTCCGACTTCGCATCGGCATCGCCAAACACGCTGCCGGTACCCTGCTTTTTCTGCACCTCGGCTGCGCTCTTGCCGCCGGCGCTGCCTCCTGAGGTAAGAGCGACGCCCAAGCCGACCACAACAGCCGCCATTGCGGCCATGCGTGCAAAGGCCGTGTACGGATCGCCACTACCTTGCGTCAGAACTGCATTGACGCCCTTCACCACGCTCAGCGCGACCTCGGCCGCACGCATCACGCCGGCCGCAGCCGTCATAGCTTGGTAGCCGCGCGAGCCTTCACTGAAGAAAGTCTGCGCCGCCTCGGTCATGTCGCCGTAGCTTTTGAGCTGCGCCTGGGCGCCAGCCAAGTGCGCGCGATCGATCGCTTGGATTTTCTCTGGATCGTCGTCGCGCTTTGCTTTCGCTAATGCGAGTTCTTTCTCAGCGCGAAGCTGGCCAGCCATGCCGGTCGAATACGCCTTGAACATCGCGCCAATGGCTTTACCGCCCTTGCCAAATGCGTTCGACAGACTGTCGGCGATGCTGTTGCCAGCGCGCTCCCAATCCTGAATCGCGCGGTCGGCCGCTTTCTTCTGGTACTGGTCCGCGTCTTTTTGCTCAAGACCCAGGGCGATTCGCTCACGCTTCGCACGCAGGTCTTCCAAGTACTTCAGGATTGCCGGGGCTTGGGCCAACTCCTCGGCAGTGGCACCGCCCAAGGCCTGCTCGGCCATCAGCTGTTGCTGCGATGCGATCGCCAAATTCAAACTCGCAATTTCCTTCCGTTCGATAGCGGCTCGCGATGTTTCATACCCGAGGTTTGATGCCTCCAGCTTTTCAGCCTCCCGATCCAGATTCGAAAGAAACGCGTTCGTCGCATTGTCGGAATCGGATGCAATGCTCTTCACGCGCAGGCGCTCGGCATTGTCAAGCTCAGCCTTGGCATCCGCGTTCGAAGCCAGTTGGGCTGCTCGCTTTGCCCCGATTGCGTTTAACTCTTTTGCGTTTTTAGCCGCCTCCGCTGCCGTCGCATTGTGGTAGCCGCCGAGTGCCGCAATCTGCTTGTCGAAGGCAGCGATCTGCGCGGCAGCCATGTCGTCCGCATTCTTTCGCTTGCGGTCGAAGAACTCGCCGTCGCTCATTTCGCCGGCCTTGTGGTTCATCTCGTCCATGCGCTGCATGTGGGCGAGGTGATCCTTCGTGAAGGCCGCCTCCGCTTCGAACTGTGCCTTCTTGTCGGCCAGCACGGTGCTCGCGACCTTGTCGACCTTTTCGGCCTTGGGCTTCGGCTCCCGACCTTCAGTATCGCGAAAGGTGGGCGTGCCTTCGTAGGTTTCCCGGTACAACTCCCCGACTTTCTTACGTGCCAATGCCTGCGCAGCAGCGCCCTCAGTCGACGCTTTCAGCAAGATAGCGGCCGATGCTTTCGCATAGGTGGCATCAACCTTTAGATTCTCGTCGGCTTCCGCCTTACGTTTTGCTGTGACTGCAGCATTGCGCACTTCCTGCGCCTTCGCGAACCGGTCAAACTTGCCGCTCAGGTCAAGTTGCTGCGCCTCGTAGTCGGCATTTTCTTGGGCAAGTGCAGCCTGACGCTGTGATTCGATTCGCCGGCGAGCGGCGATCTGACCAGGTAGATCCCAGAAGCTCAGGCCAGTATCAGCCTTGCTTGCCTTGCCATCGAATTCGGTGTTGATATGGTCGCGCTCGGTCTTGTGGTCCGCCCAAGTTTTGACTTTCTGCATGGCCGTGTATGCATTCGACACGGTGTTGGCCAGCGAAACGAATATCCCGGACAGGCTGCGACCCCATTCGTGAAGCTGGCCGTTTTTCGAAAGCTCTGTGACCTCGCTGTTCGCATCCTTGAATCCTTTCGTCACGGCCATGACTGTTACGGTCAACACGTCAAGGCCAACCTCTCCCAGTGTCGTTTTCAGATCCATTACATAACGTTGCATGGACGTAATCTGCTTACTTGCCGTGTCCATGGCTGCCGTATAGGTGCCATGGATATCGGTTAGCCGTTCGATCACAGCTCCGGTACGAGCCTGGACACGTTCGTTCTCCGTCAGTTCTTTAGTCGTCTTACCTAACTGTTCCGCCATCTCCCGGTAGGCACTTTGAAAATTCACATTGATACCGATGTTACGGAGGATCAGCACGTTACCCCGAGCGATACCATTCACCATGCGATCAAACGCTTCCGAGGAATTGATGTGTCCAATTACGGCGGCATCTTGTGCGCCACGCGCCAACTGAGTGGCATATTTCAGATCCACGTGCGCCTGCACCAATTTCACGGCAGACTCGCGTGACTCGACCATGGTGATACCCTGCGCCGCGATCGCCTGGGTCGCTGTCATCATCTGGGTCTTCGTGTAGCCAGCGTTCCGACCAACCACTTCCATGACTACGCCCAGTGTCTCGTACCGGGCCGCGAGCATGGCCGAGTCCTTGACGTACTCCGCCACTTTTAAGGCGGCATATCCCTTCGCAAGCAGTTCCAAGGAGTTATGCAGTGTGATCCCTGCCTGAGCCTGCTGCCCCTTTGCAGCCGCAGCGGCCTTGCTTGCCTCGGTTGCTGCTTTCGTAGCATCCTCGAACTGCTTCATCTTGGCGATGAGGTCCTGAGTCTGCGTGGTCACCCCGAGCTCGGCCGCCTGGTAGGCAAGCAGCTGCGTGCGGCTCATGCCCAGCACGGCGACCTGGTCGCGCAGCTTTTCGATGAACAACTGCTGCCCCAAAGTCATCCGGTCTGTCGACTGGCCCAGAGCGGCATTCGCCTGGGCGGTCTGGCGCGCCTGCTCGGCCTGGTACGCCAGGATCTTGGCCGTGTCGTTCATCTGGCCATTGCTGACCGCAGCGCGCTGGCCTGTGCGCTGAGTGGACTCGCCAAGCGAATCCATGCTCTTGGCAGCTTCGGTGCCGCGGCGCCACACGTTCGCGCTGGACGTGGTCATGCCGTCAACCGCCTTCGTGGCGCCGGCGACCTTGGTTTCCACCCGGACGCTGGCCTCGCCCATTGCATCCATGGCCTTAGCACCCTCGACCATCGGGGCGGTGTTGACGACAATTCCCAGTTCAACGAGGTCGGCCATTTAGTCTTCTTTCTTGTGGTGGTGATACAGGAACAGGTCGTCCAAGCGGTCAATCACGTCTTGCTCAAACGGGTCCATCTGGACCTGGTGCCGAACCTGCCAAGCCAGAATCTCCTGGCTCGACAGCGGATTGACGTCCATGCCGTTTTGGCGCCGCTTGTTCAAGCGCGTGAACCAAGTCCAGATGTATTCGAGCTCGATCGGCAACTGCGGTACCGGTGGCGCGGCTGCCGCCTTGAAGAGCGGGTGGGCGCGCGCGGCGTCGAGGTGATCGCCTTTTGCGCTACCGTCCGCCGCCTTCTTTAGTCGGCCGAACTGGTGGCCGGCGTAGTCGAGGAGGCTTGCGACGAGAGTTTCAAAAAATTGGCGTCCTCGTCCATCGCGTAGGACACGCGGTCCTGCCAAGTTGGGTATTTGTCGAATGCGGCTTTGGCCAAGGCCTTGTTGAACGGTGCTGGCGCGCCGGCGCTGGTGAAGCCATACCAGCCGACGGTGACGGCGATGGCCAGGCGCTTGTTGTTGTCGTCGATCAGGCCCACGACCTTTTCGGCACCTTCGATCTTGCTTTCATCGATCGCGGTACGACGGTTTGCGGACCGCTGCCGACCTTCGGCGCGGATCTTGGCCCACTCTTCGCGGTGCTCGTCGCTGTTCTTGCCGACGATGATGAAGCCGTGGGTAGGTTCGCCGTCGTCGTCGAACAGGACTGGCACCTTGAAGGTTACTTGCTCGGCCGGGGCGGTGAAGTTCGAGATATCGAAGCCGACCGATGCGATGGTTTGAGCGGTGTTCAGTGCGGTGTTTTGTGCGGTAGTCATGATTTTTTGCCTTCTGTTTTGGGAATAAAAAAGGCTGGCGTTTCTTAGGCGCCAGCCGAAGCACAGGGCACGCAGCCCTGATCGATTGCCCGGCACGAGGCCGGGCGAGTTGGTTACAGCGTGGAGTCGGAGATCGCCAGCGTGGTGCCTTCGTGCTGCGCGTCGGCGCCGACGTAGCGGAGGATGTCAAAAGCACACGTAATAATCTTGTTCGTCTCGCCGTCGGAGACCTTCGCCGATGTGATCTTGATGCGGCCCATCGCCAGGGTCAGGACGTTGGCCAGCGGCGAACTGTCGGAGGCCATTCCGTAGGCAACGGACACTTCGGTCTCGGCCTTGAAATAGTCGATATAGACCGAGTCCTGCATGAGAACCGTGAACTGGCCGGTGCCCATCACCTTGCCGCGCGAGGCGGCGGTGGCGTACTTGTTGCCGATGACGGGATCGATCTTCACCTGGCCGTCGATCGACAGTGACATGCCTGTGCAGATCTGGCTTGGGATGCCGTTGACGGACAGCAGCGCGGTGGCGCCGGAAAACTTGCCGTTCGTTGGCGCGGCCGCCGGGGTGGTGAAATACGCCGCCGGCGTCGTCGGGCCTTCCAGCTTGCCCATGAACGAAATATCGCAGCTGGTCATGCCGTTCGGCTGCACCGCCATGTCCATCTTGCTGACCATAAGGTCGATGAACGTGCGGTTGACCGAAATCGTTGGGTCTTGCACTTCGACGGTGAACCAGTCCTTCGTGTGCCCGGTCAGCGGGGTGAAGGTGCGCTTGCCTGGTGCGGTCACAGTGACACTGTCGCCGGCTGCCTTGACGGTCATCGCCGATCCGTCCATGAACTGGCCGGTCAGCACCAAGGCAGTGACACCGGTGACGAAGAAGTTTTTCGCGTTGTTCGCCGCGCCGGTGGTGGCGAAGCCGGTGATGCGCACGACGGTGCCGGCGCGATGGCCGTCCGTCAGCCAAGAGCCAGCCGAGCGGGCCAGGCCGCCCGCGCCCGAGGATACGGTGATCTGCGCGGTGGTGACGCCGCCGGCGGTGAAGTCGCGGCGCAGTAGCGCGGCCATCAGCAGCGAATAGGTGCCGCAAGAGGCTTCGCCCTTGATGTCGCCCGTGACGCGGAAGTTGCCCAGGCGGGTGTCGGTCATTTGCTGGCTCGGATCGATTTCGTTCGAACTGTACTTGTCGGCGTCGGTATCGAAGGTGCCGGTAACGCGCGGGTAGAAGCGCCCGTTGGCGGCCAGGGCCTTGATACCCTCTGCCGACTGCTTGCCGATGACGAGCAGGGTGTCAATGCCGTTTGCTGTGGTGCTCATGGGGGATTGCCTTTCTTTGGTCGAAAAAAAGACCGCCGAGGCGATCTGTGTGGGTGGTGCGCTTTACAGGTTGCAGAACCAGCGGACTTTCACGGGCAAAAACCACCTGCCGTTGTCTTCGCGGCCGCCGCCAATCTCTGGCGTGCGCTCGATCTGCACCGTGATGCCGTCCTTCGTGAAGCTGGCGCCGCGGTGGAAAAGCGCCCGGATCAGTTCGGCGCGCGCGCCGGCTGGCGCCGACCCCTGCCCCTGGCCTGTTGGGTATTGCAGGTTAATCTGGATGATGCCGCTCTCTTGCCGCGACGCGTCGCCCATGGCCCAGTTGTTAGGCTCGGCGGGCAGCAGGTAGACCGCTTGGTACGGCTGCCCGGTCACCGGCGTGTAACCAAAGCCTTGGTATGCGGTGTCGATCGGTGGCGCGATGCTGGCCAGCGCCGTTTCCAGCGCGGCCCGAATTTTTATCTGGCTCATGAGTAGGTAGAGAATCCCTGTGAGAAGTCCTGGGCGCTGGTACCGGCGCGGATCCCGTTGACCGCATCGTCAACAATGGTCCTGAACTCGACCACGGTCAGCGCGACCAGCCCGACGGGCGCCTGGCGGGACCAGCCCTCCTCGATGCGCTTGGCGTACGGGAGGTTGTTCACGAGGAAAAATGTCTGGCCGGCTTTGGCAGTGCCGATCGTGCCGGCGTGCGCGGCCAATGTCGCGCTGCCGGTCTTGTCCACCAAATCAACAGGCCCGGAAGCAGGCGAACCGATAGAAAGTTGCCAATTTCCACGAAAACGGCCTCCGCTATAACCCTTCGGCGGCGGGTGCTGCCAGTACGACCCGTCACCGACCGGCGAACGCTGGACCAGTCGGCCGTCGATCTTCATCAGGATCGCGCGCACGGCCAGGTCCTGATTCGCCTTGGTCTTCGCAATGAACGCCGCGATCTGGAGCGAGAAGGATTTTCCCGTCATCACACGCCTCGCAGCTGGAGCGTGAACAGCACCGGGATACTGGTCGGCTCAACCGTGTCGACCGCAGCGATGGTGAACAACGCGGCGCCGATCAGCACCAGGTCGGCGGTGTTCGGCGCTGGCATCGGCGCGCCGTCGCGCCGTAGCGGCGAAAGCAGCAACTGCTGGTCGCCTTTCAGGATCAGCGTGCCGTCGATGTCCTCGGCGCTATAGGCGATCTTTACACCGGTACCGGGGAAATCTGCGGTTCCGGCCGGAGTCCCGGTGCCGGTGCCAGTGTCGTAGGTGCCAGGCACTGTCCGGCGCAGCACCACGGTGCCGCCCTTCCGGCGCAGCGACTGGTCGGCGCGTGCGGCGGTCTTGGCGTAGTCCGTCATCCCCGTACCAACCTGATCGAGTTCGAGCCGCCGGCCGTGCCGAAATACGGAGTCAGCAGGGTATCGACGGCGGTGAAGCGCTCGCGCGCGTCCACTGTGTTCTGGAAGTACTCGTCTTCCAGCGGCCCGACCTTGGTACGCTTGAGGACGTTCGACCCGGTGTCGAGGTCCGGCATCAGGTCTTCGCCATTGCCAGAGCGGACGGACAGGTCGATGCAAGCGGCGACAACTTCAGCGGGCACAATCGTGCTTGCGATCAGGAATTTGTCGACCATGACGTCGTAGCGCGGCCAGTCCAGCGCTTGGTGCCGGTACACGCGGCGGCCGGCCCAGCGCGTGCGATAGGCGGCCATAAAAATCGTCGCCTTCCGCAGCGCGATCTCTTTGGCGGCCTCGGCCAGCGCCGCCCATGAGGCGACGCCCAGGCTCGAGCACCGCGCATCCGCCGCCGCCACACTGGCGTACGACTCGGCGCCGGCCAGGCCGCTACCGTCTTCAACGATCAATGCCATTTCGCTTTCCCTCTATGTCTGGGTTCGTAGTGCCGCCGCGATCAAGCAAGCGGCCACCACGTTATGGGTAGATAGGCCCGGCGCACTTCTCGAAGCTGAACCTGCGAAAGCCAACTTTCCCGCCGCCGCCACCAGTACGCGCACCGACGCGGATACGCATCGTGAAAAGTGTGTATCCGGGCAGCACCTTTTGCGGCTCACTGCGGAGCGGCATTGGCGGCATATCAGAACCAAACCCGGCCAAGTCGCGTCCCGCCTGGATGAGATAAGACGATTGAATGTTCGATCCGCTTGTGGCTTGCGCTTGAAGAATTGCCAAGCCTGTGCCGGTTGTGCCGAAAATCCGCTTGTCCAGCGAAATCTGGAAATAGTCGCCCACTACGAAATTGGGCGGCAATGTAAATTGCTGGAACAGCTCGTGATAGTCGCCGGCTGTCGAGCCGGTCACGTCCACGCACCACCAGTCGAGGCCGCCGTCCGTTGCAGGTTCAAAGGTCGGCGTGCATGTCTGCGTTGCGCCAGAGCGCGACAATGTGTAGCTGTCGGGCACGGTCCCAGTGATTCCATGCGCCGCCGCACCTCCGGCACCGTAGCCCCCAGCGGTGCCGCGCAAAGCGGGGTTGAGGTTGAGAGTGCCGACCTTCAACTCCGAGTCCCAAGTAGCAACAGTATTGTTGCGCACCTGCTCTTTCGGGTAGTCCTGCAGTAGCGCTGCTACGAGCGGAATGGAAGCCGTGTAGGCACCAAGCGGCATCCAGTGCAAGTTATCCGCAGGGTTGTACATGCCAGCACGACCGCCCGGATTACTAAGTGGTGTCGGCCCGCCCAGCGCTATCGCATTTGCGCTCACCAACTTGTCGAATGCGCTAACAAAACGCACGTTCCGCAGCGTGCGGCAATATGCACGGATCGATTCGGACACCCGGCCCAGCCATTGGTTCACAGCAACCGTGGCGGATGGGTTCGGCGCCGTTTCGTTGACGTAGACCCGGCGCGCTTTTGCCCGCGCGAGGTCGATGATTGCTATCAGGTTTGCTATTGTTACTTTTGCCGCGGTGGCGTCCCCTGGGGCGTCGTTGACACCTGCGAGGATGCAAACGGCTTCCACGTCGGTGGCCAGCGCTTGCGGGGTGTATTTCAGAATGTCGGCGGTGGTCGCGCCTGTGATCCCGAACGCTTGGTAATCGGTAAAAGTCTCGCCAAGTGCGCCAGCTACCCAAGGCACGTACCCGATGAAGTTATAGTCGGAGATGGTGGCCAGCCCAGCAGTTGTGACCGTGCTGCTTTTATTGATCGGCGCCGCCGTGGCTCCACGAATGGCAACCAGCACGCCTGAATTTGGAAACGAGCCGCTTGGCAGATACTTCCAGCCGCCTTCGGATACATCGACCCACGGGCCGGGAACAGGGTCGCCGGTGTAGGTCCAGCGCACGCGGTTGGCGGCGTCCGTTTCCACCGTCCCGCCCAGCGTTCCGGCGCGGCCGTCCACCATGCAGTAGACCAGCCACGCACCGTTGCCCATATTGGCTGGCGTGGTGATCGTGCTGCTGCCGTACCACGGGCGGCCGTCGAAAATGCCGGGTGCGCGCCCAGGTGCGCCGCCGTAAGTCAGCGAATCACCGATGAAGACCATGCGCTGACGTGGACCGGACAGTGGTAAGGGCACTTGACTGCCGTCGAGCAGACTCAAGCCTTTGAGCTTGCCCTTTGAGTCGTATGCATACTGCGGGCCGCTCAGGACGGCCAGATCCACCGTGATCGTCACTTCGCCGGCAGCGCAAGTTACAAGATATCTTTGGGTTCCTGTCAATGGCCCGATCGGCACGCCTGACCCAGCGCCGATCGCCCAGGACTGGACCGCGTTCGTCCCGCCCAAGACTGGATCGAGCCGATATGCCACCCCGACAGTTCCGACGGAACCCGAAAAGGCGACAATTTGGTCCTGCTGTACAGAGACTGTCTGCTGCTGGCCGGCGCTGATAGTGGGCATGGGTAACCTTGTATGGACGTAAAAAAACCCGCGCGCGGCGGGCTGATGCAGAGAGGGACGGTATTACTCGGGCTTGCTGGTCTTGCCCTTGGCAGGCGCTGTTTCGGCCAGCTTGGTAGCTTCGACGCGCAGGCGCAGCGCTTCGGCTTCTTGGGCTGCGGCCTGGGCATCGAGGTCAGCTCGCATTTTCTGGATCTGGGCCAACTGGTCTGCGACATTGCGCGCATCGGCGGCGGCGCGACGTTCCAGCTCTTCGTGCGCGGCCAGCAACTCGTCCTTGGTCGGGACGCGCTCGGCCAGCGCGGCGCGGTCGTTGTCGGCGCCGTACAGCTCGTGCATCTGCGGGTTGAAGTCAGTGCGGTTGATGATGACGAACGCGCCTTGGCTGCGCGGGTCGGTCGATTTGATTTTGAATGTCATGGTGATCCCAGGTGACACCCGGCGCCGACTAGGCGGCCGGGCCGGTGGATAACGTCGGTGCTTACGCGCCGATCAAAACGCCGATATGGCGCGGTGCTACGGCCTTGACGCCCCAGGCCAGATTGACCTCGTAACGAACCTGGCGCTTCTGCTTGTAGATGCAGAACTCGTAGGTCAGGCCCGAAATCGGATCGGTCACCATCATCACGTCGTCGGCCGAATCGCCTTCGTCGGGCATAGCTGGCGCACGGGTGGCCAGCTGGATCGCCGAGCGGTGGAAGAACATATTGCGGGTGGTGGCTGCGATGACGGTGATCGCGGTGGCGCCGACGATTGCCTTGCGCAGGCCCGGCTCGGCGAGCACGATGGCGCCGCCATTGGAAGTGTCGCTGTCGCCGACTGCCACCATGTACTTGTTCTCAGCATCGCCCGCGAAGGTCACGATATCGCCGGCGAGAACAGTGCCGGTACCGGCCGCTGCCAGGGTGATGACCGTTGCCCCTGCCGCGTAGCCGGCGGCGTTGGTGGTCGCGCCCGCGCCAGTGCCAGCTGTGACCAGCGAACGGATCTGTCCGGAGTTGTGGATGTCCCAGCCTTCCACCTGGCCGATGATGCCGCGACGCAGCAGGTCGTCGCTGTTCGCTTCGTTCGCCTTGAACAGTCCCGACTGCTTACCGCGGATGTTCGAGATCGCCGAAGAGCCCAGGACCATCTGGCGGTCGGTGAGCGGCGCGCCGTTGTCATCCAGAATGCGGAGCGAGTTCGAGAAGTCGGTGAAGTCGGCAGCAGTGCCGAACGGCGTCACGTTGAAAGTGCCGTACGCACGCGATGCAGCGATGTGCAGCGCGGTCAGATCGGCCTCGACTTCGTTACCGAGGGTGCGCAGCGCTTGGGTGATGCGCTGTGCGTTGATGTTGCCCAGCGTGCCGGCGTTGTTCAGGCCCTTGGCTTCTTCGCCGGTGATGCCGAACGGCACCGAGCGCGCCTTCTGGATCGTCATGTCGACGAAGTTGATGGTCTGGTTCGGGGTATCGGCAGCGTAGGCGCCCGGAGTCAGGTCTTCAGCCACCATAGGGCCGACCGACGGCGAGCGCACGGTCTCGTTGATCGCAGCGCGTTCGGCGCTGGAATCGCGGGATACTGCGGGGATCATGCCGATCTGTTCGCGCGAGATCACTTCCATCGCGTTGTAGATGGTCGGCAGGAGACCGGTCAGGGTAAGAGTGCCCATGTGTTATTTCTTTCAGAGTGGAAAAATTGGTGTACTGCCTGCCGACCAGAACGGTTGATCAGGCGACTGTGCCGCCGTCCTTGATGTAGGACGCACGTTCTTGGGGGGCCAGTTGCTCAAACTGAGCGCGTGGAATTTGCTTCTTGCCTGCGCTACCGCCGCCCGGCTGGGCGCCGCCCCCGGACGCGCCGGATGCCTTGATGATCTGGTCCTTGAATGGGCAAGCGCGTACCAAGGCTTCCAGGCCTTCGTCGAAGTCGGCCACTTCACCAGGGCGGTTAGGCGAATAGATCTTGTTGCCGCTGGCGTCGTACGGGACCATCTTGCCGTCCTCGACCTTGAAGTTCGAACCGAAGTACGCTTTTGCCATTTCAGGCGGAATGACCAGGCGGCTTGGATGCTTGTCGTCGGTCAGCAGCTTCGAGCTGGCGAAGCCGCCACCGATCATGTGAGCATTCAGCTCACCGGTGCGCTTCTCCAGTTGGGCGGCCAGTTCCTGCTCGCGCGTGGCGCTTGCCTTGGCAGCAGCAGCGACCTGCTCCTGCGCGGTGCGGGCGGCGGCTTCCTTGATTTCCGCGACCTGGGCAGCAGTCTTAAGCTGGCCCACGTCGAGGTTGCGAACGGTTTCCAGTGCGGTGCGTGCAGCTTCAGGATCGTCCAATCCTTCGAACGCCTTGATCTTGCCTTCAGCTTCGGTGAAGCGGCGCTTGTAGTCCGTGTTCTCACCGGTCAGCTGACCGATCTTGGCGAATGCCTGGGCGCCGTCAAAGACGATCTCGCGGCCGTCGTCGTGCACGTACACTGGTTTGCCATCGCGCAGCACTGCGCCGCCCTTGTCATCGAGGAGGAGTTTCATGTTGAACTTTCTGTTCAGGAGGTTGTGGGCTTGCTGCCCGAAATGGCCGGCGCTCGGCTTGCTGCTCTGCGCGCGGCAATGAAAAAGGCCGCCAAGTTGCCCGGGCGGCCTCGTGAAATTATTGCCCGGCGTTCCGGGTCAGGGGTATAGCGTGCGCAGCCGTGCAGCGCGCTCGATGTCGAAGGGATGCGCCGACATCTTGTCGAGCGCGGATGCGAGCGCCTGGGCGTGGCCACCGCGCGCGGCGTAGTCGTCGGCCTCAAACTCCAGCCGCCGGCGGCGTGCGGCGCTGATCGAGACGAAGCAGCAGGTCAGCGCCAGGTTGCTCCAGATGTGCATGTGGCGCCGGTGCCCGCGCTCGTGCTCAAGCACCGCAGCGACCTCCGCCGGCGTGAGCACTTGGCCCAGCCAGGCCGGAATCACGATCCGAAAACCGTTGAAGCATGGCTGGTTCGGGCGGACGAGTAGCGCAGCCAAGATCAAGGCGGCCAAATTGGCGCCCGCCCAGGCTGCCCACAGGGCGACGAGAACTGTCAATGCATGGATCATTCAAATACTCCGGACGTAAAAAAAGCCCGCCGGAGCGAGCTTGCTTTTCTGTCATTTAAGTACCCATCGATATCGTCGCATGCGCTCGGGATCCGTCAGCACATTCTGGCGATGCTGCTCGGCCGCTGTCATCTCCAGCAACCTGTTCGGAATCCATGTGCCGTCCATGCCAAACGAGCCCCACAGCACCTTGAGTTTGATCATTGTTACGCTTCCCTGTTGGTCAGCACGAAGTGCGCCGGCGTCTCGCCATACGCCGCCAGGTCGACGGCTGTCACCGGCTGCCCGTCAGGCAGCGCGACCAGCGCGCCGCCCATGCCAGTCGCGGAAATCTTGGCCAGCTTGGCCGCCAGGTCGTCGACGGTCATGGGCTTGGGTGGCGCCGGCGGCGCGGTCGGCACAGGCGACTTCAGCAGGGAGTTAGGATCGAAGGTCATGCGGCGATTCTACCCTACTGCGAATACATCTCCTTGAGGGCCGACAGCTTCAGCGGCCGGCCTGACATGTTGACCAGGTCGCGCGGCGCTAGCTTCCCCTCGCGGAACAGCGCAGCGCGGCCCGGCCCCAGCACCTCGTTCTGGTAGTCGGCGCCCTTCATGGTCAGGTAGTCGGCGAACGTCGTCTTGGCCGATATCGGCCCGCTCGACGATGCGCGCGTGCCCGGCTCCGGCTCGTCCAGGTCGATGCCCATCTCACGGAAGGTTTTCATCACCGCGATCTCGGTTGATCTGCAATTGTGAGTTACAATGCCATTTGCAGAGTACCACCCGCCCACCGTTTCGAGGTTATAGACATGCCCGCTAAATTGCCTGACGTTCACAGAAATAACATCATCGAGAAATACAGCGCCGGCGCCGCCATCAAGGATATTACGACCGAGTTCGGCGTCAGCAATGTCACCGTCTTCAATATTCTGAAGCGCGCCAACATCCCCCTGCGTGGCAAGGTCGGGGCGACATTGCCCGCCAGCGATATTGTCACAGCCTTCACCGATGGCGCCACCCCTGGAGAACTTGCTACCAAGTACCTCGTTGACAATAAGGTCATCACGACTATTCTTCGCAAGGCCGGCATCACCGAGTCTCGATCCAAGCTTCAGAGCGCTGTTGTTCGCGATCTCGTCGCCACCGGCGCTACTGACGCCGACGTGGTTCAAGTTTTCCAGTCCGGCATTGGCGTGCAAGGCATCCACGACAAGCTTGGGATTTCGATCCGTGTTGTCACCGAAATCCTGCAACGCAACGGTGTTGATACACGAGACCGCAGCGCCCAACAATCGGCCCGGATGGCTCGAACCTCGCCCGCCGATCGCATCGCGCTCGCCGCAGCAGCGAACGCTTCCTTGAGGGGCGTCCCCGCAAAGCAATCCCGGTTGATCGCCGGCGCCGCCACTTACGAGAGGCGAGGTAATCGCCGTCGTTCCGTCTACGAAGACGCCCTGGCCGCAATGTTGTTGCAGCGCGGGGTTGACACGGTCCCGCAAAAAGCTTTCGGTCCATATAACAGCGATCTTGCTGCCGCCCCCGTCGCCGTGGAAGTCTTCGGTGGAAAGTGGCACTGGTACGGGATGCACCTTGCGCGCTGCGAAAAACGAACCAAATTCATCCTCAATGCGGGTTGGAATGTTTTGATGGTCGCCGTTACCGATTCCTTTCCACTCACTCCCGCCGTCGCAGACTACGTTGCTGCCTACATTAATGAGGCGCGCCGCAACCCATCCGCCGCTCGTGAGTATCGGGTGATTTGGGGTGCTGGTGAGTTCTCTACCGCTGGCGGTGCGGATGACAATAACTTCTCCATCAAACCACCTTTTACTAACGCCCGTGATGCCACTTCGGGGCAATACAAGCGCATCTCCAGGTAAGCAGTTGAAGTGCCGTGGCACGCCGCCGTTGTAGGGTAAATCGTTCTCGCCCATCGGCTCGTAGTCCAGATCCCACTGCGCGCCGCTGTAGGCAATGCACATCAGGCTGGTGTGGCCGTCCAGCGTCGAAACCTGCTCGATGCCG
The DNA here is from genome assembly GCF_011682155.1 of Massilia sp. CCM 8734. NCBI lineage: Bacteria > Pseudomonadati > Pseudomonadota > Betaproteobacteria > Burkholderiales > Oxalobacteraceae > Massilia > Massilia sp. CCM 8734. The sequence goes on from NZ_WHJI01000002.1 coordinate 59,058, forward strand.
GTCATCAAGTCCGAGTTCATCTCGAACGTTGCGCGGCGCGCCTCGGCGGCGACGGTGGCCATGCTGGTCTGCACGATCGACAGGGCATTCTTGCGCGCCATCGGCATGACGCCCGGGATTTCGTCGGTACCGATCACGCGCGCCACGATCTGCGCGTTCGTCTCGCCTTGGGCGGCACCGATGCGGATCTGGGTCGCCAGCTTGAACGCCGTGTCCTGCTCCTGGCGCAGCCACCATGCCCGCGCCGGCGAGCCCTGCACTAGGGTGTCGCTGACCAGCGTGCGCAGGTAGTTCTCGGTCGGCATGCCCACACCCAGGCGGGCTTCGATGACGGTTGACAGCGCAGAGCGTACGCCCAGGGCCTCGACCTCTGCAACTGCGCCCAGGTCAACCACCAGCTGGGCGCGGCCGTAGTAATCGGCGATCAGCTCGTTCGATTCGCGCAGAAGCGCATTCTTGCCTGCCTTGCCCAGCTCGGACAGCGCCGGCGCATTGGCCAGCACGCCCACTACATCCTTCTGCAGCAGGATCAGCAGCGCGAGCACCTTGGCCTTGACTTCGGCCTCGGCCCGCAGCATCAGGACGTTGTGCTCGATGAGCAGGTCCATCAGCCACTGCTCGAGCGCGCTCATGCTGGCGGTACCGGTTCAGGCTCAGGCTTGGTGCCAGGCGGTGGGCCAGGCTTCGGCGGCGTCTTCGGCATCGGGACGTCGAACGTCGGCGGCTCGTCGCTCGCGCGGTCACTCTCGATGCGCTTCTTCTCGGCCTCCCAGTCGACGTCAGCCGACCGGATGCCGCGGCGCTGGAATTCTTCGTGCAGCGACTCGTTCGACATCTTGCCGGCTACGGTCGCCTTGAACAACAGGTCGGCGCTGACCTCGTCAAGGGTCGCGGCGCCAAAATCCTTGAAGATCGTGACCGTGCCGCCCTTCGGCTCGACAATCCAGTCGGCCATGAACTGCAAGGCCTGCTCGATGCATTTGTCGAGGTCGTTGGCGATGCGCTGGAGCGCGCACATGTTACCCTCGCCCTCGGAAGCGGTTTGCGTCGCCGTGATCTTGCCTGGCCGGATAACCATCATCTCGGCGCCGGACTGGCGCATCTGCTCTTCGAGCGTGTTCAGCTCGTCGCGGCCGATCTTGACCGCCTCGGCCGATCCTTGGACCACCTTGGCGTCAGCACCCGTCGGAAGCTTCACAGCTGCGTTTGAGCTGATCGTCAGTGGATCGCTGTTGTCGAGTCCGATGAGGACGAGCATGCGCTTGCGGGCAAACCGGACGCTATCGTCCTGGTCACTCGATTCGCGCCAGTGTTTGCTGTTCTGCTCGGCCAGGGCCATCAGCGGCGGCTTCGAGCACATGAATCCTTTGCGCTTCCCGTAGGATGCGACAAAAGGGATGCGTGGGAGCGAGCCCCCCTCTTCGTGCAGGGCCCATTCGTCACGCGTCGCCATCACCTTCGACTTGCGCCAGGTCTGCCATTTTCCGCGATAAAGAACGCGCACTTGAGGAACGGTCGTCTGGGTGAATTCGTCGGTCTTCTCCTTCGCGGACTCCAGCAGGCGCAGCTGCGTGAATTCCTCGACGCCGTTGATGACCTCCGATTCCCAGCCCAGCACGTTTTGCGGATGGATGTGGACGAAGTAGGGGCGCACGCCAGCGGCCTTTTCGTCGGCCTTGGTCTTGAGTCCGACCGCCTTGGGGAAGTCGACCAGAATCCCAGAGAACCCATGCGATATCGTTTCCTCGCAAATGCTCGCCGCGAAGGTGTGCAGACTGTTGCCCTGCAGGTCGATGTTGTCCTGCCACGCAGCGATACGCGCTGGCACGTCAGCACCCAGATCCAGCTTCTTCGAGAATGGCTTGCCCGCCAAGACTTCAACCGTCCGCTCGAAAGCTGGGTAAAGCACAGCATTGGCCAGGCGGTATTTCCAGTCTTCCTCGTCTTCGTTTGGCTGCTTTGGCATGTAGGTGGCGCCGGCGGCCCGCATTGCTACGGTGCCGCCCAGCAGCGCGTCGATCAGCAGGGAATTCGCGTTCAGCGCCGCAGCTTCGTCTGATTGTTTGCGTACAGCGCTCATGATTTCCTTTATTTCTACCAGCGCAGAGGGCCTGCGGTGGCGATTCGCTTCACGATCGGGTACCGCTTCACGAGGAAGTAGCCGTTCGCGTCATTGGGGTGGTCGTGCCCGGATTTCTTATCCGGCGTGCCATCAGCTCCCCATACCTGCTGTTCCAACGCCTCGGTGGTCGTCGGGCACAGGTCGGTGTTGATCTTCCACTGGCGCTCACCCTGGGCGTTCAGGATCATCGCGTTGTAAGCGTTGACCCGATCCCGCACCGCTGGGTTGGCGCCGTTGACCTCGATCTGAAAGCCCGCCGTGCGCAGAATCGAAAGGTCCGACTCGCTGGCGTTCTTGCTGCTGGTGTTCTGCCCGGACGCATCTGGGAAAATCTTGATCTGGTGGCCTTTGTCCTTGAAGTCTTCCTTCAAAATCTTGGCCATCGCCGGCGTGTCGCGCACCTGGACGCGCTCGGCAAGCGTCATCGGCAGGCCGTCGCGCACCACGTTGATGCAGGCAGTCATGTTCTGGACGTTGAAGTCCAGGCCGATCTGTAGCGGCTCGCCAGGCAGGATGATCGCGTCCGTGTGGTTCAGCCGTCGGTCAAAGTCGGCATACACGCTCCCGCTGGTCAAGTTGGTGAACTTGCCGCGCAGGTATGCGTCAATCAGTGCCGGCGGATACGAGGCGAACAGCGATGGAATATAGTCGTCCGGCAGGTTCAACTCGTTGTCGAACGTGCTTGCCTGAATCAACCCGTACAGGCCGGCCAGCGCCGGCTTATCCCGGATCGCCTTCACGAACTGCTGGTAGACGAACTTGAAACCCTCCGGCGTCGTCGTAACGTCGATACCGTTCAGCAGTCCCGGCACCTTGTATCGCATTCGGGCGATGATCTTGCGCCAGGCCATCTCGGCTTTTTTCAACGGCATGACGTCCAGCTCGTCGATCAGCGAGTGGCCGATCTTGAACCCGACGATTGTCTCCGGCTTCTCCATCGAGCGGCAGATTACGGTGCCGCGATAGCGTCGGCCCTCGTACACCTCGACCTCGTGGTCGGCAATCTTTACCTTGATGCGCAGACCCATCGCAAAGGCCACCTCCTCCATCGTGGGATAGAAGATGTCGCGAATCTGCGGGTAGGTCGGCGCGAAGTAGCCTTGGTTGATGCCAGGCCATTGCCAAAAGTGAGCGCAGATGCCTGCACAGCCCACGTATGTCTTGCCCGAGCCGAAGCCGGCGACGTACGCTTTGAACTTGTGGGGGAGCTGGAGGAAAGCGGCTTGCGGAACGTTCAGGTCAAGCTGGATTGTCGTCATAGCGCTTGGCGTCTTTCACGCCGAACGTGATGGCAACCGGTGTCGGCTTATCGTCGTCCGGCTTCACGTCCTTGGTGGCCTTCATCAGCTCCATGCCGATCTCGGCGGCGCCATTCGCCATCTTGGTCAGCACGGCGATGTCGCCCAGTGCAATCCGACTCTTATCATCCAACGGCCCGGCGTCGTCGATCTCTTCAACCTTGGCGTGCGCGATGCCAGCCAACCTGTGCGCGGTGGCAGCGCCGTATCGTGCGGCGCCAGCCAGGTGCATCGAGATTTGCTTGAGCTCGTCGGCCAAAGTGCGCGCACTAATCTGCGCACCAATCGGCAGCGCACCAAAAGCTGTCTCTGCTGCAACCAATTGATTTGCAACGTCTTTTATTTGTTTCGTCTGCGCACCAAAGCGTTTTCTGATCGCTGCTTCGGATACCCCGTGTTCACGGGCGAGCACCCGTCCCGCCTCCCCCTTTAGGAGCCGCTGACCGATCTCCGCCCACTGCTTCTCCGTAAGCGATGATTTGCGGCCCATTCTTGCCCTCTGTTAATATTGTTGACTACGGGCCGATTGGAACGACAACAGCGGAGGAACGGATGAAATATTTGGTATCGCTACAGCAGACAGGAATGCCCCTTGGATTCACTTACACGTTCTCTGGTGCGGAGCGCGACGTGTTGCTCTCCGCGAAACTCGACGAAGATATCCAGCTCGACGACGGCACTGCAATGCTGGACAAGTACGGCGACATGAACTTCTCGCTTCGTTCGCCTGGCGGCAACCAAAGTTCCGAGGTCGACTACGAAGAACTCTGCTGGCAATTGAAAAATCCAGGCAGCGTAGTGCTTTATGCGCTCCGTCCTGACAAATAGAATCTCCGCCCGCCCCATACCAAAACCACGGTAGGCTCAGTACTAACGTCGAATAGATACCGAGATTGCTTGCTTGAAAATCGACTGAATTGTCCCCACATACACTATCGCTTAGTAGAGCTATAACTTCAACCCGAGGCCTTCAATGAACTTGAACCAAAATCCCACAGTTGACCAACTAAAAGTAATCGTTGCCGCATGTGACGATGAAGAAACTCATCATATTCTTTGGGTGGATAATACTGGTGAGGTTCGCGTCACACCGTTGCCCGACGACATAACCCCATCCGGCTTCGAGAGAAAATTTCCGACGACATTGCTCCGTTTCGAAACTTACCATCAAGGCAATGGGTATGTTGGTCAAGAAGCTGCAGACGATGAGGCCCATATGAACTCCGTGTTCAATTCGCTCGTACGCGAGTGGGCCACTCAGAATGGCCGGACGATTACACGGTACATCGGATAAGTCGCTTCCGTCCGTTGGCACAAACTACGTGCGGATCAACGGTACAGGACAGGCCAGAAGCCATTTGATGGCCACCTGCGCCCTGGCATATTGCGACACGGCTTACCGGCGCACCGAGATATCGAGCACGATCGACTGGATACGTCCGATCTGGCGCGTCGCTTCGATCGAGCCCGGGCGCAGAATGTTCACTGTGAGCGAGTCGACCGCCATGCCCGTCGCGTCAATGAAGGCGTTGAGCTCGGCGTTGATCGCCGTTTGCAGGCGCCGCTCCAGGTCTCGGCGCAGCCTGGCGATATCGCTAACCGCCCGCTTGGTCTGGCTGATCGCCACGGGCTTGTCGCCGGCTGCGTACGCCATGTCGACCCAGGGCAGCCCGTCGCGGTTTTCGGTGCCGTTCATTCCCGGCCCATCATGTGCGGCACCTGGGCTGCAACAGCTGCAATGCCCTGCCCTTGCGCGCCGTATCCCTTAGCCTGAAGGATCTGCTTGGCCGTCTCGCACTCGGCGAGGTGCTGCGCCAGGGAAGTGATCGTGGTCTCGTCCTTGGCCTCTACGGCGCGGACGATCAGGCTGTACCAGTGGCGGGGAATCATTGCGGGCCTTGAATAAGAAGAGCCGCGGGCGCGTTGCACCTGGCGGCGAAAGAGCGCTGGGAAGCGCCCGAGGGAGATTGTGGAGCGGGATGACGGGCTCGAACCGTCGACCTCATACTTGGAAGGAATGCGCTCTGCCTTCTGAGCTAATCCCGCTCTGAATCTGGCAAACCGTATGGGAATCGAACCCATCTGAGCGCCTTGAAAGGGCGATGACCTCACCTGAAGTCGAACGGTTCATACATTGGCGGAAGATGAAGGAATCGAACCATCAGCCATCCCTGACTGCCACGGTTTTCAAGACCGCTTTGCGCCCTGCGCGGCATCTTCCAAAACTGGCGGTAGCACCTCAGGTGCCGGTCCGCTGAAACTTCTCCGCCCTTTTCTTTGGCGAATAATTGCTCTGTTTCCACTGCTTAATCTGCGCCGTCCTGCCTATGCGACGCTCTTCCACCGTAAAGTAGACCTGACGCGGGTCTCGCTTCACCCGCGAATTGCAGGATAGGTGGCTGAACGCAATGTTTTCCAGATCAAAAAACGCGCCCTTTGGATCGGCACTATCCAACCAAGGCGTCATGTGCTCAACACTAAAGTTATCTCGCACGAGTTCGGCGTTACAGCGATGGCACTTGTGGCCTAACTTGATCGCGAACGAAAACAGCAGATCGACCTTGAGTCGATTGGCTGCGGTACTGGGGTTCATACCCAGCTGCAGCGTCTTCTTATCCATAACTCTCCGATGAGGTTGATAGAAAATTGGCGGTAGCAGCGCGATTCGAACGCGCGGAGCGTTTCCACTCTACGGCTTAGCAAGCCGTTGCTTTCGGCCTCTCAGCCATGCTACCTATAATCGTCCGGAGTTCAGCGTTCCGGGTCGTTCGGCTTGCGCCAGCACCGCGCGCGGCGGCTCGACTGTTGTTTGCACCCTGCTCGGCGTTACCGCTGGCTACTGGCTGCACCAGTTGTTGGCAGGTCTTGGTATAGTCACGTGAATGTCGGCCTAATCGATGACGGGGCGCATCTGGCGGCCTATTTTGCCCGTACTACCATGGAGTGACATCGTTTCGTGATGCGGCCGGCGCAGCTGGTGCGCACCAAGAGAGATCCTTGCCGTGCAGAATGCAGAGGACGAGGACATATTGTCTTGCAGTCAGCTTATATAGCGCCGTGTGTAGCGCTTCACCTTCAAAGAACAACGCCTGGCGATCAACCCGGGCGACCCCTCGTAATAGCAGGGTTTCAGCCCGATGCTTTCGCAGAGCGGGAACTCTATTCGGACACCTCCGGAGCCTGCCCGCTTTCCGGGATCAGGCCCCACCCGAGCTGTCGCTTGATCTGGTCAGGCGACGGCGGCGGGCTTTCTTTGCGTTCGGGCGCACTCATGTACGCGCGAACGAGTTCTTTGTCGGGGTGTGTCACGTTCACCATATCTGCCTCGCTGGGAGCGGAAAGCAAAAAACCCGCTCAAGGCGGGCTTTCGGGTTCGTCCCAGCTATCTGCTGGGTACTACGTGCGACTGTGCTGCGTAAATTTCAGTGCGAGCGAAACCATCGGTAGGCTTGCACTATATGAAATCCCAGGGGTCGTTGTCGCTTTCGCGTCTAGCACAAGCCTGGGAGAAATTTACATCACATCGAGAATTGCAATTCTACACGAAACCACTGTTTGTATACACAGTTTCAGGAAATTTCTTCGGTCACCAGGTCATGCTTGCGCAACAGTGCGCTTGCGATGGCTGCGTGTGTCGATTCGATGGCGCCCAACTCCGACACCATGTCGAGCACCAGCTTGGCCTCGTAGCCGCTCAGGCCCGTCAATTCGATCTTGCCCGATCCCTTGCATGGAATGCAGGCGCGCTTGCTCTCGGCGACACCGGTGCCGTGGCACTGGGCGCACTTGCCGTCCAAAAAGTGGGCAAGCGAGGCGTTGGCCACCCGTCGAAACGTGATCGGCGCAATGGCAATGTCCTCGGGCTTCACCCAACGCCGCGCGGTGCCCTTCTCGGTCACGATGGCGAGCCATTCGCGCAACAAGCCGGCCAAGTTCTGCGCATTGCCCTCGAACTTCTTGCCCAACGTGCCATCCGCGTATTTGACGCGCGACAGCAACGAACCGATGTTGCGCGCGGACTTATCAGCACGTGCGGCAGCCTGAAGTGCGTCGGTCTGGTGGTGAAAGCAGTCATCCATGAGATTGGATGAGCCGAGCGATTGAAGGTGTTTTTCAGCAAATCCCATAGTTTCCCCACAAGAAGACCTTCCCACCTTACCATATTGCTGCAAGTTTACAAGAGTCCAATGGGAAATATTTTTCTTCGTCGAAACACCCAAATCGCTTGACTCGGCAGAGCTGCTTTATGCGCCGGTGCTGCCGAATCCCCCGCCTTCCCGCGCCGTATCGCCCAGCTCGTCGACCAGATCGAATTCGACGCGCGGCGACGCTACCAGCTTCGCCTGTGCGATCCTATCGCCCGTTCGGACCTTGGGGCATCGGGCATCGTCATCGCCGTCGAAGCGCAGCGCAACCATCACCTCGCCGCGGTAGTCCGAGTCGATCTGGCCCGTGCAGTTCGACAAGCGAATGGCGTCCTTGAAGCCCTGCCCGCTGCGGCTGTGGATCTCCATGACCCATCCGGGCGGGATCTCGAACGCCAGGCCGGTGCGGAATATAGCAGCGTGCTGATCACGCGGGTGCGGCTTGAAGTCATCACCATCGAGGGCATGTAGGTCAAAGCAGCCCGCACCATCGGTTGCGTAGGTTGGTAGGATTGCATCCGGGTGCAGCTTCTTCACTTTCAATTTCATCATCGTCCTTTCAAGTGCTGCCCGGCTCGGTGGGCAGCTGCCCGTCATTTCTTCCAGCGCTTCCGCTGCTCGCGCTCGATCCGCTCGCGCAGGTACTTGACGCAGCAGGCCGGGTCGCGCCAGCCGTCCACGCCGGCCACCTTGGTCGCCGGCTTGTTCTCACGCATCCGGTAGACTTCGGCCAGCTCGGCGCGAGTAAGTGGGCGATCGCTCATTGCATCGCCCGCTCGGCGACTTTGCACGCATCATTCATCACGCCCACCTCGACGTTCGGCATGGCGCACAGGTACGTCTTAATTGCTGCAGCGATGGCCTTGTGCTCGCCGGTGGTCAGATCGAGCAGCTTCGTCGGCCTGGCGCTTGCCTTCTGAAGCGCGGCGTACGCCTTCGTGACCTGGCCATGAAATGCCTTGGACTTCGTGCGCGCGGCGATGAAGCTGGCAATGATCAGGTGCTGGGTCAGGAAGTTGGCGCCGGATGCAGTGCACTGCCCGCGCTTGGCAGCGTCCAGGTGGATCATCGCCGGCATGGCGATCAGTCGCGTATCGTCCGCGCCGACCTTCTGCTTGCGCGCGAAGATGTCGAGCGGGTTGTAGATGGTCGTCATCAGAAGTCCTCCACTTTCCAGCCGCCGCCGTCTTTCTTCGGGCGGGCCTGGATGGCGATGAATCGAATCGGGTACAGGTCTGCGACGATCTTGATCTTGGCGCGCGCGTCGTCCTGCCAGAAGCCTTTAACCTCGTGCGCTTCCAACGCACCGTCGGCAAGCATCACCACAAAATCAGGCGTGTAGAACGTGTTGTCGGCCAGGCGGAACTTGAGTCCTTCGAACTTGTACCAGGCCACCTCCCCGGCCTGCTTTCGCTGCTCGAGCGTGGCGGCATAGGCGACCTCGGTCTTATTCATGGCACCGACCTTGAGCCGGCCGAGCGCCTGTAGTTGGCGGCCGATCATTTCGCAGCCTCGCGCTTTGCAATTTCGCGCGTGATATACCAGGCAGCCTTCTTCAGGTCGTCCAGTGGAGCGCCCTTCTCGTCCGCGCGCCACAGGTACTTGATCGCGTTGCCAAGGTTGAAGCTCATGTGCTCGGTGATCTGGATGCATTCCACGCCCGACGGATGGCTCGTGTAATGCTTAGGATTATTGATGTTGTCAGTCATTGCATTCTTTCCAGTTGGGTTTCCGCCAGGCGCTGCTGCACCTGGGCATTCGTTGTGCGCTTATATTCCTCGTCGGCCAAGCGCACGCGCTCCACTTCGGCCAGGCGCTTGAGCTCCCGTTCTTCGGCTCCGTCCTTGATCATCTGCTTCACCCTGGCCAGCTGCGCCCGCGCCTCGGAGTCTGGCGTTGGATCGCCAGCCGGGCCTTCAAGCAGCGCCGCGGCGGCCGGCGCCGGCAGTCGACCGGCGTTGACCGCACCCCTGATAGCCGTGGCGTGCTGCCGTTTGTCCCAGCCAATCGACGCCACCCATTGCGCCGGCTGGTGCGCGGCGCGCGCTTCCGCCACCAGTCGGGTGTACGCTTCAAGGAACGACTTCCGCGCGCTGATCGCCCCGCTCGAGTCCAGGACCGGGCGGCAGATGAACAGCGCGGCCGCCGTCTCTGCCGTCCACACGACCGTCGATTCTTCGTCGCGCCCAGTGAGCGCGATCGCCCAGGCTTCCTCGGCGCCGGGCCGGCCGTCACCCTCGGCCATCAGCGCAATCTGCTCATTGATGTGCGCCGGCTGCGGGACGAACTTCCCGTCTTTGCCCATAATGTGGGCATGCAGCGCACCGCGAAAAACATCAAGCGGATACTTGGCCACGGCGCGGAAGAACATCGCCCTGGCGTCAGCGCTCAGCACCTTGGTGCCGCAGCTGATCATGTCGTAGGCGTCGTCCAACAGCTTGGCAAAGGCGTCGTAGTCACCTTGGCGCATCCAGACCTCCGAACTCGTCGTAGCCCCCGAACAGGCGGCGCTTGGCTTCCTCATTCAACGACTGTCGCCCTGCCCCGCCGCGCTTGGATGCCCAAGGCAGCAAGAAGTGCTCGTCGGGTCCGAAGAACGTTGCCGGCTGCTTGATGTAGCGATCCTCGGTGCGCTCGCTTTTCACGTATTCGGCATAGCGCTTGACGCCGGCCAGGATGTCAGCCGGCTTGGTGCCCGCCTTGACCCGTGTACCCCAGGCCTTGAACGAGCTAACCTTGTTGGCGCCAGAGCGCGCTGGATAGGCGGCCCATACTTCTTCGAACTCGTCCGGATAGTCATTCCGTTTCGCCGGCTTAACGTTGACCAGCGCACGCAGGGCGATGACCTCGGCGCGAAGTGCTTCGGCTTCGATCTGAAGTTCCTCGTATGTCGAATTCATGCGGCACCCCCGAGGATGTTCAGCCAGTTGTTCGGCACTTTGGCGGCCTTCTTTTCCCAGTGCTTGCTACGCCACTTCGCCTTCATCTGATCGTAGCGATCTGTCTTTTTCAAGTTGGCGTAGTAGCGCGCGCTGATCTGCGCTTTGGTAAGGCGGCGAAGCGTGTCCTTCGCATCCGGCTCTGTACCGACTTCGTAGACCGCCATCGACGGCCCGCCCAGCGGATGCGGCAACCACTTGCAAATGCGAATCTGTCGACCTGGCTCTGAGTGCAGCTGATTCACCGCCGAGTAGACGACATCCCGGCAGATACCGGTGCGCTCAACAAGCTGCGTCTTTGTTCCAGGCAGCGATCCAAGGATCAAAGCGATCGACGCTGCGCGCCGTGAATCCGGGCGCTTGTTTGCCGCGCGCGGGCGACCGTTAGTTGGGGCGGGCATTATGCGACCTCCCTGGCGAACATATCCAACTGCGGCGCAGGGATGGCGGCCAGCTCTGCTGCAGCCGTCACCTTTGCGTGCTCGAACTCGATGCGCGCGGTGGCGATCGGAATATACTCGGCGGTCATGTCGATGCCGACGAACTCGAAGCCGCCGCGCATGCATCCCTTGCCCGTGCTGCCGCTGCCCATGAACATGTCAAGCACCTTGCCGCCGGGCGGCGTGATCAGGCGCACGAGGTACAGCATCAGTTCGGTCGGCTTGACGGTCGGGTGATGGTTGCCCTTGCGATCGCTGCCCAGGTTCTCGGCGTCGCGAAGCGTGCTGCCCTTCTTGAACTGCGGACCTGGTGCGTCCAGGCCCTCGTGCCGGTCGGCCGGGCTGGTCTTGGCGCAGTAGAAGAAGCGGGCGGCGCTTCCGGTGTCGCTACGTGGCTCGGGGTTGTTCGTGACGTGGCGCAGCGCGCCGAAAACGCTATTCCCTTGCGCTCCGCCGTCCGTGCGGGCGCGGCCTTGTTGCCCCGGCGCGGTCGGGAACAGCGCCACCACCTCGGCGCTGCCGTCGTGAATGAGGTTGGCCGGCCAGCGGCCGAGCTGCGAAGGCGCGGCCCGCTCAACCGTTTCACCCTCTTGCCCCGGTACTGCAGTCAGTTTTTTGGCAGGACCGCCCCAGGCCGGAGTGCCAATTTCGGGGGCTGCGCCGCCAGGCCACCCGACCCGGCAGTCGTCGATGTTGAATGCGCCGGTACCGAACGCCAGCACGTTGGCGGACACGGTGCAGCCCTTGGCCAGCGGCTTGCGCGCCACGCAGATCGGCTCCCAGGCCGGTTTGAGCGCAGTGCCCCAGCCCTGCCAGTCGCCGTCCAAATTGCGCGACTTGGGGAAGCCCGATCCATACAACCAGCCAATCTGATCGCGCACCTCGAAGCCCGCGTCCTCGATTGCGCACACCATGCGGTGCTGCGTGCGCGTGCCGCTGAACGCTAGCAGGTGGCCGCCCGGCTTGAGCACGCGCAGGGCCTCGGCCCACACCTCGATGTTGTAGGCGATTTTCGATCCGTCCCACTGTTTCCCCATAAAGCCCGAAGACGCTATACTTTGCTCATGGACAATGAGATCAAACGTGAATGCCCGGTTTGCAAGATCATCTATAACGCTGACGCGACGCGCCTCAAGCATGGCCGGCAAACGACTTGCGGTCGGGCTTGCTCTTACCAGCTGCGCGCCACTCAAAAGCAAAATGGCAGCGAACAGTCGTGCACCGTTTGCGGAAAATACTTCTACCGCTCCCCGTCCCAGATCAAAACCAAGTACGGGGCTACATCCTGCTCCAGTGAATGCGCGTACAAGATCCGTCAGCGCACCGTCAACGCACCCTACGTTCTCGTCAGCCAGTACGATCGGACCGCTGCCGGAATTAAAGCATGGGAGACTCGACGAAAATCCGGAAAGCCCTATCCCGATTCCGCTAGAAACAAAGCCCGCACCAACGCCATTCAAAATTTGAAACAACTTGGTGGGGTCAGCAAGTTTGAGCGCAAAGCAGCCGAGGTGCTGCGCCGGCTCGGCTTCAATGTTGGCGACAGCGCTGTCGGACGAAACCAAAACGGCACTTTCGGATGTGTGTTTGACATCATCCTTCCCGAGCGCCGCCTCATCATTGAGTGCCACGGGAATTATTGGCATGGGGGAAGATGGACGTGGGAGGTCGCCGGCCACTCCCAAGCCAAGAACCTTGTCTATGAACAGCGGAAGTGCGTTGCCGCCCGCGAGATGGGATTTGATCTTCGCATTCTCTGGGAAAGCGAATTCAAAAAAGACCCGACTGGCGCTTTGCTTACCGTCGTTCGATAACTCATACGGCGGATCGCAAACGATCGCGTCCACGCTGCTCTCCGGCAGCTTGCTCATCTCGGTGATGCAATCGCCGTGAATAATGGTGTAGGGCTTCATGAGTACGCCCATTCCATGACTGCTACAATTCGCTTAGTCAAGATAAATCCCCTAGTAGGTGGTTTTTTGATCAGAGTCCGTGCCGGGTGCAACCGATGCGGACTCGCTTTTCATAAGGCCCTTGGACCGTAATACTCCCTGGCTTTCGTGGCGCGCCAGGTCGAAGTAGCGGTCGACCAGCGAACGTGGCATGCTGCCGGCGTAGCCGCCATCGAGCCAACTGTGGCAAGTCACGCAGGCGTAGCATCCTTCCTCGTCCCTGGCCTTGATGCCCATGCCCTTGCCGTCCTTGTGGCTGTTCGAATGCGCCCAGACAGTTGTGGCCGGGTCGCCGCAGCAGCAGGGGAACCGCAGGGTGCATGCCTCGCCTTCGGCTGACTTGCGGATGGGCATCATCTTCGGGCGACTTTTCTTCATCGCCGCCTTGCGCGCCGGAGCCTTTCTCTCGGCCGCAGCCACGCGCAGGATCCCGGTGCTCGTCGACGGCACCTTCTGCTTGAACGCGGTGTGCTTCAGGCCGGCGCCTTGTTTCAGTTGCGAGCGGCGCATCATTCGCACAACCCGTACGCCGAAGCGCATGCCGTGCCATCGTCCAGGGCCGTCAGCAGCGAGAATTGTTTGCCGCCGCGCGAGGTTTGCGCCCACTCGATCACCGCGTAAATATCATTCTCCTTCGCGTGAGCCAGGCTGTTCTGGACGAACTTACCGCCGTTCTCGGCCGGGATGAACGTGGCGCCGCCGCGCTTGCTGGCGTTGAGCACCTTCCACTCCCACTGCGAAATCCGCTCGGGGTGCTCCGGGAAGCGAAGCGCAATCTGCTTGAGCTCGGCCTTGTTGGCATTGATGCACGGCATGCAGCCGACGCGCCCCATTCCCTGCTTATAAAGGGGGTTTGGTTGCACGCCCTTCGATGCGCAGTATGCGAACACGTCCATTGCAGACCATTCGACTAGCGGCCGGAAGATATACAGGCCGCCGCCGACGCGCTCGAACTTCTTCGCGTTGCGCCGGTTTTGCGACTCGTCGCGGCGCACACCTTGCCAACTCACTACGGTGTACCCTTGCTCCATTAGCCCAAGCTGGTACTCGACGGCCATGTTGCGCTTGAGCTCCTCGGTGCAAAACTGCGCTTTGCGCGAAGGGAAGCGCCCCTTCCAGAGGCACAGGTCAAGAAACGGGTTGCCGCTGGGGTGCAGCACAGCCAGGGCCCGGCGCTTGGCTTTGTTCGTCCAGCGGACCTTGCGGCCATCGGCACCGCGCCGCGTGCGCTGGTCGCGCGCGATGAACATGCGCTTGCGGGCGATCTCGCCGGTGAAGTCCGCCCTCAACGTCGCAATGACAACACCGGTGGCAAGTTCCAGGTATTCGAGGTATTTGTAGACCTCCTCGTGCTCGTTCCCCGTGTCGCAGAAGATGCCGCGCACGTTCTCCGCACCGAAGCGCTCGATAGCCAGCAGCAGGGTCGCGGCGCTGTCCTTGCCACCGGATACCGAAACGACGTGAATGATGCTCATGATTCGACCTCCATCGGCTGCTTCGCCCGCTCAATGCAATCCAGCATGGCCTGGCGCGCCGCGGCATCGGATGGCAACGGCCCAGCTATGGGTCTCAACCACGCATCTGGAAATGGCCCCTCCGTGATGGTTTTTCCGTCAAGCGTGAAGCCGCCAGGGGCTTCAAAAACCCATATAGGGCCAAGCCCAGCCGGGATGTTGAAGAAATCCACTCCGCCGCATTTCCCACCGGCAAACAATTCGACGACGGTGCCAATACGCCCTTTGTGGCGGCCTTCTACACAAATCGCCATGTCTCCTGGCTTGCAGTTCATGGCGCCACCTCGACAAACATGTCGATGGTCTTGGTGTCGCGCACTACTTCAGGCGGCGCCAGGTCGAGCCATTGGCCGATGGTCTGATCGACCAGGTTCCCGTAGGGGAGGCAATCTTCTTTCCAGCCGTGCGGTAATGGGCTCCCTTGCTTGACTTCGTAGTCGCATTCCGGATCGTAGTCGCCGTCGGAAATGATCGCGCTTTTGTGGGCGCGGAACACCCGCTCGGCATCGATCTCGCTAGTGGCGACGACAACCGCGGTCACTACCATGTTGACGGCGTAGAGCCTTTGGACTTTGCTTTCGGTGCTCATCGCATTTCCTTCACTGGCATAAATTTGTAGCTCGCCGGTGCTGCGACGACTGGCAGCTGACCGGAATCGGAAAGGCCCTCGGCCAGCTTCATCAGCAGCACCAGGCGCTCGTGTGGCAGCGCGACGAAGTAGGCCTTGCCGTCGATCTGGACGGCGATCGAGATTGCAGTGATGTTCATCAGATACCTCCTCGGCGCCAGCCTGCGGGCTGCGGGTTGCACTTCACGCACACGTCCTGCCCCACAGGGAACTGGCCGATGCTCTTGTGGTTCTTGCAGCACGAGCACGTCATGCGCTTCGATGGGCTGACCGGGATGATCTGCTGCGTCGCCGCGCGGTAGCGGTCGTTAGATGCGTGGCCTAGTGACATGGTAGGATTCCTCTATGAAAATTTATCCACTCATAAGAGTTCTTTGGAAAAAGTCGCGTTTTTGGCTGCTTCTCTTTGTTGCCGTTATGAACCTGGTGAACATTGGTCTCGACATGAACCTCACCCGGGAGCATTGGGCATCGTGGGTACAGGCAGTGGGTTCCATTGCGGCATTGGTCGTCGCTATTTATGTGATGAGTCGGCAAAATGCTCACGCAGCACGATTGATTGCCCAAGCGGATAGCGTCGCGCTCACACGCCGTGCAAACACCGTCTCGGTCGTAGTCGAGAGCGCGTATTGGCAAATACATGCCTGCATCAACCATATGCAGGTCGCTGCAGCGAATAATGATGTCGCGGACCTTCAAATCTCCCTTTCCTCGAGTAAGCATGTTTGCGAGGTGATTCGGAGTAGTTTGACCAACATCCCCATTCATGATCTTGGATCGGCCGACATGGCCACGGGCGTAATACACATTGATTCGACCGCAGATATCATCCTGGCCTTGTGTGCGGGTCCACTGCCAACCATGCCAAACGTCCAGCAGATTGCTCCTGAGTTGCACACGAAGGCGAACAAGGCAATTGCCTTCTTCCGCACGGGCATGGCTCAGATTGGGATATAAAGCCATAGTCACCTTGACGCCGCCCTCGCGACGATCTCGCGCTCGTGCGCGGAGTTGACGCGGGCTGGCCGGGCCTTGTTTTCACAGACTCGGCACAGCGCGCCCCTGGTTGGCGCGTCGCACGTAGCGCATGGATGCGTCAGCGGCTTTGCTTGACCGTTCGCCGCCTTCTCTCTAGCAGCGGTGCCGAAGCATTTTTCCGGAGTCCATCCCGCGTCGAGGCGCTTTTTGGCCGTATCTTGGCGGATGCCGAAGCGCTCGCACCAATGCACCAGCGCTTGAGTCTCGCCCTTGTACTCGACCATGCGATTCGATCGACGATTGCGATCATTGACCTTGCGCGTCACCCACCGGCAATTTTCCGGTGAGTAGCCTTTGTCGTTGTTTTCGCGATCCAGTTCGTGCGCCGGCGACGGCTTCGCGCCCATATCGGCTAGGAAGTTCTCAACTGAATCAACCCAGCGATCGCAGACAGTGATGCCGCGCGCGCCATAGTCTTTGTAGGCCGGGTTGGTCGGCACCGTGCAGCGAAGGCGCAGCGTCTGCCATGCTTTGTATTCGGGCGTGTAGGAAAGCCCATGACTTGGTTTGCCGCTCATGATCTCGTCTCCAGCGCTGCATAGACGCGGTACTCGGCGCCCGGCGTGCGCACCAGGTTGGCGAGCTGCTGCTTGGCCTCGTCGCGCGTGACCGGTTCGGTGATGGCGAACCAGCCGATGTCCGGGCCGTCGAAGCGCTGCACGACGAATCCAATTTGGTTGGTGGCGGCGATCATGGCTTGATCCTCTGTAACTCGATAACCCAGACCCACGGATTGGATTCCCAGCTCCCAGCGCCGTTGATTTCGTTCCACAACTTGGCATAGCCGTCGTAGTATTCGTGGACACAGGTCGCTGGGTTAATGCCTTCTTCCTTGGCGTCCGCTTCGCTGCAATCGTTCAGCCGCTCGACGCGCACCGAGACGATTTCGAGCTGGATGCGGCTGGCCCAGCGCGGCATGTGAATGGAAGGCTTGCAGCCCGACGTGATGTTGTCGTCGCCATCAATCCATTCGACGACGGCATCGGTAGCCGGGTATGTAACCGTGTACCCTTCGCCTGTTTCCCAGTCGGGCGCATCGGCGCCATGTTCGCGTCCATCGGCGAACAGCGGCTGGAAGGTTTCACGCACCCAAAGTTGGTCGCCTGGATCGCCGTATGGGCACATTGCGAGAATTGTGTCTTTCCCATTCGGGTATAGCGTGCCGCCAGTGCGCGCTTTGTTCGGCAAATACCACGACGGGAACAGCCCGCACACGTCGCCATAAACCAGCTGCGGCTTCATAATTCGGCGTGTTTGTGTTTTGCTGCCGTCGAGCAGCGCACGCACCATCGGCGCGTTCATGAGGATTGGACGCTCTTTCATGCGCACACCTCGCTGGCCAGCTGGAAGCGAACGGTAGCCAGGGCCGCGAAGCCGGTCGGCTTGGCCGGCGCGCGCTCGATGCGATCCGCCGGTTCTGCCGGCGCCGCTGGCGGGTTGAAGAACTTGCCCGGCAGCGCGAGCGGATCGACTTTCACCGTTTCGATGCGCGGCGGTGTGGCTTTCGCTTCCCGGCGAACCCGCGCGGCGATCAAACGCGCTTGGCGAACTGTCGGCGGAACAGGGGCGTCCAGGCCGGAGAGGTAGTCCTGGATCGCTTGCTCGTTGGCGACCAGAGCATACGACGGGCGCTTGTAGCCGTCCCTATTCAAAACGTCATTTGGGGCAAAGGCTATAACTCCTTCGCACTTAAGTTCGCCGAGGTATTTACCCGCATTTGCCGGCGAAACGTTCAGAATTTCGGATACTTGAACCCGGCTCCTATTCCCATTGCGCAACGCCACGATGAGGCGCTTCAGGTTCTCGCTGCGCGATGGGCGGGCAACGGCGTTTTTGGCCTTGGTCATGGATGCCCCTTAGCAATCAGGGAATCAGCAACCTCGCGCAGTGCATAGCGCGCCTCGAGCTCGTCGTTGACCAGGTCCTGGAATCTGGTGCCCGGCGCTTTCTTAATCTTGGCCAGGTCCGCCAAGCGCCATGCGATCAGCTTCCTGTCCCGCCCGGAGTGCTCTTGCGCAAACGCGTGAGAAATCTCGCGGACGAGTACCTTGCCTTGGTGATGAATGCTTGAGTGATTCATGCCGCGACCCCCATTCCGGCGAGATCGTCGACCTTAGCCATTTGTCCGCACCATGAAGGGACGCCCACTACTGCATCGGCGCGCATCGGCATGATGACGCCGATGAAGTCCTCTGCCGCAGGAATTCGAGCAACTGCGCTGCCGCAGGCGTTGCCATTCACGTTGAAGAACTGGATGCCGTTGAACTTGATTTTTGACGTCCCATTCGATTTCGCTGCAGCAGTCGCTGCCCGCTCGAGCAAGGCGACCAGGTCGGCCGAATAACTGCCAAGCAAGCCAGGCTGAATGGTTGAAAGCTCGGGAATCACTCGCTCATAGCGCGGAAACGCCGCCACTGGATCGATCACTGGATCGCCAGCCTGAATGTACGCCTCCGCTTCGCTGTCACCCTCTACAACAACCAGGCGGTCGTTCAGCACCTTGATAATCCGGTTGCCGTGGATGTTGCCGGCGCAGGACTGGAGCATGCGGGCGTCCAGGCGAAGCGTTACTTCTTCATCGCAAATGGCTTCCCGGTCGTGGATCGCGCCGAGTGCATGGCCATTGGTCGCACAGATGATGGCGCCGCCGCTCTTATGCGGGCGAACGTTGACGCCCGAAAGGTAGTAGCGGATATCGTTCTTTGCGATGAATGGCGCGATGATCGGAATCAGCTTCGCCGTCAGCCGCAGATTGGAAATTACCGGGCGCGCGCCCTGGCTATTGCTTGTGTCGCGATTCATAATGCGGTCTCCATTTCAGGGGTTGCGTATTTCTTGGCCAGGAAGACTTGCCCGGCGCCGGTCACCATTGCCGTGAACGTGGGATGAGAGACACCTTTGCTGTCGGTGTATGGGTCTTGCTCGATCACCGTGAAATAGTCGCGGTCGATGTACTTCTGATAAGGGAGGTTGCTATTCATGAGGATGCCGTCAGCACGCATCATCCTGAAAAACTTGTTCCGCCCGTAGCCGAGGGTCTTGGCTACCTTTTCGACGTGGCAGACACCCTCCATCGCGCGGATCGTTTCGGCGAAGGCGACCTTCGGGGCGTCACTGGCAATCTTGGTCTCGAGATGATCCTTCTGCTCCTGCAGATCGGCTGCCAGGCGCAGCGCTGCGGCGAAGCTTGTCGGGATGAGGATTGGGGCCGGCGGCGTGGCGCGCCCAACTTCGAGCGCCGTCATGCGGTCATAAACTTTCGCTTGGACCTCGTAGGATTCCGACATCACCACTAGCTCTGCCTCACGTTTCGGCAGGTAGTAACATGGATATTCGCGCGTTCCGCCGGCTGGCTGCGGTCTACTCACCGTTCCATAGAACGATGGAGCGGTGACGCCCAGCACCTTGGCGACTTTGACCATCAATCGGTCGTGTCGAATTTTCGGCTTCCCGGGCTCCCGCGCCGAGTTGATGACGTCGACCAGCTCAATGCTGGACATCGCCGGTACAGCGCCCGTAAATTTTTGTGGTAACATTTGGTCCTCTGTTGTAAAAAGCACTTCGTTTTACTAAGCCCGCCTCGAACGCGGGCTTTACTTTTTTGCGAAAACTGTTTGGAACGGGTGGAGCGTTTTTTTAGCCTTTTCGCATGCTTGAATTGCGTCCTCCTTTTTCCTAAAGCTCCCGATACTTTTTTGCTGTCCATCAAGCCCAATTCGTACCCGCCATCTTTTGTCGCGATCGACCCAGTGCACCCCTGTGACGCCAGATTTGTTTGTGATCGCCAATTTGGTGTTCTGCATGTTCTCGGCGTTAGATGCCTCTCGCAAATTTGCAATCCGGTTGTCGACACCCCCGCCATTGATGTGGTCAAGCAAGTTGCTCGGCTCCTTTCCGTGCACGTACATCCAGGCGAGTCGATGAGCCTTGTATGCCACCCGATTTATGAATATCCGGATGTACCCGTTGTGCTGACATCCAGCGATCGAGCCGACCGATACTCGACGACTCGGAGAAACACGGTAGATGAACAGCCCGTTGTTTGGGTCGTAGTGAAAAAGCGCATGCAACTCTGATTGACTCGGTAGCTTGTTCACTTGCTGATCCGTCCTTTTCCGATTACTTCGCGCATCACCTTCCTGCGCTCCTCGCAGAACCTGGCGTAGTCCGGCATGCGAACTGGCTGGTGGTCCGGCGTTATCTGCACCAACTGGTGGTATCCCTCTGCAGCATCGAAGCCGCAGTACTCGCAGCGTGCGTCGTGGTTCAGCGAGTGGGGTAGTTTCCGCTCGCGGCCCAGGGCGAATGCTGGTGCGCCGATCATTGCGCGCTCCCGATTACGGCCGCCAGCCGCACAATGGCGTGCGCATCGTCGTCGCCCTCGTAGTGCGCGCCCCAGAACTCCTGGATCACGTCGGTCGCTGTGCGCTTCCAGACACAGCAGTCAGCGAAGTCGATGTTCATGCCGAGTGTCTGCGCCAGGCGGTAGCGGTCGCCGGCATCGGTGATCGGGTTCCACAACCATAGCCCGCTAATCAGCAGCAGGCCGCCGCCCGTAGGCTCATCGCGCCAGGCATCCCCCGGCCAAAACCGAAGGCCCACAGCCTTCGCGGCCCGCTCCATCAGCTCGCGTTCGGTGGGCGCGCTCATGCTGCCGGCTCCGATACCAGCACCCAGCCAGTGGTGGTCTTGTGCATGCGGGCGATCTGAAGGCGCGTCGTGCGATAAGGCTGGGCGCCGTTGACGCTCATATGTGCGTAGCCATTAACCGGGTAGACACCCACTACTGTGCACATGCGCGGCCCGCCCTGCGGACCTTGCGTACGCACATCCAGATCGCGCCAGACCTGGCCGACTTTGACGGTGATGCCCTCTTTGGTGATGATGCTCATGGCTTCACCACGCAGTTCCGCGCAAGCGCTTGGTCATACAGGTCCTTGCGGATCACCGAGTCCCATGCCTTGGTGATGGAGATCTCCCGTTGAGCTTCAACCTGGGCGGCCTCGCGCTGCGCAGAACTGCATACGTACTCGACCTTGACTGGGGCATCAGGAGCGCAGGCGCTGCACAGCGCGGCGGCCAGGATGATGACGGCCTTCATGCGGCACCTGCCTTGGCTGCGAGGATGGCGGCGTCGACGGCGTGGTCAAAGGCCTTTCCGGAGCCGGCTGATACGACTTCAGGAAAGCACCCAGGGTTGTGGATATACCGCGAAGCCCAAATGCTTCCATCCTTCGGATACACGCCTTCATGCAGGATGATCGTCTTCCCACCACGCAGCGCTCGATACCGCGCCGCATCGAGCTTGTCCTGGTCGGCGGACTGCGCCAAGGCCGCGCGCATCTGGTCTTCGGTAAAGAGTGGCAGTTTTGCCGTCGAGCTTTTCTTGCCATGAACTGGAACGGCACCCTTGCAGTTGCCACCATCTTGAAGGCGGTAGCGAGACTCGTGCGTCATCCACAGCTTTGCTTCGGGCAGCTCGACCCGGCCGGCGGGCTGGGCAGGCGCGGCGGTGGGTGCTGGTGGGAGCGGCATCCAGTGGGTGATGTTGCTGTCGTACCAAACAACCCAACTAGCGGCGTTTGGTCCGTCCGCGTCTTCGTCCCACATGTCGATCCGGTAGGGCTCTGCTGGGTCTTCGGGAAAGAAGATCAGAACTGACGTACCCGGTTCCGGCAGGCGATCGTCGACACTGATCCAGGCGCTCGGCGCTGCCTGCTGCACCGGGGCGATATAAAGCAGCGTGCCGGCTTCCAACTCTTCGGCCAGCGAGCAATGAGCTTTGCCGATTGGTTCGATGCCGTTACGCTCGCCAGTGCCGCCACGGTTGTACGTCGCCACGATGCCGACTGGCACGTCCTGCACCGGGGCGCTCATGCCGCACCGCCTGGCGCACGCGTCGCCCAGCAGAAGACAGGACCGTCTTCGGTGTCGTGAATCGCCAGCGGGAACCAGCCGTCGCCTGAAGGCGGGGCCGGATTCCAGTTGGAGACATCGACGTCGGAATTGTCGAAGTACGCCACGTATGCGGGATGGTCGTCCGGCTCGTCCTCGAGCGCAGACATCGACACACGGATACCCTGCTCAGCCAGCCAGGCGTTGTATTTCTCGCCTTCGCCTTCGTCGAACGATGGCAGGTCCGGGTGCGTCCAGAATCCGAACTCGTCGCGAGCCACCTCGACAGGCTGGATCAGGGCGAGACATGGCAATGCCCACTTGCCGGCGAGAGCAATGCGCACCGCGCCGATGCGCTTGAGCACCGGCGAGATCGACGCGCTGGTGGCGCCGGATGGCTTGCCGCCGTAGCAGCACCACTCTTCCGAGATAGTCCGGGCAATCTCCGTTGGCGACATCGGGCCCGTTGCGGCGCGCAGCACGGCGCGGACCTTCTCGTTGCGTTCTTCCGCGCCTGGGCGGCTGGCAATGCGGTTCATGCTGCACCGCCACTGAAGAAGCCGCCCCAGTACAGTACCGCCACGTTGATAGCGACTACGGTCAAGGAGATCCAGAAGGAATGCTTCCCGGTGCGCGGCTTCCCATGCTGGGACATCGAAACGCCGAGGCTCAACGCGAGCCAGGCGACCATGATGACTTGTGGCGCGGTCATGGCTGACCTCCGGCCACGTACGGCGAAGGCACGAACGCGCGAACTTCCGCCAGCGTCATCTTGCCAATCTCAAGGCGCCGCACGACGAACGAGTCGCGCACCGGCAGGGTGAAGCTGCGAATCTTGCTGATGACCGGAGGCGCGACCTGGATGAGGCGCGCGAGTGCGGCGTCGTTCTTGAGACCGTGACCGCTGATCAGTGCGTTGAGCAGCCCGTTCGGGTCGTACTTCACTTCTTCTTTTGCTGACATTTCGCAACTCCTTCGTTATTGCACGTCAAACCCGTGGATTGGCGTGCGTTTATCGTGTATCTGTCGGGCACCGTCAGCGCTCCGGCTTCGGTTTCAGAATGCTGTCCGCGTGCTTGTTGTAGGCCCTGACCAGCTGGACCTCGATCTCGGCTTTCTTGTTGCGCGCTTTCTTCTTCTGGTCCGCGTCGGTAGCGTTCCTTAAATCTCCGACCGCCTTCACGAACGCCGCCAGGTAGTGATCCAGAATTTCTTGGGTGGTTGTCTTTAGCTGCCCATGCATGTGCCTCCCTCTTGTTCGAAATGTGCGACCTTGCGTCGCGCCTTGAAATCGCCTTTAAACCCGCAGAGGACGGGGCGCGCTGCCGAAACCTCCGCGTGGCCTGGCGTGCGCCGCCGGCTTGGCCTTACGCGCAAACTTCGACGATGCGTGGCTTGCTGCAACAACATCCCGACACGGTCGGGATTCCTCCGTCTGCGCGTTCTTGGCATCATGCGAATCAATGTAGTGAAACATCGCAAAGCGGGCGAAGACGGCCGTGGCCATTCCGACGTGCTTGGCAAAGTCTTTGAACGTCGCGGACTCCGCGTCGTTGGTTGGCACTTCTAAACACTTGCGGCGAACTTTTGTCATGGTGTGGCTCCTGTAAATCGTGAAAATAAGGAAAGGGTGATGCGGGTGATGCGACTACAACTTCAAATGGGCGGGCATTGCCAAACGTGTTACTTTGTTAATTCCACAAAACAATCAACGCGAAAGGCAGCACCCATGGATGAGGACCTCACATACAACAGCATCACAATTACGACGCTGGGCGATCAGAATCAGGTTGAGTTCGCCGTACAACGGACAGCAGGAGATCAGCAAGAACGCGTTGCTCTGAAGGTGTTAATTCCGCTTCAAGGGACACTGTCAATGCAGGAAGCCCAGGTGCTGGCTGTGAATCGAGCAATCGAACTACTGAAAATGACGTTGCCGGACGAACGCCAACTGCCTTCGTGACGTACGTGAAAACCTTGAAGTCGATAGGAGACATTGCGCGCTGACCGACTTCGCTGGTCCGCTCGGCGATTGATGAGAGTGCCCGCATAGGACGCGCGCTGGACGATTTAGCGAAATCGGCACGCAGGCTGCGCACCTCGGCCAAGAGCAACGCCAGGGTGTCGTCGGTTGCAGCCGGCCCGCTCTCGGAGAACTCGGCCTTCAGCGATTCCTCGGACATCGATGGAACTGCACAGCCGGAAGCGGGGTCAAATGAGGCGCGCACGACGTTTGTCACATCTGGCATCGGCTCAGCAGTACGCATGGAGCCGGGCAGCGCAGCGCCGCACATTTCTTGACGCTGCACCTCGTCGTCCTGGTGCCGGCACAGGTTGGTCAGCAGCTCGGTGTGCTTGCGAAGCTCGGCAGCCAGCGGTGCAGCGGCAGCGCGAAACTGTTCGATGGCAGCCGCGAGGGCAGCCAGCTCGGGGATGTGAATTTCGATATTACTCATGATCGTGGCAGCTCTTTACTTGAAGAAACGCGATTTAGGGCGGAAGCCGCCATTGTGTTAAATTGATATTTCCACAAAACAATTACTACGGAAGGTATTTCCATGGACGACGACTACGAATTCTTTATGGATCTGTCGGCAAAACTGAGTACGCACAAATTTTTGCTCGGGCAGCTGTACGCGCAGATATTCATTGCTGACCCGGAATCGATGAAAACCCTGCCCGAATCGCTGATTGACGCAGCGAAGTTCAAATCACATCCGGCGCAAGTCACGGACGACGAACAACGCATCGAACTGCAAGCGCGAATAGTTCAGCAACTCGGCGCTTTTTTCGCTGACGTGGAGAACCGAGTAATTCAAGCTCGGGACCGTTAGTCCCCACGAGACGAAGACCAGGTCGCTCGACCGGCGTCGCCAGCTGGACGGCTTCAGGTGTCAGTGCGGCGTCTTGTGGTGCAGTGTTCATGGCAAGTCCTGGGTTAGCGTGCTTTGAGATGGGTCAACGGGCCGGCGCGGCGATGTGTCAGGGTGGTGGACTGGGCGGCGCGAGGGCTTGGCCGCAACGACGAGACGCAGATATTCCCAGTCGACATCTGGACGCAGAGTCTCGCAGCGCACAGTGCGGTTGGTAAGGCGTTCGATCGCAGGGCAGTGCTCGGCGGGGATGCGACGCTTTTCTTGCTTCCACTGGCTGATGGCCCCCTTGGTTACACCCAAGTGGTCTGCCATGTTCTGCACAGTTCCAACGTACGAAACTGCTTTATCAAGGGCTTCTTCGGGGGTCATTTTTTGGCCGTAACTTATTGAACTTGACCAAGTATAGAAATCCTATACGCAGATGTCAAGTTTTTCTATCCCTTTTTTGTTTAGAATGGCTATACGATTTGTTTATGGAGCTAAAAGACAGAATTGCGGAGTGGATCAGAGAGGCCCGGACAGCCGCGCATCTCTCTGGTGCCGGCCTGGGCGCGCAGCTTTCGCTAGAGTTGGGCGAGCGGGGGAATACTCGTGCCAACATTTCCCACTGGGAGACTGCGAAGCATCAGCCGAGTCTGCAGCAGATCGTTGCCATAGTGAAGATCACAGGGCACGGGTTGCCGGATGACGTAATCGCAGCGCTCGCCGGCAGGCAGCGGCAAGTAGCTACATTGGCACCACCCCTTGAGGCCGCCTCGGTGGACATCAAGAAACCCGATTTGGAAGTGGCCCCCAAGGAGCGCAGCACCGCACAGAGCGCCTTGACCTGGCTTGACCGGCTTAATGAGACTGAGGCAACTATCATCGCCATATACCGAGAATCAGAGCGCTCAGATCGAGAAACCCTACTCGACCAAGCGAACGAACTCCCCGCAGCCAAAAACGTTGCGAATCTCCTATTTCGCAGGAACAAGTTGTAACCGAGGTGGCTCTATAGGGTAGTTGCGACGATAGCTTTGCGACATGTTGATGAACATGTCACGCTTGTCGGGCCGGATGTGGCGGAAATTATCAAGCAAAATCTGTTCGCTTGCTGTGAGAGATACAGTCTTTTCTGAGCTTTGCATTAAATTTCTTCCGAGCATGTGTTGGGCGCGAGTAGACCGGGACTTCTGGTTATCCTACCCGCAACACATCTGGCGGTTGAAATTTGACATCTCAGAGCGGGTGCTAGGGTCTGAGACTGTCAGCGACATGGTTTGGGGCGCAAATACAGATTAAGCCCGCCAAGAAGATGACACAAGGCAATTTTTGTTACCCAATTATTAAAGTGTATCAGCTTTTTTTGTTCTTGCAAGTTACAACAAAAACGTGTACATCGGTTATATTTGCTTTTTCCAAAAAATCCTTCCCGCATATTATTTCACATTCTCACATCATCAAACTGTGGTAGCGCCCTACTTATCCACGCTGCATAAAATTTCACAAAAATCGTACTGCAAGTGAGCATGGATCATCACAAACCGTAACGTTTAGTGCCTTCACGGGTGAAGGCACTCACAACTTCTTTGAGTTTGCATGTGAAAAAATTGGGCGATGACCACACTGCCCACCAAAAAAACAACACAAGCCGAGTACATAAAACAGCCTTGCGCCTACCTCCAGACCTTCACGCCGAGATCCAAGCCGAAGCCGAGCGCAACGGGCACTCGATGAACACCGAAATTTTGCTTAGGCTGCGCGCTGGTGCGCCTGGCCAACTGCCGGCCGAACTCACTGAGATCAAAGAAATGTTGCAAAGGGTGCTTGATAAGATCGCATAGTTACAATTCGAGAGCATTCTGGCAACCGCGCTCTGTATGATCGGATTGCGCAATCGGCACGCCTCCATGCCGAGCAAAAGGATTCAAATGAAACTTCTCACTACCCTGGCATGCATGCTATTCGCGGGGCACGTTGTTGCTGCCCCATGCAACAAGATGGCCGCCCTAGAGGTACAGGTCATGATTAGCGAGTTTGCGAAGACTCAAGTCGGCCGCGATACCGTCACCGTAACCTGGACGTCTAAGATGGACAAACAGTCCGAGGAAAAACTTCTGGCGATGACAAAAGGCTATGCAGACATGGACGCCTGCTTGTCAGGTGAGGCGCGCGAGATCCACTTCTACCGCAAGTCCAAGTTGGTTGGCGTTGCATCGCCCACAAGCGGCATACGGCTCGTCAAGTAAAAATGTCTGCGCACCATCCAGTGCGCAGGCCAGGAACCCCGAAGGCATTCGGGTGCGCGACTGGCAATTCGCGGTAGGTGATGTGGCTGTAGAACCCGATGGTTTCAAGAACTCGATGCTGTGCTAGGTGTGAGAGACGAGCAGATGGGACCAAATATGGGCAGCGGCGCCCGTATTTTTAATTAATGCTAATAGGAAATCATGGCATCGCTGAAAGAAAAGATAGCTGCCGCACGAGGGTCCGAAGTACAGCGGGATAGCCAACCAAAGTTGAGCCCGGTCGAATTTGAGAGTGCTGGCAAGAATTTCGAAAAGTTCATCCAGGGCGCGCATCAGGAGAACAAGCGCGCCATGGAACTGCATGCTCGTTTGCGCGACCTTGGCCTCGAAGGAATAACGACAAGGGAGCAATTTAAGGATGCTGTAAGGGGGAACGATCTAACCACTAAGGATGGCGCGGAGCGATTCGTTGAGCTATTGACGCTGGCCAAAGATTTTGCGTCGCTCACACCTCCGATTGAGGAAGTCGCGATCCTAACCCCTGATGCGGTTGACACCCCACCCGCAAAAGAAGAAGATGGGACCATGAACGCTACAACCGACAAAGACAACATCGACGCCAAACTGCTGGCCGCCACAAATCAGATGATCGGCGACATCAAGGCGGCCAATGCCGCCTCAGATGGCAGGCTTGCTACAATCGACGCGAGGATGGACGGCCGCATCGCCTCCATCGAGTCGAAGATGGATGCTAACTTTGCGCGCTTCGACGCCACGCTTCAAAAAAGCACGGCCGATACGGTGAAGTGGGTGGCCGGGGTTGTTATGGGTCTGGGTGTGATCGGGATTTCGCTGATGACATTCTTGCTCAATAACGTCGTCCCAAAAGCTTCATCCACACCGCCGGCGCCGATCATTATCTACGCGCAACCTGCGCCTGCTGCCATCGCGCCGCAACAGCCACAAGTAAGCAAAGAGTTGCGCACCAACCCGCAAAAGTAACCTGGCGTAAGGCACGCCGCCTCCCGCCATGCCCTGGTCAGTGCCAAGCTCCCGTTGCTATCTGCTCATCTGTGCTCTAGCACAGCGCACGGCAAACCTTCTGACCGAGTGGCGCGAAGTAGGCATCGATGATCGGGCGCGCATATTTGCGAAACTGCTGGGGTCGATCTATTCCTTCAGCAGCCATACGTGCCTCATCAATTTCAGGAAAGTCTCGCAGAAGCTCTAGGGCGACTTCCGCAGGGTGTTTTTCATTGTTCATTTTTTGGCGTCACTGTTGTCAATTGTTCAATAGATGGAGTGTTTGCGAAGTACTCATCAAGCACGCCCCGTACAAACTGCTGGTATTGCGGGTAGGAGAGAAAGCCGTTCGCCTGGTAAAGCGCCGAGTGCAGTTTGTAGTCACGGACTTTCACCAGGGCCGCGTTAGCTAGATCATTCTGTGTATTCATCTCGGAGAACCTCATGGGTAATGTATTAATTTACGCGCCGCTCGTCAACTCATCGCAAGCGACGCTCTTCACTGCGGACGATTCAAGCGAAAAAATAGTCGAATCCTTCTTTGGCGACGATACTGGCGCGCGAATTCGACACGTCGTCATCGAAATTACGACGGCTTCCGGGAAGGAAGTTCGGGTTGTGATACCCAACGATCACCTTGAGGCTGTGGTGTACGTTGACGGCGATCTCGTTTAGCCAACCATTCGCCCCGCATGCCGGGGCTTTTTTTCGCGCCTCGCGTATTAGATAAATCATGCTCAGCAGTAAAAGGCTGTTCATAGGTTAACGAATCAATCATAAGCCAGTATTTCCGCTTTGCTTCGCAAAGCTACGAACCCGTCGGTTCGTAGGAGTTTTTTTCAGCATTATCGTTTTCTTTTCCTCTTGCCCCCTTAGCCCCAAGCGGAGCTTATAGCGCGAGTACACGCGTGTAGCCACTGCATCCTTCAGGCGTTAGCTCGACTCGTACATACGTACGCGAGGCACCATCCGACAGACATTCAGTTCGCGGCTCTCTCTTCGCCACCGCGTGCAGATCTCAAACTTCGCCCCCCCGAATTACCAGGTAGCAGTTCTGCCTTTCCCCAACCCCCTGTTGCTTTGTGCAAGGTCAGCGGTCAGCGATTCTCAGCCGACAGAAGCATTCTACCCATCTCTGAAAAATTTGTATAGTTTTACTTTACATTGAATGTATAGGTGTTCTATACTTTGTACATCGACAGCAGCAACCCACCAGGAGCGCGTCATGACACCGGTCACTCACCCCTCGCCGCAGCAAGTCAGGGATTGGATGAAGCAGAGGCAAGCGGAGCAAAAGCCGCCGCCGACGCCGGAGGAGATCAGGCGGGAACTTGGGTGGGAGCTGGTCCGGGACAACCAAAGCGCCGAGCGCGCACGATAGGAGAGCGAAATGGGTAAAGCAGAATTTGACGCAATCGCCGCGGTAGGCAATCTGCACAACGGCGCGGTACACGCATTTGCCCCAGCGCAGGCGGCCTTCGGCCGTGTGAGCCGCATGAGCGCCGAAGAGCAGCGCAACGCCGCGATCGCCAAGCAAGCCACGCGGATCGCCAAAGAAACCATCGAACTGATCCGGGCTGGTGACGTCAAGACGCTCCGCGACTTCGCCAACGTTATCGGCGACAAGCTGAGCGAGGCCGGCGTCGGCGAAAACCTGTTGCGCACCGCGATGTCGTGCGGCGACCCGACGACCGGCCGGATGTACGCCGACCTGGTGCGCGCATGCATCGCCGACGACGCCGAGAAAACCGCCACCAAAGAAATCGAGCGCCAGGAAGCCGCGCACCGCACCTCCTTCGCCGAAGCCCGCGCCGACCGCGCTGCACACGACCGGGCAATGGCATGAGCACCATCAACGAAATGGGCAACATCGCCCTGGACAACCTGATCCGCGCCGTTGAAAAAGTGACTGCCCCGGACGGCTGGGAGTGTGCGTACCACCGTGGCGAAATCAATGTCATTGCGGACTACATGGACCCGGACCCTGCCTTGCTTGAGAAGGCCCGCCGCGCGATCGACGAGATGATCAAGCGCCAGGTGCGCAACGGCCAATGAGCCCATCCCACCCCGCCGATCCATCGCCACCCTTGAGGTGGCTTTGAGGGTGCAGGAAACCACAAACACAACTGGAGCTAACCATGCAACGCAAAGAAAACGAATCCTTCGCCGCCTACAAAATCCGTCGCGCTGCCGCGAACCTGGCGGTCAAGCGCCTGAATTGGGAATCGAAGGGCGACACGACCAACGTCCGGGCCAGCCGTCCTGGCAAGGGCATGTTTGCTCGCGCGCTCTCCGATCACTTCGCCAAGGCCGCATTGAAGCGACTCCAGCGTACGGCGCGGATGCGCGCATCTCTGTCGGCCTAAGCGCCACCGCCTGGCTGGCGTAACCAGCTGCCAGAGAGCAAGGGACGGGCGTGAACTTCGCCTCAATCTTCGCGCAGCCAAAGCGGAGACTGGCCTTGAAGCAGCTGGAGATTGTGACCAGCCCCTTGCTCTGTGGTGAATGCGCAGGCTGATGCGCACTTGGCGGGTGGTCTATGACGCCTTAACGACCTGAGCCGGAGATCAGCACCGGACACCACTTCAAATAACAGCGCCGCCTGGCGCACTTACTGAAAGCAGATCATGAAGGTAGCCGCAGCAAGAATTGAAGGAGTAAAAGCATTCAGCGCAGGCAGGGCGTGCGCACCTGCTTTGAACAACGCTTTCATCGTCGCAGCCTGTAGTCAAAACGAGACTGAAACTGCGGCCCTCTTGGCTGGTTACGTTGATGGTTGGACCTATGCAAACTTGGCGAAGGATGCGCTTCCAGGCGCTCCGTCAATCGCAGTACATGCTGCCATCTTGGCCGCTGCTGAGTGATGGACTTCCTCGCTTTCCAAGTGCGCTCAGCGCTCATAGGTAACTACAAACCAGAGCGCTTGTTTGAGCGTGGGGTCGAATACGGCGAATTAGTCATCAAAAACGCAATTGAGGACGTCAGGAAAACAGGCTCGTTGACGATCAGCAAATGGGAAAGCAACTCAGGAATTGCGGTCGAGTTCAAGGTCGACGGTTCATCGTTGTTGTTAGTCGAAGAATAGATTTTCTGGCCACCGAGCGGCCACTACACAGTTTCCACTTGCCGGGATCGTCCCGCAAGGGGCTATTTGGAGAAGATTATGGGTAAGCCAGCACAAGCGCCGATTCACAGCCGTTGGGAGCACGTTACCTCAAAAAAAGTTTGGGTCGTTGTTGATCGCCGTCCTGGCGGCCACACGGATATGCAGCAGGAAGGGAAGCCTCGGTTCATGACTGTCTACCTCCAGCAACTTCTCAAAGATTCTGTGCGCCTCCCCGATGCGCCATACGGCGGGGCCACCCCGTAACAGCTTTAATGTAAGCCTGCTCCGAGCCGGCAGCGGCAGTAGAAGAAGCAGTTTCCACTTGCCGGGATGCCGGCGCAAATAACAGGGAGAGCAGCATGTCACTGGATCACGGAATTTTGAACGTGCCGCTTGCCAAGCGCGGCGACATCGACGCCCAGCTCGATGCCTACAAGGCCACTGCGGCAAAAGCGGCGGCTGCTGAACGCAAGTCGGTCGCCAAGGCCCACCGCACGGCAAAGGCCGCCGCAAAGGTCGCGCTGGCCGAGCTCCTGGCCAACACCGATCTGATCGCGGCGAAAGCTGAGCGTATCGGCACCACGCCGCGCGACCTGGCGGACATCTTGACCGACTGGTCGAAGTGGCAGCCAGCCAGAGTTCTCAAGGCGCACGGCGAATGGCTGTCTGGCACCGCACCAACGAAATAACCACAGGGAGAGCAGCGATGGAAGATACGAAATTGCCGAGTGACTGGAAGATGGTTCCGGTCGAGCCGACCGAAGAAATGGTAATGGCGCCCGGCGCGTTGCGCACCGACGGCCAGGTTGCGCGCATTCACCGGGAAATCTGGTCGCGCATGCTCGAAGCCGCCCCCGCCCCGGTGCAGCAGGCAGCGCCGAGCGAGTCTATCGGCAGCGTCCGCGATTACGCAAACTTCCGCGAAGACCTTGAACGCCTGTCGGAGCCGGGCCTGAGCAAGAAGCAAGCGCGAGTCATCCGCCGTGCGATCTACGACACGATTGATGCGCGCGTCCGCAACTACGCCGCCCGCGCCGCCGCCACCGCCCAACCGGCCGGCCTGAGCGATGAGCGTATCGGCCAGATCGCCAGCAAGATCGGCATGGGCACGACGCGCTACGAGCTTGACCCAGACGACTACTGCCTGCGTTTTGCCCGCACCATTCTTGCGGCATCGCCGGCCGGCCTGAGCGAGCAGGAAAAGCTCGATGCGGCGAGGTATCGCTGGCTGGAATCGGTAAACTTCAACATCGAGTTTTTCGATTGCTCCGAGGGAAACCCGGTCATCGCAACGTCATTCGAATATTACGGCCCTGTGGCGAACTTCGTGGCATGGGTGCGCCGCAGGATCGACGACGAGATTCTCGCAGCCAAGGAAGCGCCATGATCGCCTGCGACAAACTGGTGGCCGACTTGGAAGCCGAGCGCAACCACCGCAAGATGCTGGCGGCAGCGCTGACGCAGGCGAATGCCGAGATTGCGCAACTGGCGGCGGCACTGAAACTGGCTCGCATCGCTCTGTCGAACAGCAACCCAGTTCTTGACCTCGCGAAAAATTGGGAGGCTCACGAAAACGCTGAAACCGCCGCCCGCAACGCCCTGACCGCAATAGGTGTCCTGTGATCGCCCGCCTGATCCGCGCCGCACGCGTGCGCTACCTGACCCGCAAGATTGAACGCCTGCACAGCGCCATCACCGATATCCAGATGGAGCGCGTGTACCTGCACGAACTGGAGAGCCAGACGTTCCGGCGCCAGTTGCGCCTGGCCGAGCGTCGCCGCGCGATTGAGAGGGCTGCATGAGCGCGCATACACCGGGGCCGTGGATTGTTTGCGTTCAGGATGGCGATGACATGGCGCATACGGTTTTTGCAGAGTGCCAACTGGGAAAGGGGCGGATTGATGCTGTCGAATGGGATGACGCAGTTGCGCGTGCCGGACTGAATTGGGAAAACTTTGAGGCCAACGCTCGACTGATCGCCGCCGCACCGGAGCTTCTTGAGGCACTGGCGGCGCTTATTGATAGCAAGGGAATGCTCCCATCGGCGTGGCGAACAGCAGAAGCCGCCATTGCCAAGGCAACCGGAGTCGCACCATGAGAAAAATGATCGAAGTCGAAGTCGAAATTGAGGATGCAGATATTTCCGACTTCTCCACGCAAGAGCTGCGCAACGAGCTGGCCATTCGCGGTGCCATAAGCCCGGTGCCACCGCTCGGCGGCGAAGAGCACCACCCGCTGCACGAAATCTACTACGCGCTCAAGTTCGGCCTGACCGAGCGCGCCACGGAGCTGGTCAAGGCGTACGTGTGCGATGAGCTGGGAGTGGTGCTGTGAGCGCGCTGACCGACCCCGAGCTGTTGGAGCTGGCCGCGAAGGCGGCGGGCATGGAAGTGCAGCGCAGCCGTTTCGAAGACCCGATAAATCGCGACTTTCTGATGAATGGCAGCAGCCCGCGCAACTATGGACAGCGGTCTTTCCCGTGGAACCCGCTCACCGACGACGGCGACGCGCTCAGACTGGCTGTGAAGCTGGGCCTCTACCTCGAAATCGACCGTCCAAACACTCGCGCCAGCGCCTTGCCGGAACAGGATGACATGGAATTTTCGCGCGAGCCATTTGGCACCGACCCTTGCGCCGCTACCCGCCGCGCCATCGTCCGCGCCGCTGCCGCCATCGGGGAGGCAATGTAATGCGCGACTTCTTCACCGCCCTCGTGATCGTGCTGGGCCTGCTGCTGGTAGCGGCAGAAGCCGACGAGCACGGGCAGATTGAACAACAACAGGAGCAAGCAGTCAATCCCACGCCGGCATAGTCCCGGCAGAAAGGCAACAGATGTCAAACGCACTCGTCGTAAAGCAAGTCTCACAGCTCGCGGCACAATTTTCGATTCCTGATTCGGACGACCTCACCACCGTGCTCAAGGCAACGGCGTTCAAGGGCCAGGTCAGCGATGCGCAGATGTCCGCACTGCTGATCGTCGCCAGTCAGTACGGCCTGAACCCCTGGACGAAGGAAATCTACGCCTTCCCCGACCAAAACAACGGCATCGTCCCGGTCGTTGGCGTTGACGGCTGGTCGCGCATCATCAACAGCCACCCTCAATTCGACGGCATGGACTTCATGCAGGATGAGGAATCGTGCACCTGCATCATTCATCGCAAGGACCGTTCGCACCCGGTCAAGGTCACCGAATGGCTATCGGAATGCAAAAGGCCTGTAAAACCATGGCAGAGCCACCCGAAGCGGATGCTGCGGCACAAGGCGCTGATCCAGTGCGCCAGGCTGGCGTTTGGCTACGTTGGCATTTATGACCTAGACGAAGCCGAGCGCATCGTTGAAAGCCCAATGCAGCAGGCCAAGGCGCGGCCTGCCGACATTGTTGTGGAATCTGAGGCGACGCGGACCCCAGCCAGTGCCGAGCTGGTGGCAAGAATTGAAGCAGAAGCTGATCGCGGCTACACCGCGTTTTCCGAGGCATGGGCAAAACTAACGAAGGATGAGCGCACCTCATTCACGAGCGAACAGATTCAGTCGTTCAAGGCCCGCACTGACAAAGTTATCGAGGTGGAAGAATGAGCAACCAAGGGACAGCCGAATGGCTACTTGAACGATTGGGCCATGCTTCGGCATCGCGCTTCGCAGATATTCTCGCGGTAAGTGCCAAGGGCGTGCCGCTCAAGTCGCGCGAAGACTACCTCATGCAGCTGGTCACAGAGCGGCTTTACAAGCGCCCGACCGAGAGTGCATCGAGCCAGGCCATGCAGTGGGGCAAAGAATCCGAGCCACTGGCGCGCACGGCATATGAAGTAGAAACCGGCGTGATCGTGATCGAGTCAGATTTCGTCAAGCACCCGACGATTCCTTTCGTGGGCTGTTCGCCAGATGGGCTTATTGGCACCAAGGGCGGTTACGAAAGCAAGTGCCCAGCCAACAGCGCGGTCCACATGGCCACATGGCGCGACGGCATGCCAAAGGCGCATGTCGCCCAGGTGCAGGGCTGTATGTGGGTGGT
Source organism: Massilia sp. CCM 8734 (assembly GCF_011682155.1). Taxonomy (NCBI): domain Bacteria; kingdom Pseudomonadati; phylum Pseudomonadota; class Betaproteobacteria; order Burkholderiales; family Oxalobacteraceae; genus Massilia; species Massilia sp. CCM 8734. Next base: position 94,274 of record NZ_WHJI01000002.1, read on the forward strand.
TGGCCGTGAATGGTGGGATTTTGTCTCTTACGACCCACGCGCTACGCCTGACTTCCGGCTGTATATCGAGCGCATCGCGCGAAACGAGAAGTACATCGCCACGCTTGAAGCAGAAGTCATCAAATTCCTGGCAGATGTCGAAGCACAAATCATCACCATTACTACGAAAGCAGCTTAATCATGGCATACGAACAGCGAGACAACTCCGGCAGCCTCTTCAAGAACGAACGTAAGGTTAAGGGCGACAACAAGCCGAATATGACCGGCAAGGCCATGATCGACGGCGTGATGTACTTCTTCGACGCCTGGACTAAGGAAAGCTCAAAGGGCCGATACCAGTCGGTTTCGTTCAAGCGGATGGATACGCAGGAATCGGCCGCGCCGACAGGGCACGACAAGCCAGCGCCGAAGGGCTACCAACCGCCCGCTGGCTCGATTGACGACGATCTGCCGCCTTTCTGATCATGAGCACGATCTTCCGAGGTGAATTGCAGTTGCTGCGCTGGTCCGATACCTCTACAGGCGGCGCTACCGTGACATTCCAACTCGCGGATGTGGCCGACTTAGATGCGTTCAAAGACTTGACACTGGCGAAAAAGGGCATGGCCGGCCAGCGCATCGCCGCGATCATGGCGCAGGTTACGGATGATGTTGAGCAGCCGCCCGAGGAAAAACAGCGCCCCGGCATGCTCTGCATCATGGCCTGCAACTTCTGCGCGGCACCCGACTTCATCGACTGGGCGATTGGAGTAACAGGAAATGCGGACGATGCCAAGGCGTTTGTGCTGAGCACGTGCGGTATCGACTCTCGCAAGAAGCTGGACACCGATAAGGCGGCTGCAATGCGCTTTCACAGCCTGATCCGCGAGCCATATATGAAATACAAGGGCGCTACAGCATGAGCACCCCACGCACAACAACAATGAGGATGACCATGAACAACGAATTGATAGACGCATTGAAAGCCGCCCGCCTGTATATCAAGGGCGAGGCGCTGCCTACGAAGGTGCAGGTGCTGGATATCATCGGCCACGCGCTGGACGGCACACCGGCCCCGCGCACCGGCAGCAGCACCCGGTATTGCCCGGCGTGCGAGCAGCAGCGCGTGGTGCCGGATGCGCCTGCGGCAAGTGGCGCGGCGCTGACGGATAAGGACAGGCAGTATGTTGAGGGGCTGTTCCCTTCCAACGTACACGGACTGACAGTGCGTGCAATCATCGACTGCGTGTTAGATCGTGCCGTCCTAGCAGCCCAGCCCGTAGCAAGTGGCGCGGCGCTGACGGATACTCTGAGCGCAATCGGCTGGCTGTATCGACGCCTTCCACGTGGGTATGGACGCCAATCACATATCGAGAGCGTCATTGCCGCGCTGGCCGAAGTAACCGGACAAGATTCGGGGGATTTCCTTCTGGATCAAGCCGCCCAGCCCGCCAGCACCGCAGCTAAAGCGGCAGAGCAAGCGGATTTGATCGCTCGTTTGCGCAGGCAACTTGACGTCGCCAATGATCGCCTCACGGATTACCAAGACCACAACGGCCCGGGCGCAGCGGACGTGCGCAAGGCTGCGGTGGACGGCGAGTACTGGCAATACTGCATCACGCATGGCTTCCCGCAGCTTCTCTCGTCAGGGTGGTGGGCGCGCCTTCCAAACGGCCATCTGATCAAAGGCGAAAGCCCGGAAACTGCTGTTGCCGCCGCTATCCGCAGTCTCAACAACAAGGGGTGAGCCGTGAGCAAATTACACGATGAAATTATGAGCCTGTCGTGCGACATGGACCTGTGCCCACGCAAAACGGGCGAATGCATGAACGCCTACAAGCTCGGCCACCGCGATGCGCGCCACGCTGCTGCGGCACTGGTGGCGGCTGCGGAGGACATTCCCGCGCAACCGGGAATCGATGAAAGCGACGACTTGCTCGACGTCGTGCGCGCTCTTTGCTCCATGTCCGAGTACATGGCAAGTATGAGCGATGAGAAGCGCAAGCACTACCCATCGCCGCTGTCTGAGTTTTCGCCGCTGATGGAAGCTGCGCAGGCGGCGTGCGTGAAGCGCGGATACACCGTTGGCGGGCTTGAAATTCCGCCACCCCCAGCGCAGCCAGAGAACGGGGGCGAGGGATGATCACCTTGAGTCCGTACGAACGCAAGACCCTTGAAATTCTGCGCGACAAAGGGAAAATCAACTACCCGTCTGCTGTCGGTCACCTCTTGTTAGAGGCAATCCCCAGCGAGAATCGGAAGGCGCGCCCTTCGCAGCAGGGCATGGCACTGTTCGCTGGTAAATTCCTGTATCGCCTCCGCGAGCGTGGGCTGATTGAATCGTACAAAGGCTACTCAATCAGCAGGAAAGGCTTGGAATTATTGATAACAGAGGAGCCAGCATGACCGCCACCATTAACGCGCAAGAGCGCGAGCTGCCGGCGCCGCTGGGTTACATGTCGCCGGGCGATGTTGAGTATATCCGCTCGCGCACGGCGCAGTATCGTGGCCGCAATTACAACATAAAGGCAACAGTGTTTCTTGACTGCGGACACAGCGAGGGGTCGGCGACCGAGCCCGTGTTCACCGCCGACCACATGCGGGAGTACGCGCAAGCCGCCCGCCGCGCTCCCCGGCCAGCAGGGCATGCGGAGCCGGTGGCGTGGGGCCTGCTGGAGCCTCATGATCAAGAGCTTACCAACGACCCAGTGCTCGCTAATTACTGGAAGCGCAAGGGTCGGAAGATCACGCCCCTGTTCGCCGCCCCTGTAGCAGCAGAGCCAGCAGTCGAAGCGCCGGACCTCGCAAAGCCAAGTAAGCGCGTAGTGATTTTTGGCGACTCCATGATTGAAAGACAATTAATCGTTGGTAAATTTTACATGGTAGTCATTACAAATGACCCCGATACAACTACGGATTGGGAGTGCAAACCAATGCCAGCACGCTTTGCTGGGTACGACGATAAAGGGCTAAAGGTTTGGAATTTTCTTGATCCAGAACCAAGAGAATGGCCCGTTACCGTTTTAGGTATGGCAGGAAAGGACGGTGCGTCATGATCGGCAACAAGCAATGCAAGGACATCCCGGGCGTGCCCGTGCTGCTATTCCTAGCGGCGCTACGCGAGCGGAACGGCACTTGGTTTAACCTCGATTGTGACAACACCGTTGTCAAAGCTATGCCGCCCGGAACGCCGAGAAAGCTGGTGCTCTCCAAAATGAACATGCTGTTGCGACGCGGCTTGATCGATGGCTGTACCTGTGGGTGCCGTGGGGACTTTGAGCTGACTAGTGCCGGGGCCGCCCACCTTGCGCAAGCGTTGTCAGGAAAGGACGGTGCAGCATGACCACCCACGACCTGACCCTGCCGGATTTACCCGCCCCGCTGATCAACCACCCGAACCTGGGGCCACTGTTCGATAGCACGCACCTGCATTTGTACGCCGCCAAACACGCCGAGGAACTAGCGAAGGTGATCGATCGCTTGACCGCCGAGGCAGCACGCGGCGCGCCGGCCGGGATGGCGCTCGTGCCGGTCGCGGCCACAGCCGCTATTGTCAGCGCCATCGAGGACGTAATCGATGATCAATTGGAAGCATCTGGTATCAAACCTCGCGAAATGACGCACCAGGACGGGGATCGCGTGTGGGCGGCGGCAATTGAGGCGGTCAAACAGGAGGGTGCGGTATGAAAGTATCTGAACTGACAGGCGCCGACCTGGCTGGCGAAAACCTCCGAGAGGGTTCGCTCTGCTACGCCTCTTCTCTAGCAGAAAAGTCGTCGCGGCCGATCCCGACCGGCGAGCCGGCGAAGCACTGCGGGCCTGCTCTCTCCGCAGCGCTGCACAAGAGGGTCGAAATGATCAAGGCGGACGAACCGATCGTGCCGTTAAAAAGAGGAGATGACCAATGAACATGAGCGAAGCGGAAATGCGGCGGATCGCCGAGCTGGTGTCCACGATGGACTCCGCCCCAAGCAAGAAGCCTGCGAGCACGACCAGTGAAATGAACAGACAACAGATATGCGCGGCACTCGGGGTCAGCGAGTCGACCATTCGCCGGCTCGAGTATGCCGGGCTGCCGTTCACTCCGGTAGGCAAACGGTCGAAACGATACGACATGAACGAATGCAAAATGTGGTTAAAGGAGAATTATCAATGTCCATCTGGGACGATGCAAAAGGTAGGAAACACGTCGGCGTTATGGTCGGCGGGAAAAGAGTTCACCGAGTCTTGCCGGAAGGTGCAACTACGCGTGATGCCAAGCTCGTAGAAGCGGAGATTCGGAGCGCGGTGGCGCGCGCGCCGAAAGAGGTCAACATTCCCGGGGACCCGCCAATGAGCGTCGTCATGGCGCTCTACGTCGAGCATTCGAAAACACTGCGTAGCGCGGAGACATCGGAATATCACGCGAAGCGCCTTGGGCCCTGGGTGGGCAAATACAAGGCCAGCCAGGCGCAGGAGTTCGCAGACCACGTAATTAAGGACATGCGGCAACTAGTAGAGCACCCGAAGACGAAAAAGCTGAAGCCGGCCTACGCACCGGCAACCATCAACCGATCCCTGGCTTGCGCGAAGAAGGGCTTGGCTATCGCTTGGCGCCAGCGCCTAATTCCTGAAAACTATGGCTTGCGAATCCAGACCGTCTCGGTGAACAATAAACGCGAGGTATTTCTCAATGTCGAGGAGGTACGCCAAATTGCACAACATTGCACCGAGCAGGCGCAGGCGGCTATTTGGGCGGCATTATTGACGGGGGCGCGTCGCGGCGAGATTTTTCAAATCCGGCGTGAGCATATTGGCGTGGACACAATCACCCTTCCCGCAAGCCATACGAAAACGCTGCGCATGCGCGTGATCCCGATCATCCCGGCGCTGCGGCCTTGGCTGGAGTATTTTCCGCTTACGATTAGCGTCGACGGCATGAAATCATCCTGGCGGCGCGCCCGGCTAAAGGCGCACATGGAGCACGTCAACTTTCACGACCTGCGGCACTCGTGCGCGAGCATCATGCTGAGCCTCGGTGTCGACCTGTACACGATCAGCAAGATTCTTGGCCACAGCAATGTCCAGACCACGCAGCGCTACGCCCACCTGCAGGTGGACGCCCAGCGCGCGGCGCTTGATAAGCTGTCGAGCCTGGTACAGAACAAAGGATAATTACACCAGCAAATTACACAGGCAAAAAAAAGCCGACAATCCAGAGTGTCGGCGTTCTTCTAACTTGCTGATTTTACTGCGTATTCTTGGTGGGAAGTGCAAGTTTCGAACTTGCGACCCCTGCAGTGTGAATGCAGTGCTCTACCCCTGAGCTAACCTCCCGAAGCGGGGCGTATTATGACATACGTTTCGCAAAACGTCACGCTTCTGCGTAATTTCTCCAAATACAGTTTCCCTTGACCGCCTTGTCCAGCCCGCCCAGCACGCTTTCGTGCTCGGCCAGCTCGTCCGCGCTGGCGGCCAGCACGATCACCTCGGCCAGCGCCACCGCCTCCAGCAAGCCGCCGCCCTCGCCCGCCTCTTCCTCGACATCCATCGACAGGCTGTTCTGCCCGCGCGTCATCGACAGGTACACATCGGCCAGCAACTCGGCATCGAGCAAGGCCCCGTGCAGCTTGCGGTGCGCGTTCGACACGCCATAGCGGTCGCACAGCGCATCGAGCGAGTTGCGCTTGCCTGGATGCATTTCCTTGGCGTTGACCAGGGTATCGATCACCCCGCTGCAATGCTCGGTGAAGGTCGGCAGCCCGAGCAACTTGAACTCGTTGTTCAAGAACCCCAGATCGAAGGGCGCGTTATGGATGATGACTTCGGCGCCCTGGATGTACTCGCGCAATTCCTGGGCGATCTCGGCGAACTTGGGCTTGTCGCGCAAGAATTCCGTGGTCAAGCCGTGCACCGCCAGCGCGCCCTCGTCCGAATCGCGCTCCGGGTTGATGTAACGGTGGAAGTTATTCCCCGTGAGCATACGATTATGCAGTTCGACGCAGCCCACCTCGACGACGCGGTCGCCCGTGCGAGGATTCAGGCCGGTGGTTTCGGTATCGAGGACAATTTGGCGCATGGCAGTCTGGAAATGAAATGAAACAAGGCGCGCAGTATAGCAAAAGCGCACGCGCCCCCGCCGTGGCCCGCTCAGCGGCGGACCGTCTCCACGCCGCGGTTGGCCAGCACATCGGCGCGCTCGTTGCCCGGATGCCCATTGTGTCCGCGCACCCACTTCCACTCCACCGCGTGCTGCGCCTGGGCCAGGTCGAGCGCCTTCCACAAGTCTTCGTTCTTGACCGGCTCCTTCGCCGCAGTTTTCCAGCCGCGCGCCTTCCAGCCGTGGATCCATTCCGAAATGCCCTTCTGGACATACTGGCTGTCGGTGTGCAACACCACCTCGCACGGCCGCGTGAGAATACTCAGCGCCTCGATCACGGCGCGCAACTCCATGCGGTTATTGGTGGTGTTCAATTCGCCGCCGCAGATTTCCTTCTCGTGGCCATCGGCCACTAGCAAGGCGCCCCAGCCGCCGGTACCCGGATTGCCCTTGCATGCACCGTCCGTAAAAATCTCTACTTTACTCATCCTGGCTTTCTCTGTCTTTACTTCCGATTGGTGGCAGGCACCGCTTGCGCGGCCGATGCCGATTTTTTGTTCCAGACCGGACCGATCATGGTCATGCCCTTGACCCGCTTGATCGCATGCACCATGTACACCGCACCCAGATACGGCCACCAGCGCTGCCCGGCCGGCTCCATGAACGCATAGCGCTCCAGCCATTGCGCGGTGCGGCAAGGCGGCGCATAGCAACCAAAATGGCTGCGGCTCACGCCCAGGTTCAGCAATTTTAACCAGTCTTTCATACGCGGCATAGAAATGAATTCCCCCGCCACCGGCAGGTAAGGCGAGCGCGTCACCCGCCGCAAACCCTGGCGCAGCCCCCACAAGCTGGCCGGATTGAAGCCGCAAATAATCAACTGGCCTTCGGGAATGAGCACCCGTTCGACCTCGCGCAGCACCTGGTGCGGCTCGGCCGCGAATTCGAGCACATGCGGCATCACCACCAGGTCCAGGCTTTGCGAAGCGAATGGCAACTCGGCAAAATCGAGCGCCACCGCGATCTGGCGCTTGCCCGACCCCAGCGCCACCTGCTCGCGCGACGAGGTGCGGGTGGCCGCCTGCCACTTGTTGGGCATGCGGTTGGCCGCCAGCGCATCGATCTGCGGCAAGCCGATCTGCACGGCGTTGTAGCCGAAAATATCGGCCGTCAACTGGTCCAGGCAAGCCTGCTCCCACGCGCGCACGTAGGCGCCCGCCGGCGTCTTCAGCCAGCCGTCGAGCGCTATAATGGACTTTTCGGATGCCGCGCTATCCATGCCACCCCCTTTGCCGACACCTTCACTATGACCAATCCGACGCCGCGCCCCTTGAGCGTGCTCGCCGTTCCCGCGTTCAAGGACAATTACCTGTGGCTGATCCATGATGGCGTCCACGCCGCCGTGATCGACCCCGGCGACGCCGCGCCCGTCATCGCGGCCCTGGCCGCGCATCATCTCACGCTCACCGCCATTTTACTCACCCATCACCATGCTGACCACATTGGCGGCGTACCGAGCCTGCTCGCGCACGCTTCCGGTTCGGCCGCCATTGCCGTGTACGGCCCGCGCGCCGAAGCCATCGCCACGGTCACCGTGCCGCTCGACGATGGCGACCTGGTCGACGTGCCCGGCCTGGCGCTGGCCCTGCGCGTGCTGTCCGTGCCCGGCCACACCCTGGGCCATATCGCCTTCCTGCGCGAACAGGCCGCCGGGCACTGGCTGTTCTGCGGCGACACCCTGTTCGCCGGCGGCTGCGGGCGCTTGTTCGAAGGCACGCCCGCGCAAATGCGCGCCTCGCTGGCCCGCTTTCTGGTCTTGCCAAGCGACACCGCCGTGTATTGCGCGCACGAATATACGCTCGCCAACCTGCGTTTCGCCGCCGCCGCCGAGCCGGACAACGAACTCATCGCCGAGCGCATCGCCGCCGAAACCGCCAAACGCGCGCGTGGCGTCCCCACCCTGCCCTCGACCATCGGGCTGGAAAAAGCCACCAATCCTTTCCTGCGCGACGAGCAGCCCGGCATCGTCGCCAACCTCCTGGCCCTCGGCAAACTCGACCCGCACGCCCCGCCCGGCGCCGCCTTCGCCGCCCTGCGCACCTGGAAAAACACCTTTTAGCGGCGCCTGGCGTCGCACGCAGGCGACGCTTGCCTCTCCGGCTGCCGGACGCACCTGCCCATTGCGCTCCCCGTACCCTGAACGGGAATTTTAATCGAATCGCCAAAATTCTTTCTTCCGAGCTACTTCGGTAACGTATACTGCTCACTGGTGTCTGCCCACATGCGTGGCTGCTTGCAAATTAACCGGACCAGGCGTCCCCGCTGTACGCAATGACTACTCTCTTTTTCAACGCCTGCCGCTGGCCGTGCGCAGCGCGCTGCGTGCCCGCTCTGCTGTCTTTACTGCTGTCTTTACTGCTGTCTTTACTGCTGTCGATGGCGCCGGCGGCGCGCGCCCTCGCCGACGACCTCGCGCCCGGGATGGCGGCCGAATCGGCGGCGGCGGCCGGCCTGCTCGAGCGCTACGACAGCGGCGATCAATACGAAATGAAGCCGATGACGCTCTTCCAGCTGGAAGACCAGCTGCGCCGCCCCGACCTGCAGGCCTCGGTCGGCAAGGGAACCATCGCGGTGCTCTATCCGAACGTGTCCGAACCGTTTCGCAGCGCCTTCATCGGCATGATCCAGGGGATCGAAGAACGCACCCGCCTGCGCGTGCGCAGCTATGCGGTGGACGCCCGCTTCGATGCGCTTGAACTCAACGCACAGCTCAAACGCAGCGGCGCCCGGGTCGTCATCGCGCTCGGGCGCCAGGGCCTGAACGCGGCGGCGGCGCTCGATCGCGACATCGTCGTCCTGGTCGGCGGCGCCCTGCTGCTGTCGGACGCCGAAATCGTCAATTTGAACGGCATCAGCCTCACGCCCGATCCGGCGCTGCTGTTTGCCCGCCTGCGCGCGCTGCTGCCCGAGATCAAACGCGTGATCGTGGTCTACGATCCCAAAAAAACCGAATGGCTGCTGCGCATCGCGCGCGAGGCGGCGCGCGAACAGGGGCTGGAACTGGTGTCGTACGAAGCGCGCGACCTGGCCCAGGCGGCCCAGGTCTACATGGCGCAGTTTGCGGCCGCCGACAGCCGGCGCGACGCCGTCTGGCTGCCCCACGACACCACCACCGTCGAAGAACGCACCCTGCTGCCGCTGATCCTCAAGCAAGCCTGGGACAGCGGCGTGCCTATCTTTTCCAGCAATGTGCTGCACGTGAAAAAAGGCGCGCTGTTCGCCATGAGCCCCAACAACGTGGAGCTGGGCCGCTCGCTGGCCAGTTCCGCCGAGGGCGCAATCGCGGGCGAACTCAAAAAAGGCGTGCAGCCACTGCGCGAACTGCACACCGCCATCAACCTGCGTACCGCCAGCCACATGGGCCTGACCATCGGCCAGCAGCAGCAGCGCACTTTCGACCTTATCTATCCGGAGCCCTGAGTAGATGTTCCATGACTTCCTTCGCCGCACCGGGTTCCGCCGTCAACTGACCGTCATCGTTTCCGCCGCCATTGTCGGCCTGGCGCTGTTTTCCTCCCTGATGAATTCCTGGGAAGCGCGCACCCGCATGCGCGAGTATTTCCTGGAACAGGGCGAACGCATCGCCGAGAACCTGGCGCGCCAGAGCACCCTCGCGCTGCTGTACCACTCGCCCGAAAACGCCCAGGACGTCGTTGCCACCACCCTCACCTTCCCCGACGTGCTGAGCGTGCAAATCACCGATACGCGCGGCGTCGCGCTGCTCTCGAAAAGCCAGCCTGGCGCCGCGCCCGCGGCCGCAGCCGACTTCAAGCCGGTCCCGCCCACCACCCAAGCGCGGCTCGCCAGCGAAACCGGGCAAGCCTGGCGCTTCACCGCGCCGGTGTTCGGCGGCCAGGGCATCGCCTCGCCGTTCGACCTGCAGGAGCCACCCAAGCAACTGCTCGGGCACGTGCATGTGGCCATCGCCAAGGACACCTTGAGCCGCCTGACGCTGTCGCTCCTGGTCGGAAACCTGGTCGTTACCTTGTCGTTCGCCGCCATCCTGCTGGCGGTGGTGCGCCTGCTCACGCGCCACATGATCAACCCGCTCAACGCCCTGTCGCGCCTGATGCGGCGCGCCGAAGCGGGCGAATCGGGCATGCGCGCCGAACCGGCCGGCCCGCGCGACCTGATCGACATGGCGCTCGCCTTCAACAAGATGATGAACGTACTCGAACAGCGCGAAGCGGAACTGAAAGACTCGCGCGACGCCGCCGTCAGCATGGCGCTGATGAAGGCGCAGTTTGCCGCCACCGTCAGCCACGAAGTGCGCACCCCGCTCAATGGCGTGGTCGGCATGCTCGACATGCTCAAGGAAATGAGCCTGAACAAGCGCCAGGCCGAATGCGTCGACGTGGCCTGGAATTCCTCGCGCACCCTGATCGAACTGATTAACAATATCCTCGACTTTTCCAAGATGGAAGCGGGCAAGCTCTCGCTCGAAGAAGTCGACTTCGACCTGCGCAAACTGCTCGAAGAAGTCATCGAACTGGTGGCCAAGCAGGCGCAGGTGCGCGATGTCGAACTTGCTTACCTGCTGGCGCCGGGCGTGCCGCAATGCGTCAACGGCGACTCGCTGCGCCTGCGCCAGGTGCTCATCAACCTGCTCGGCAACGCGGTCAAGTTCACCGAGCATGGCGAAGTGGCGGTCAGCATTGCGCTTGCCGACGGCCCGCTCAACGCTCCACACTGTGGCCTGCGCTTCGAAGTGCGCGACACCGGCATCGGCATGAGCGCCGACCAGCAGGAGCACCTGTTCCAGTCCTTTGCCCAGGCCGACCCGTCGACCACCCGCAAATACGGCGGCACCGGCCTGGGCCTGGCGATCTGCAAGCAGTTGGTCGAACTGATGGGAGGCGCCATCACGGTCGACAGCGCGCTTGGCGACGGCACCGCCTTCGCCTTCAACATCGTGTGCAAGGCTGCGCTGCGCGAGCTGCCCGAGCCGGCCCACCTTGAACTGGCGGGCCTGCGCGTGATCGTCGTCGACGACAGCCAGATCGTGCGCAGCTTCGTAGCCCAGACCATGCAACGCCACGGCATCGACTGCCACGGCACGCGCTGGGGCGGCGAAGCGCTGCTGCAGCTCAAGGTCGGCGCCGGCGAGGCGCGCCCGTACAGCATCGTCATGATGGACATCGACGCCCTCGACGACGACGGCAACGACCTGGCCGGCAGAATCGCCGCCGAGTCGCCCGGCACCCTGGTGCTGATCCTCGACCGCTTCGGCACGCCCTCGGGCGGCACCCTGGTCGACGGCCACCCGTCGCTCGGCAAGCCGCTGCGCGAAGAGCGCCTGCTGCAGGCCCTGAAGGACTTGCTGGCCGGGGCCAAAGCGCCGGCCATGGCGATCGCCAGCGCCCTGGCCGCGCCGCCGCGCACCTCGTTCCGCATCCTGGTGGCCGAAGACAACCGCACCAACCAGATGGTCGCCGCCGGCATGCTGGCCATGAACGGCTGCGCCTGCGAATTTGCCGCCAACGGGCGCGAAGCGCTGGAGGCGGCGCGCAGCGGCAATTTCGACCTGATCCTGATGGATTGCAGCATGCCCGAGATGGACGGCTACGAAGCAACCGCGCATATCCGCGCCTTCGAGCACGGCAGCGGGCGGCGCACGCCGCTGGTCGCCATGACCGCCAACACCCAGCGCGGCGACGCCGAAAAATGCCTGGCCGCCGGCATGGACGACTACCTGGCCAAGCCGATCACCCTGTTCGAACTGCGCCAGAAGCTCGATCGCTGGCTGCCGCGCGGTGAAGAGTCGCGCAGCGCCATGCGCGGTGGCGACAATGGCGACAGCGCAAAGTACGCGCCCGAGACCGGCGACAGCCCGATCGACCAGGCCATGTTCGTCAAGCTGCGCGAGATCATGGGGCCGTCGCTGGCCCAGGCGATCAGCCCCTTCCTCGAAGACACGCCGCACTACCTGCTCGACCTGGAAACGGCGGCCCATGGCGGCGACTTTGATACCGCGCGCGCCAAGGCGCATGCCATCAAAGGCTCCTCGGGCAACCTGGGCGCGACCCACCTGGCGCAATTGGCCAAGGAAGCCGAAGAACACGCCATTGCCGGCCGGCCGGAACTGATCGTGCCGCTGCTCCCGCGCCTGCGCGTGGCCTACAATGCGGTTGCCGGTGCGCTCGCGCTGGAAGTCACGGGCGACGGCCCGGCCGGCCAGGGCGGCGCCGACGATGTGCCGCAAGTACTCATCGTCGACGACGACCGCAGCACCCGCAGCACCTTGCGCTACACCTTGCAGCGCGATGGCTTCAAAGTCGAAGAAGCGGTCGACGGCGCCCAGGCTTTGACGATGCTCAAGCGCTTCCAGCCCGACGTGGTGCTGATGGACGCCGTGATGCCGGTGATGGATGGTTTTACCGCCTGCGCGCGGATGCAGGAACTGCCCGGCGGCAGCAGCATTCCGGTGCTGATGATCACCGCCCTGGAAGACAATTCCTCGGTCGAACGGGCCTTTGCGGCCGGCGCCAGCGACTATATTCCCAAGCCGATTCATTACGCCGTCTTGTCTCAGCGGGTGCGCCGCGTCATCGAAGCGAACCGCGCCGAAAAGCGCATCCGCCACCTGGCCTTTAACGACCTGCTGACCGGGCTGCCGAACCGCACCCTGTTCTTCGACCTGCTCGGCCAGGCGGTCGACCAGGCCCGCGTCGGCAAGACCCAACTGGCGGTGCTGTTCCTGGACCTGGACCGCTTCAAGTACGTCAACGACAACCTCGGGCACGACGTCGGCGACCGCCTGCTGGTGGCGGTGGCGCAGCGCATCCGGCGCGCGGTGCGTAGCATCGACATGGTAGCGCGCCTGGGCGGCGACGAATTCACGGTGGTGCTGGGCGATGTCGACGGCCCGGCGCCGGCAGCAGCCGCCGCCCAGGCCATCGGCCGCGTGCTGGCCGCGCCGTTCCAGATCGACGGCCACGATATTTTTGTCACCAGCAGCGTCGGCATCGCCATGTATCCGTTCGACGGGCTCGATGTGCCGACCCTGGTCAAGCGCGCCGACAGCGCCATGTACCGCGCCAAGAAGACCAACACCGGTTTCCAGTTCTACGAAGCGTCGATGGAACAGGCGATTTCGGAGCATGTACGGTTGGAGAGCGACTTGCGGCGCGCGCTGGAACGCAACGAGCTCGAAGTGTTTTACCAGCCGCAGGCGCGCCTGGACAACCAGCGCATCATCGGCATGGAGGCGCTGGTGCGCTGGAAGCACCCGACCCGCGGCATGGTGCCTCCGGTCGAATTCATTCCGCTGGCCGAAGAAACGGGCTTGATCAATCCACTCGGCCAATTCGTCCTGCGCACCGCCTGCGCGCAGCTCAAGGCGTGGATCGACCAGGGCCTGCCGCCGATGCGGGTGGCGGTGAACCTGTCGGTGCGCCAGCTGCTGCAAAAGAATTTTGCCGATACGGTGGAAGCGGTGCTGATCGAGTCAAGCCTGCCACCGGACCTGCTGGAACTCGAAATCACCGAGAGCACCCTGATGGAGCACGCGCAGGATACGCTCAAGGCCCTGCACCGCCTGCGCGGATTGGGCGTGCGCCTGTCGATCGACGATTTCGGGACGGGGTACTCGTCGCTCTCGTACCTGAAGCGCTTCCCGGTCGATATCATCAAGATCGACCGCTCCTTCGTGGCCGATGTGCCGCACGATGCGGACGACGCGGCCATCATCGCGGGCATCATCGCGCTGGCGCACAGCCTGCGGCTGGAAGTGGTGGCCGAAGGGGTGGAGACGCAAGCGCAGCTCGACTACCTTCGCGCGCAGCATTGCGATTTGCTGCAAGGGTGGTATCTGGCGCCGGCGATGCCGGCCGATCAGTTTGCGGAGATGATCATCAAGCGCGAATCGATGGTGCTGAGGGCGTGATGGCTTCCACCGCCGGTCGCGCCGCCCGGCACTCCGTCATTCCGTCATTTCCGCGCAGGAGGCGGTCTCAAAAGGGACGCGTTCAATGACTACCGCCTCCAGCACCGTCATTCCCGCGCAGGCGGGAATCCCATTCCGTGGCATAGCAGCGAACTTGGATTCCCGCCAAGGGGGCCGCCCAGGCCGGGAACGACGGATCGAGGGGTTAGCGGTACCGGCTAACTATCAGATTTCTTCGTACAGCGGCAAGGTCAAAAACTCCGCAAACGACTCCGACGTCGACATCTCTTCGAAAATGACCGCCGCGCGCGCATAGGTCGGGTTCTCGCCATTCGGTGCGACTTCCTTCACCTTGGCCAGTTCCTCCGGAATCATCGCGCGCACCATGTCGGCGGTGACCTTGCGGCCATCGTCGAGCACACCCTTGGTCGAGCGAATCCACTGCCATACCTGCGAACGGCTGATTTCCGCCGTGGCCGCGTCTTCCATCAGATTATGAATCGGCACGCAGCCATTGCCCGCCAGCCAGCTGCCCAGGTAATGAATCCCCACGTTGATGTTGTAGCGCAGGCCCGCTTCCGTGATCGGCGCTTCCGGCTTGAAGTCCAGCAGTTCGGCCGCCGTTACCTCGATATCGGGACGCTGCTTGTCGATCTGGTTCGGCTTGTCGCCCAATACCTTCTTGAATTCGCCCATCGCCAGTTCCACCAGGCCCGGATGCGCAACCCAGCCGCCGTCGTAGCCATCGGTCGCGTCGCGCGCTTTATCATTGCGCACGCCGCCCATGGCGATCTCGTTTTTCTCCGGATCGTTCTTGATCGGGATCAGCGCCGCCATGCCGCCGATGGCCGGCGCTCCGCGCTTGTGGCAGGTTTTCAGCAGCAGCAAGGCATACGCGCGCATGAACGGCGACGTCATCGTCACTTTCGGACGGTCGGCCAGGCAGAAGTCTTTATCGAGCTTGAATTTTTTGATGCACGAGAAGATGTAGTCCCAGCGGCCCGCATTCAAACCGGCGCTGTGTTCGCGCAGTTCGTACAGGATTTCGTCCATCTCGAACGCGGCCAGGATCGTTTCGATCAGCACCGTGGCCTTGATGGTCCCCTGCGGCAGGCCCAATTCCTGCTGCGTCATGACGAAAATATCGTTCCACAGGCGCGCCTCGAGGTGCGACTCCATCTTCGGCAGGTAAAAATACGGACCCGCGCCGCGCGCCAGTTGCTCTTTGGCGTTGTGGATCATGAACAGCGCGAAGTCGAAAATCCCGCCCGAGACCCGCTTGCCATCGACCAGCACGTGCTTTTCGTCGAGGTGCCAGCCGCGCGGACGCACGACCAGGGTCGCGATTTTTTCATTCAGCTTGTACAGCTTGCCGTTCTGTTCGAGCGAAATCGTGCGGCGCACGGCGTCGCGCATATTGATCTGGCCCGTGATCTGGTTGTCCCAGTTCGGCGTATTCGAGTCTTCGAAGTCGGTCATGTAGCTGTCGGCGCCCGAATTGAAGGCGTTGATGACCATCTTGCGCTCGACCGGGCCGGTAATTTCGACGCGGCGGCACTCCAGCGCCTGCGGAATCGGCGCAATTTTCCAGTCGCCGGCGCGAATCTGCGCGGTTTCCGGCAAAAAGTCGGGACGCTCGCCGCAATCGAGGCGTTTGGCGCGTTCCACGCGCGTGGCCAGCAGCTCCTGGCGGCGCGGTTCGAACGCGCGCGTCAGGCGCGCCACCAGGGCCAGCGCCTCGGAAGTGAGAATCTGCTCGTAGCCAGGCTTGATCTCGGCGGTGATTTCCATGCCGGCGGGGATATTCATAGTCATGCGTGCTCCTGTAGAAGGTAAGAATGCAAATTGGCGTTTCGTCTGCCTTCCAGTATATTCACTAACTGGTAGCTAAACGAGACAAAAAATACATTCATCTGTGCGTTTTTGTCACAGACGAAAGGAGTAACACGTGGGGCAGTTCCGTCAGATATCCACTTTCGTCGAGGTTGTCGCGCGCGGCAGCCTGTCGGCGGCGGCGCGCGCCGAAGGCATCGCGCCGGCCATGATCGGGCGCCGCCTCGACGCGCTCGAAGCGCGCCTCGGCGTCAAGCTCCTGCAGCGCACCACGCGCAAGCTCGCCCTCACCGACGAAGGCGCGGCCTTCCTGGAAGACTGCCAGCGCATCCTGGGCGAGCTCGAAGAAGCCGAATCGGCGGTGGCCGAACGCAGCGCGCGCGCCAGCGGCCACCTGCTGGTGTCGGCGCCGGCCGGTTTCGGGCGCCAGCATGTCGCGCCCCTGCTCCCGTCTTTTTTGGCCGAGCACCAGGATGTGACGGTCAACCTGAACCTGAACGACCGGGTGGTCGATGTGATCGGCGAAGGCGTGGATGTGGCGATCCGCATCGCCAGCCTGTCCGATTCGAGCCTGGTCGGCGTCAAGCTGGCCGACAACCAGCGCGTGCTGGTGGCCTCGCCCGCCTACCTGAAACGCCATGGCGTGCCCGACACCCTGGCCGACCTGGCGCGCCACAACTGCCTGGCGATCAGCAGCGAAGGCAGCCAGCGTGGCTGGACCTTCCGCGACAACGGCAAGCTGGTGACCTTGAAAGTGGCGGGCAACATGGTGTGCAACGACGGCGAAGTGCTGCACGATTGGGCGCTGGCCGGCAAAGGCCTGGCGTGGCGCTCAATGTGGGAAGTGGGAACCGAGATCGAAGCGGGCAAACTGTGTACCGTGCTCGATGCATTTGCCGCGCCGGGCAACGACATCCACGCGGTGTTCGCGCAGCGCCGCCACCTGCCGCTGCGCATCCGCGCCTTCGTCGACTTCCTGCGCCGCACCTACGCACAGGCCGATTACTGGCGCGCGCGCAGCGGAACCTAAAAACGCCATCGGCCCGCGCGAGGCGGGCCGACGAAAAGAACGACAAAAAAAATCCCCGGAAACCGAGGATTTTTTGTCGTTGACTCAGCGATTAGATTGGCTGAATGTTCGAAGCTTGCTTGCCTTTAGGGCCAGCGGTTACTTCGAAAGAGACGCGCTGGTTCTCTTGCAAAGATTTGAAGCCGTTCGACTGAATCGCCGAGAAGTGAGCGAACAGATCTTCGCCGCCTTCATCAGGAGTGATAAAGCCAAAACCCTTCGAATCATTGAACCATTTTACGATGCCAGTTGCCATTACAATTTCCTATTTCAGTTAAGTTGGGCTTACGCCCGTTTTAGATCGTTTGACGAAGCAAGAAAGAAATGACAGACAGACTGCACAACTACCTCGAATCACAACGATCCCGCATTATACCGAATAAAACACAAAAAACACGTTCTCTGCAAAATAAACTTCCCGCATGCTGTAAAAATTCAGAATATCAACTTTTACAGCGCCCGGTTTGCAGCGGCAGTCCGATAAATATAGAACATCGAGACCGCCGAAGTTTGCGCTAGATCAAACGATACGCCCACTTGACCTTGCATGCGCGCACAATTGGCAAAAAAGAACGAGCTATGTGGTTTTCTTGCGGTTTTCAGTCAGGCGAGCCGGGATAAGCGGCCGCCTTGGGGTCCAGCCGTGCCCACGCGATGTACTCGTCGAGGGCGTGCAGCCAGTCATTCCAGTCCTTCGCCGCGATCAGCTCGAACGCCATCAGCACCCGCAGGCGCTGTTCCAGCTGGCGCGCCTGCGCCCCGAACACGCGAAAGCCGAAGGTCGCCGCCGAGCCGGCGATGGTATGCAAGCTCTGATGGAGCTCCTTGACCAGGGCCGCGTCGGCGGCCGCCGGGTCGAACTGCGCGCGCAGCTCTTCCAGGCGCACCAGGGTGGCCGGCACGCTGGCCGCGAACTTCTCGTTCAAGGCGTGCAGGCGCGCGAAAAACTCCGGGTCGATCAGCGTGGCCATCGCGCCGCTTACTTGGTGCCGAAGATGCGGTCGCCCGCGTCGCCCAGGCCCGGCACGATGTAGGCGTGCTCGTTCAGGTGCGAATCGAGCGAGGCCACGTACAGCTTGACGTTCGGATGCGCGTCCTGCACCACCTGCACGCCTTCGGGCGCGGCCACCAGGGCCAGGAAAATGATCTGTTCGTCGGTCACGCCGCGCTTTTTGAGCACGTCGATGGCGTGCACCGCCGAGTTACCGGTGGCGACCATCGGATCGCACAGGATGAAGATGCGGTCGGTGGTATCGGGCAGGCGCACCAGGTACTCGACCGGCTTGTGGGTTTCCGGGTCGCGGAACACGCCGACGTGGCCCACGCGCGCCGACGGCACCAGTTCCAGCAGGCCGTCGCTCATGCCGATACCGGCGCGCAGGATCGGCACGATGGCCAGTTTTTTGCCGGCGATGACGGGGGCGTCGATGGTCACCAGCGGGGTTTCGATCTGGCGCGTGGTGAGCGGCAGGTCGCGCGTGATTTCGTAACCCATCAGCAGCGTGATTTCCTTGAGCAGCTCGCGGAACGTGCGCGTGGACGTGTCGCGTTCGCGCATGTGGCTCAGCTTATGCTGGATCAGCGGGTGATCGAGGATGAACAGGTTGGGGAAGCGCGGATCTTGTTTCATGGAGTTCGATTCAATCATTGTTGTCAGGGGCCTCGAAAAACCGTAGCGAGCGGCGTCATTTTCGCTCGAGAAGCGCAGCCGTACGAAGGTACGGTGAGCATCGCAAAGCGAAAATGACGCCGCGCAGTAGGTTTGTCGAGGTCCCCGGTTGTGGCTTGTGCCCGTATTATCCCGCAAACCGAGCGCTTGTCCGCATTTTGCGCCAATTTAGTCAGTACAGACGCCAGTTCAAGCGCCAGGCGGCAGCGCGCGCGCCAGGATCGCCGCGCAATCGACACCGGCCGGCAGGCGGCCGAACGCCCCGCCCACACCCGCCGCCACGCGCGAGGCGATGAAGGCGGCGCTGACAAACGCCGGCGCATGGCGCAGCAGCAGCGCCGCCTGCACCGCGATCACGATCCGTTCGGCCAGCCGGCGCGCGCCGTATTCGTCGCCCTGCTGCCCTTCCAGCTCGGCCAGCAGCCCTTCGCTGAACGCGTTAAACGCCGGATTGGCGGCGCCGGCCAGCGCCAGCTCGCCCGCCAGCGCCGCGCACGCCGCCGGCGTCTTGCCGAAGGCGCGCAGCAGGTCCAGGCACA
Organism: Massilia sp. CCM 8734; assembly: GCF_011682155.1. Classification (NCBI taxonomy): domain Bacteria; kingdom Pseudomonadati; phylum Pseudomonadota; class Betaproteobacteria; order Burkholderiales; family Oxalobacteraceae; genus Massilia; species Massilia sp. CCM 8734. The sequence goes on from NZ_WHJI01000002.1 coordinate 113,387, forward strand.
TCACATTGCCGGAACCTTCCCAGATCGAATTGACCGGGGCCTCACGGTACAGGCGCGCCAGCGGACCGTCTTCCACGTAGCCGTTGCCACCCATGACTTCCATCGCCTCGGCCCCGAACGCCGGGCCGCGCTTGCACAGCCAGTATTTGCCGGCCGGCGTGAGGATGCGGCCAAGCAGCGCCTGGGCCGGGTCGGCGCCCTGGTCGAAGCAGCGCGCCAGGCGCAGCGCAAACACGGTGGCCGCTTCCGATTCCAGCGCCAGGTCGGCCAGCACGTTTTGCATCAGCGGCTGTTCGGCCAGGGCGCGCCCGAAAGCGGCGCGTTCGCGCGCGTGGTGCAGCGCGTGCGTGAGCGCCGCGCGCATGATGGCGGCGCTACCGAGCACGCAATCGAGCCGGGTATGCCCGCCCATCTCCAGGATAGTGGGAATGCCGCGTCCGACTTTGCCCACCAGCCAGCCGACGGCGTCGCAAAACTCCACTTCGGACGAGGCGTTCGAACGGTTGCCCAGTTTATCCTTGAGCCGCTGCACGCGGATCGCATTGCGGCTGCCGTCGGGCAGGTAGCGCGGCACGAAGAAGCACGACAGGCCGGCGCTGCCTTCATCGTCGGTCTGGGCCAGGATCAGGTGCGCATCGGACTGCGGCGCCGAGAAGAACCATTTGTGGCCGACGATGCGCCAGGCGTCCACGCCCTCCTCGCCAAAGCGCGCCTGCGCCTGGCCGGTCTCGATCGCCGTCGCCCGCGTGGTATTGGCCCGCACGTCGGTGCCGCCCTGCTTTTCGGTCATGCCCATGCCGATCAGCGCACCGGTCTTCTGTTCGATCGGCAGCGAGCGCGGATCGTAGTGGCGCGACAAGATCTTGGGCAGCCACTTGGCCCCGATCGCGCCGGCCTGGCGCAGCGCCGGCACCGAGGCGTAGGTCATCGTGACCGGGCATTGCGCGCCGTTTTCCACCTGCCCGAACAGCAGGTACTGGGCCGCGCGCGCCACCTGTGCGCCACCCTTGCCCGATTCCCACGGCGAGGCATGCACGCCGGCGCCGATCATCAAGGCCATCAACTGGTGCCAGGATGGATGGAATTCGACTTCGTCGACGCGCCGTCCATTGCGGTCGAAATTATGCAAAACGGGTTTGTTTACATTAGCCAGGCGCGCCAGGTCGAGCACCTCGGCCCGGCCGAGCGTTGCGCCGAGCGCCAGCAAGCCATCGACCGCCCACGGCGCGCCCTCGCGCACCACCGCCTCGCGCAGTGCCGGATCGACAGCGAACAGGTTGGTATTGCCGAATTGACTGGCTTGATTGAAAATCGTATGCGTATCGAATGGGTTCATGGTGTGAATCGTCTCAAACTCCGAAAAATATTGCACAAAAGCAGCGTTTCCAAGGCCGGCCGGCCCCCGAAACGGCCCTGGTGAGCGACAATAGCGCACCGGCGGGGAAGACCCGACAGGCTTCCAGAGCCTAGCCCAAAGCCGAAAACGGAGCAAGAGTTGCTTTCCCGCCCGTCCGGCACGCGGTTTTTTGCGTTCGGTCAAGCAACATCCAATGACCCACCGCACCGGCTGTTTTTGATGCATTCTGGAATCTTTCCATGCCACGGTGAATGCCGATTTGCTAAACTAGTGTCCCGAGTTAGAAATTCGTTGATGATTAAATGTGGTGAAATCGTAACGAGACAAGGAACAAAGCGCAGACAGGCCGAGGCCTGGCGAGCATTTGTGACGCAGTATCGGTGCGATTGTCGCCATAGTTATTCAACGAATTTCTAACGCGGGACACTAGCAGCCTGTCGGACTTGGAGAGTCGAAGCGAAAAAATAGCTGGGCGAGGCCAGATTTTGACGATTTCGCAGTGCCAATAGCGAGCTATTGGCCGAGAAAGCGGCGAAATATGGGCCGTCCCAGGTATTTTTGCAGCCGACGATCCCAAGTCCGACAGGCTGCTAGGACGCCTGGCAGCCAGCGGCAAGCCACAATACGAAGGTAACGACTTTTACAATGCGCACCAGTGCCCCATCAGTGCCCCACGGCGACACCCTCACCGAGCTCGACCAGTTCATGGAAGCGGCCGGCGATATCGTGTTCCGCCTCGATGCGGCCGGCCGGATCAAGGCCGCCAGCAAGCGCACCGGCGCCCTGTTCGCCTTCGAGGCCGGCGCCCCGCTCGCCACGCTGGTCGCCGACGCCGACCAGGCCAGCCTGGGCGCGGCATTGCTCGACGCCGCCGGCGCCCCGGCGCGCATCGAAATACGCCTCAAGGCCCCGCACAAGGAACTCTGGTTCGACCTGCGCCTGTGCCGTTTGCAGCAAAGCGGCGACACGGTTCTGCTGGCGGTCGGGCGCGACATTTCGGCCCAGCGCGAAACCGAAGAACGGCTGCGCCACCTGGCCACCCACGACAGCCTGACCGAACTGCCCAACCGCCTGCTGCTGTCGGACCGGATCCGCATGGTGATCGCCCACGCGCGCCGCTCGGGGCAGAATTTTTCGGTGGCCACCATCGGCCTCGATGGCTTCAAGAAGGTCAACGACGGCCTCGGCCACCCGGTCGGCGACGCCGTACTGCGCATCGCCGCAGCGCGCCTGCGCAAGACCCTGCGCGACAGCGACACCCTGGCGCGCATCGGCGGCGACGAATTCGTCGCGGTCCTGCCGGGCACCTGCAGCGAAGCCCAGATCAAGCTGGTCACCGGGCGCCTGCTGGCGGCCCTGCAGGCCCCGTTCGAAGTCGACAAGCACACCATCTACATCGGCGCCTCGATCGGCCTGGCCCTGTTTCCCGAGCACGCCGAGGATGAAGTCCAGCTGGTCGCGCTGGCCGACGCCGCCATGTCGCGCGCCAAGGAAAGCGGCAAGGCGCGCTGCCTGGTCTACAGCCCGCGCACCAGCGTCCCGCCGGAACACGATATCTCGCTCGAAGCGGCCATGTTCCTGGCGGTGCGCGAAGGCGAATTTCTACTCTATTACCAGCCGATCGTGGACGCCGCCACGCGCCGCATCCAGGGTTTCGAGACCCTGATGCGCTGGAAGCATCCCACCCTCGGCATGGTGCCGCCGGTGCGCTTCATTCCCATCGCCGAGACCAATGGCCTGATCAACCTGCTCGGGGCCTGGGCCCTGAAAGCGGCCTGCGTCCAGCTCAGGCACTTCGAAGAAGTGGCCAAGCGACCGTTGTACATCTCGGTCAATATCAGCCCGCGCCAGTTTCGCAACGATAAATTCCTCGAGGTGCTGGACCACGCGCTGGCCTTTTCCGGCCTGCCCGGCAGCCAGCTGGTACTCGAAATCACCGAAGGAACCCTGATGATCGATCCCGTGCACGCAGAATCCATCCTCCTCAAGATGGCCGAGCGACAGGCGCGCATCGCCATCGACGATTTCGGCACCGGTTACTCCTCGCTGGCGTACCTGAAGCGCTTCCCGATCTCGGTGCTGAAAATCGACCGCGCCTTCATCAAGGACCTGCCCGATTCGCCCAAGGATGGCGCGATCTGCAACGCGGTGCTCGACCTGGCCAAGCACCTTGGCCTGTCGGTGGTGGCCGAAGGGGTGGAAACCGAAGCGCAGCTCGATTACCTCGACCAGCGCGGCTGCCAGTACATCCAGGGTTACCTGACCGGTAAGCCGATGCCGGCCCACGCGGCCATGGCCGCCCTCAAGGAAGACTTGTACGCGTCCCTGATGCCGATCGAACCGCACGCGGGGCTACGATGATCGCCAATTCCCTGCTCCAGGCGGCCCCGCCCTCCCCGGCCAGCGCCGACGCCACCCTGGCCCAGTTGTGGGAACGGGTGCGCCGGCGCGGTGACATGCCCGGCTTCGCCAAGGCCATCAGCGCCATCCTCGGCGCCATGCGCGGCGAGGACGAGCACCAGTTCAGCATGACGCAAACGGTGCTGTCGGACCCGGTCCTGACGCAAAAGGTCCTGCGCCTGGCCAACAGCGGCATGTATTCGGCGTTCGGCCAGCGCATCAACACGGTGACCAAGGCGGTGCTGGTGCTCGGCACGGAGGCCATCGGCCACCTGGCGCTGGGCCTGAAGCTGATCGAGGAACTGACGCGCGCCTCGCCCGATTCGGCCGTTGCCCACGTGGAGATGGAAAAAGCGGTGCTGGCCGGAATGGTGGCGCAACAGGTGGCCGCCAGCGCCAAAGGGCGCGACGCCGAGGAAGCCGTGGTGTGCTCGATGCTGCACACGCTGGGGCGCATGATGATTACCTTCTACATGCCCGAACGCTGGACCGCGCTGCAGGCGGTCGGCGGCAGCGGTGGCGAAGACGCCGCCGCGCCGCCGCTGCTCGGCCTGTCGATGGAAGCCATCGGGCGCGCCACCGCCGAGCACTGGGGCCTGCCGAAGAACCTGATCGCCGGCATGCGCAGGGTCGAACCGGCCCCGCGCGGCGAGGTGTTCACCCACGAAGACTGGCTGGCCGCGGTATCGACCATGTCGTCGCAGTGCGCCAGCTCCCTGTGGAACGACGACGAAGCCGGGGCCGCCCAGGTGCGCGTGCTGGCCAGCAGTTTTTCATCGATGCTCGGGGTCGAGCCGGACCATATTTTGACGGCCATCGAAAAAGCCAAGGAAACCGCCGTCACCGACCTGTCGATCGCGCCGCTGGCCAAGCCGGCCGAAAAGCGCGCCGCCGACATCGCCACGCGCCGCATGCGCGCCGAAGGCAACAAGGTGCTGCTCTCGGGCGTAGCCGACATGCGCGACGTCGTCGCCACGGCAACTCCGGGCCAGATGATGTCGATGGCGCTGGAAACCGTGTTCCAGGGACTGACCTTCTCGCGCGCCGTGGCCTTTCTGCGCAACCGGCGCGAGAACAAGTACATCGCCAAGATCGGCCTGGGCGACGGCGCCAAGGAACTGATCGGCGCCCTGAGCTTCGACGACGCCTACAGCGCCAACGTGTTCCACGCCTCGCTGGGCAGCGACCGCGTGATTTTTGTCGAAAACGCGCAGGACGCCAAGTTCGCGGCCAAGCTGCCGCAGTGGTGGAAGGATTCGCTGTCGAACGCGCGCAGCTTCGTGATCCTGCCGCTCTCGTCCAACGGCCAGCCGGTCGGTTTCATTTATGGCGACTGGGACGACAGCTTCCCGGCGATTCACCTGAGCCAGACCGAATTCGCGTTGCTCAACGACCTGCGCTCGCTGATCGTCAAGACCGTGGTGCGGCGCCAGCAAGTGGAACTGATGGCCGCCGCCAAGCCGCGCTAATCATTCCTGGCGCTGCCAGCGGAACGACAGCGCCGCGCTCCCCGCCGCCGCGAGCGCGAGCGCCCCGGCCAGGTAAAACACCGCCTGCGGGCCGATCCGGTCCCAGCACAGCGACATCGCCAGTCCGCCGCAAGTGCCGCCGATGCCGTAGGCAAGGCTCATGTACAGCGCCTGCCCGCGCGCCTGCAAGGGGCCGGCGAACCAGCGCTGCATGACCATCACCGAGCTCGAAAGATGCGCCGCGAACGTGGCCGCGTGCAGCAACTGGGCCAGCGCCAGCACCGCCAGCAGTTGGCCGGCGGCGCCGATGACCGGAAAGCGCACGGCGGCCAGCGCGAAGGCGCACATCATCACCCGCTGCGCGCCGAAGCGGCGCAGCAACGGCGCCTGGAAATAGAAGAACGCCACCTCGGCCACCACGCCGAGCGCCCACATCATGCCGATCACCGGCTTGCTGTAGCCGGCCTGCTCCAGGTACAGCGAGTAAAAGGCGTTGAGCGACATGTGCACGCCCGCCATCAGCGCGGCCGAAACGAAAAACGCGATCACCTCGCGCCGCCGCAGCACGCTCCACAAGCCCGGCGCGCCCGCGCCATGCGCCACCAAAGGCGCCTGGCGAATGAACAAACCCGCCGCGACCACGCACGCCAGCAGGAACAGCGCGATCCACGGCAAGGCGTTCACGCCCAGCGACTCGAGCAGCCAGCCGGCGGCCAGCACCGCCACGATGAAGCCGACCGAACCCCACATGCGCACGCGCCCATAGTTGCTGGCGTCGCCGCGCAGGGCCGCCAGCAGCAGCGCTTCGCCAAGGGGCGCCTGGGCGCTCGAAAACAGGTTGAAGGCGACCATCACGGCGATGAACTGGAAGTACGATTCGGCGAAAAAGATGCCGCAAAAGGCGAGCAGCGCGCCGCCCGTGGTCAGGCGCAGCACGCGCACGCGCTGGCCGGTATGGTCGGCCAGCCACCCCCACAGGTTCGGGCCGATGATGCGCATCACCTGGATCAGCGACATCAGCACCCCGATTTGCGGGGCGCTCATGCCGCGCGCGGCGAAGAACAGGGTTGCGTAAATGGCAAACGCGCCGACCTGCGCGTAGTACGCGAACAGGAACAGCGCGAACGGCGCGAGAGCGGGAGCGGGAGCGGACTGCGGAGCGTCCGGCCCCGCAGCTGTTTTATGCAATTTTCGGCGTGTCGACCCGCACATCGCCGCATTGGGCGCGGTGCATCAGGGCGTGGTCGATCAGCACCAGCGCCAGCATGGCCTCGGCGATCGGCGTGGCGCGAATGCCCACGCACGGATCGTGGCGCCCGAACGTTTCGACCATCACCGACGCTCCGGCCTTGTCGATCGAACGGCGCGGCGTGCGGATCGAGGACGTCGGCTTGATGGCGATCGACACCGTGATGTCCTGGCCGGTCGAAATCCCGCCCAGCACCCCGCCGGCGTTGTTGCCGACAAAGCCATCCGGCGTCAGTTCGTCGCCATGTTCGGAGCCGCGCTGCGCCACCGAACGGAAACCGGCGCCGATCTCCACGCCCTTGACGGCGTTAATGCCCATCATGGCGTAGGCGATGTCGGCATCGAGCTTGTCGTAGATCGGCTGGCCCAGGCCCACCGGCACGTTTTTGGCCACCACGTCGATGCGCGCGCCGATCGAGTCGCCGTCGCGCCGCAGTTCGTCCATGGCCGCTTCCATCCGCGCGATCAGGGCGGCGTCGCCGCTGGCGGCAAAAAACGGGTTGTCCGGCACGTGCTCCCACCCCTCGAACGGCACGGCAATGTCACCCAACTGGCTCATGCAGCCCATGAAGACGGTGCCGTACTGCTCGTGCAGCCACTTCTTGGCCACCGCCGCCGCGCCGACCACCGGGGCGGTGAGGCGCGCCGAGGAACGCCCGCCGCCGCGCGGATCGCGCACGCCGTACTTGTGCCAGTAGGTATAGTCGGCGTGGCCGGGACGGAAGCTCTCGACAATGTTGCCGTAATCCTTGCTGCGCTGGTCCTGGTTGCGGATGATCAGCATGATCGGCGTGCCGGTGGTCTTGCCCTCGTAGACGCCGGACAGGATCTCGACAGTGTCGGCTTCCTGGCGCTGGGTGACGTGGCGCGAGGTGCCCGGTTTGCGGCGGTCGAGGTCGGGCTGGATGTCGGCTTCCGACAACACCAGGCCCGGCGGGCAGCCGTCGATCACACAGCCGATGGCCGGGCCATGCGACTCGCCAAACGTTGTAACGGTAAACAGCTTGCCAAAAGAATTGCCGGACATGATAGGGAAGTGAGTGGCGGAAAAGCCAATTCTACCAGCCCGCGCGCTTTTGCTGGCGCCGACGGCCAGGACCGCTCCGACGGCGCCCCCCGCACTTCTGAACATCTTGCCAACTATCTTGATCTGTTGTGCAATTTCTTTTTCTCGCTGCCAATAGATACAGTAAGCCAAATTCGTGGCATGCTATGGAAAAGCAGTGGCATTGCGCTGCAATCGGTGTCGGCCGGTCGGCACCAAGCTGCGTTGATTGTTACAATCGGACGTATATTGGCGACGCCTCATTACCGGAAAACGCCTGGAGAAGCGACACATGCCCCCATCGAGCACGCCCTTGGACGACCTTGAGGACGACCACGACGACCTGGTATTTTTGGAGGAACACCCCGGTGCGCCTGTCAGCGTTGGAACGGGCGGCGTCTGGCGCGTGATGATCATCGACGACGACGAAGACGTGCACTCGACCACCACCTTCGCGCTCGGCAACCTGGACATGCAACAGCGCCCGCTCGAATTCGTGCACGCCTATTCGGCCGGCCAGGCGCGCGAAATGCTCAAGTACGAACACGACATCGCCGTCATTCTGCTCGACGTGGTGATGGAACAGGACGACGCCGGCCTGCACCTGGTGCGCTACATCCGCGAAACGCTCAAGCTGGCCGACGTGCGCATCATCCTGCGCACCGGGCAGCCCGGCTACGCGCCCGAGATCGACGCCATCCGCGATTTCGACATCAACGATTACAAGACCAAGTCCGAACTGACCCGCATCAAGCTGTTTACGACGGTGACGGCGGCGATCCGCTCGTACGAGCAAATCCGCGCGATCAGCGCCAACCGGCACGGCCTCGATCGGGTGGTGCGCGCCAGCACCGAGCTGATGGCGCTGCACGGCGTGCAAAACTTCGCCGCCGGCGTGCTGGCGCAGATCGCCGACATTCTCGGGGTCGAGCCGAACGGGGTGCTGTGCGTGCAGGAGTGCCCAGACGCGCGCTGCCGCGAGTTGCACATCATGGCCACGGCCGGCGTTTACCGCCGCCTCGGCAGCGGCAACCTGACCGCCTCGGAAGACGCCGCCGTCGCCGCGGCGATGGAGCGCACCCTGGCGCAGCGCCGCAACATCTACGAGCCGGGTGCGGTGACCCTGTTCTTCGCCGGCAAATCGAGCCGCGATTTCGTCGCCTTCCTGGCGCCGGGACGCACCTTGGGCGAACTCGACCAGCGCCTGCTGGAAGTCTTTTGCAGCAATGTGGCCGTGGGACTGGACAACGTGGAGCTGGTCAGCCACCTGCACAACGCCGCCTTTTACGACCAGCTCTCCAAGCTGCCCAACCGCACGCGCCTGGTCGAAATCCTCGACACCACCCTGGCCGGGCCGGGGCGCGACGACGCCACCCTGTCGCTGGTGGACCTGGACCACTTCGCCGAAACCAACGACGCCCTCGGCCACCAGTTCGGCGACCTGCTGCTGGTGGCCGTGGCCAGCCGCCTGCAACAGCGCCTCGGCCAGCAGTTGACGGTGGCGCGCATCGGCGGCGATATTTTTTCGGTGCTGGGCGACGCCGCCGCCGTCAATCCGGTGCGCATCCTGGCGCTGTTCGAAACGCCCTTCTCGATCGACGGCCAGGATGTGCAGCTGTCGGCCACCCTGGGCCTGGTGCGCCTGTCGGAACACGACGGCAGCGGCGCCGACGCGCTCAAGGACGCCGACATCGCGCTCAAGCGCGCCAAGAGCCAGCAGCGCGCCGGCCACTTCTATTTTTCGCGCAGCATGGGCGTGGAAATCCGCGAGCGCGTGCGCATGATGCACGCGCTGCGCACCGGCTTTGCCAAGGGCGAACTGTTCGTGGTGTACCAGCCGCAAATGGACCTGACGGCGCGCCGCCCGGTCGGCGCCGAAGCCCTGCTGCGCTGGCAGACCGTCGACGGCACCTATATTTCGCCGGACCGCTTCATCCCGATCGCCGAATATTCGGGCCTGATCATCGATATCGGCGAATGGGTGCTGCGCAGCGCCTGCCACGAGCTGGTGCGCCTGCGCGATGCCGGGCACCGCCAGTTCACCATGTCGATCAATGTCTCGCAGGTGCAGTTCCGCCACCCGTATTTTCTCGACATGCTGCGCTCGGCGCTGGAAGAAACCGGCGCCCCGCCCGAATTCATCGAACTCGAAATCACCGAGTCGATGGCGATGGAAGAACCGGACTTGCTGATCAAGATGCTGGCCCAGATCAAGCACACCGGCGTGTCGATCGCGATCGACGATTTCGGCACGGGGTTCTCGTCGCTGTCGTATTTGCAGCGGCTGCAGGTCGACCGGCTCAAGATCGACCGCGCCTTCGTGACCGAAATCACGCACTCGGCGCGCGGCAGCAGCATTGCCGAAATGGTCATCCAGCTCGGGCGCAACCTGGGCCTGTCGGTGATCGCCGAAGGGGTCGAGGATGAACGCCAGGCCGCCATCCTGCAGTCGCTCGGCTGCCCGCTGGCGCAAGGCTTCCTGTTCGCGCGCCCGATGGCCACGGCGGCGCTGTACGAGTGGCTCAACGATGAAGGCAGCATCGGCGCGCCCTGATTCCCGTGGCCGGCGCCGGCCATACGGCCCTGAAATAGCCTATCAGCACGCAACCGTTGCACGTCGGCAACATCAGCCCCTGCCGTCGCCGTAAACGCCGCATGCGCGCCCCGTGCGCGCCCGCGTTCACGTAATATCGTATCCATGCTTTTCAATGGACGGGCGCCAACTTGAATGAATGCATGAGTACGATTATTTCGCGGCGCTTCCCCACCCTGGCGCGGCGCGCATTGCGCGTGCGCGCGCTGCTGCTGCTGGCGGGCCTGGCGGCGCTGGTGGTAGCGCGCCCGGCGGCGGCGCTCGACCCCGACAAGGCATTCCGCCATTTCGTGCGCACCAGCTGGTCGATCCAGAGCGGCCTGCCGCAGGTGAGCGTGCAAGCGATCACCCAGGACCAGCAAGGCTACATCTGGATCGCCACCCAGGCCGGCCTGGCGCGCTTCGACGGCGTACGTTTCACCAATTATTCGCCTGAAAACCAGCCGGCCATGGCCGGCGTGTGGATCCGCAGCCTGCTGGCCGACAGCGCCGGGCGCGTCTGGGTCGGCACCTACAAGGGATTGACCGTCGTCGAGAACGGCGTGTTCCGCGCCATTGCGCCGGCCGACCCGCTGCAGTTTCCCGTGCTCGACATCCACGCCATGGTCGAGGACCAGGGCCGGCTGGTGGTGGCCACCAGCAGCGGCGTGTTCGACTACGACGGCGGCAAGCTGGTGCATCGTCCGGGCAGCCCGGCCCCGGCCACCGCCCTGCTGAAAAGCGCCGACGGCGTGTATATCGGCGGCGCCGGCGGGATTTTCCACAGCCGCGGCAAGGAGACCGAACTGATTCCCCTGCCGGCCGGGATGCGCCAGGGCGTGGTCACCCGGCTGGCGGAAGCGCAAGGAAAAATCTGGATCGGCACCAGCGTCGGCTTGTTTACGCGCGAAGGCGCGGACCTGGTCGCGGCCACCGGCGAGCCGCTCCTGCAAAGCTCGCCCACGACCATGCTGTACCACGATAGCGACCGCAACCTGTGGGTGGCCAGCAACGCCGGCATGGGGCGCATCCGCAATGGCAAGGCCACCGAAATCATCCCCGAAAAGAACCCGGCCGCAGTCAAGGGCGTGCTGGCGGCGTTCGAAGACCGCGAGCGCAACCTGTGGCTGGGCAGCCAGTGGCAGGGCCTGGTGCGCCTGTGGAACGGCTCGACCCGGCGCCTGGCGGCGGCCGAAGGGCTGACCGAACCGATCGTCTGGTCGCTGGCGCGCGCGCCGGACGGGCGCACCTGGGTCGGCACCAGCGATGGCCTGAGCGTGTACAGCGACGGGCGCTTCCGCCAGGTGCTCAGCGGCAGCCAGTTGCCCCATCCGCACGCCTACAACCTGCTGGCCGACGCCGACCGGGTCTGGATCGGCACGCGTCGCGGGCTGGTGCTGTGGCAGGGCGGCAAACTGGAAGCGCCGGCCATGTTCGCGCCGATGGCGAGCGCGCAGATCAACGGCATCGTACGCGACCGCAACGGCGTGATCTGGTTCCCGACCAGCGAGGGCGTGTTCCGCCTGGTCGGCGGCGCGCTCACCAGGTTCGGCAAGAACGAGGGTTTGCACGACGTGCGCGCGCGCCAGGTGCGCGAACTCAAAGACGGGCGCCTGCTGGTGAGCACCCAGGACGGGCTGTACGAACTGCGCGGCGAGCGCATGGAACAGATTGGCCTCGACAGCGGCCTGCAACCGGGCATGGACATCACCGCCATCACCGAACTGCGCGACGGCTCGCTGGTATTGGGCTCGCTGACCGAGGAGCTGTACCTGTTCAACGGGCGCCGCTGGCACAAATTCGCCGCCGCCGAAGGCTTGCCGCCGAACGCGCCGTTCTTCCTGACCGAAGACGCGGCCGGCTACCTCTGGTCGGCCGGGCTGCGCGGCATCCTGCGGGTGCCGGTGGCCGACATGCGCCAGGTGCAGAACGGCCAGTCGCGCACCGTCAATGCCGAGATGATCCTCAACGAACGCGGCGACCGGCGCAGCGGCGAACAGGGTTACTGCTGCAACGGCGCCGGCACCTCCAAGGGCTTCATGGACCCGGCCGGCACACTGTGGCTGCCCAGCCGCGACGGCGTGGTCACGCTCGACACCATGGGCCTGACCAAGAACATGACCGCGCCGACGGCCGTGATCGAGCGGGTGCGCGTGCTCGACACCTGGCGCGACATCGGCCAGGGCCAGGCCGGCAGCATGCGCGTGCGCGAAGACGCGCGCGACATGGCCTTCGAATTTACCGCCCTCAGTTTCCAGGACCCGGCCAGCGTGGTGCTGCGCTACCGCCTGCACGGCTACGACAAGGACTGGCGCGAACTGGCGGCCGGGGCGCCGCGCTCGGTCAACTACACCAACCTGCCGGCCGGCTCGTACACCTTCGAAGTCAAGGCCAGCAACAATGCCGACGTCTGGAACAAACTGCCGGCGCGGCTCGACTTCACCATCGCCCCGCACTTTTACGAAACGAGCTGGTTCTACGGCCTGCTGCTGGCCCTGTTGTGCGGCACCGTGTACGGCGGCTACCGCTTGCAGCGCCGCGCGCACGAAAAGCAGCGCGCCGCACTCGAACTGCAAGTGGCCGAGCGCACCGAGCAGCTGCATGTGGCCAACCGCGCGCTGGAGCTGGCCAGCCAGACCGACCCGCTGACCGGTTTGCACAACCGGCGCTACCTGAGCAACCAGATTCCGGCCGACCTGGCGTTTTACGAACGCGAGAACAAGCGCACCGGCTCGAGCGACAACACGCTGCTGTTTGCGCTGGTCGACATCGACCACTTCAAGCGCATCAACGACACCTACGGCCACCGCGCGGGCGACCGCGTGCTGCAGCAGGTGTCCGACGTGCTGCGCGCCCAGGTGCGGGTGGGCGACTACATCGTGCGCTGGGGCGGAGAAGAATTCTTGCTGGTGTGCCGGCCCAGCACGCGCCAGTTCGTGCCGGTGCTGGGAGAACGCATCCGGCGCGCGGTGGCCAACCAGGTGTTCGACCTGGGCGACGGCATCACCGTCGCGCTGACCTGCTCGGTGGGGCTGGCCGAAAGCGGCTTGTACCTCGACGATTCCGAGCGCGTGAGCTGGGAGCACCTGGTCGAACTGGCCGATGCTGCGCTGTACTGGATCAAGGCCAATGGCCGCAACGGCTGGAGCGCGCTGCGGCCCAAAGCAGGCGGCGACAACGCCGAACTGATCGCAAAACTGCACCTGGGCGCGCAGGCGATGATCGATACCGGGCGCGCGACCCTGATCAGTTCAAGCGACCAGTTGACGCCAGCGCATGCGGCGCTGGCGTTGTCGAACGACCCGGCCTGAGTCTCGCCCGAGGAGCGCCAGGGCCTCAGAATGCCAGCGTTTCGCCATCGGCCGGAACGCGCACGCGATTGCCGATACCATGTTGCTTGAGGTGGTCCTTGAGTTCCTTGCGGCTCAGGGTCGTATGGTTGATTGCATCCATATGCGTGGCGATGATCGTCGCGTTCGGCATTGCCTGGTAGGCGTGGAGCACATCGTCCTTGCCCATGATGATCGATCCGGTGTAGCCGACCACGCGCGCGTCGCCGGCGTTGAGGATGATGACATCGGGTTTGAATTTCTCCAGCGTCTGGTCAACCTCGGAACGCCATACGGTGTCGCCGACGACGTAGACGGTTTTCGCACCTGGGGCGCGAAAGACAATGCCCATCGACTCGCCCAGCGCCTCGGCCAGCGGCTTCGTGGCGAACATGGCATCGGTGCCGTGCTGGCCGCCGGCCTTGGTCAACTGCACGCCTTCGAACACGGTGTTTTCCCCGAGGATCCGGACGTTGGTGAAGCCCTGTCCGCGAACCAGCGTCGCATCGGCTTCATGCTGCACGAACAGCGGAATCGCTTTTGGAATGAACTGGTGAGCCCCGCCGTCCCAATGGTCAAGGTGAGTATGGGTGACCATCACCGCGTCAACGCCCTTCATGACGTCTTTCGCCGACATCGGCAGTTCGACCATGGGATTGCGCAACTGGCTGTTGAACGTTCCCGGAAAGCCCGGATAGGCGCCCTTCTTTGCCAGGAATGGATCGATCAGGAAGGTCTTGCCCGCATAGCTGATCCGGGCCGTCGCGTTACGGATTTGCTGGATCTGCACCGTTGGCGCGGTCGTCGCCGCAGCGTCAGGGGCCGCTGCGTGGGCGCCGACGCCGACCGTGCCAAGGGCCAGGGTGAGGGCGATAACCAGGGTTTTTACTCGTTGCATTTTGCTACTCCATTGATTTGTGTTCGGTAGCAGTATTGTGGGCGCATCGCCTTCCGTATAAAATTGACCCGCAAGCCATTTAACGACACGATTGGGCCATATGCCACTTTTCCGCTCCTCATGACCACAAAAACGCCCGTCGTCGCCCTGATCGTCTATCCCAACTTCAGCCCGTTCCACTTCGCGGTGCCGTACCTGATCTTCAACGCACAGTTGCCCGAAGGACGGCTGTTCGACTTGAAGATCGTGTCCTCGGGCGCCCGGCCCCTGACGGCGGAACGTGCCTTGACCATGCATCCCGATGGCGGACTCGAACTCGTTGAAACGGCCGACATCGTGGTGGTGCCGGGCTGGGACGACTTGAACATGCCTCCCGAGGCGGATCTGGTGGCGGCGATGGCGCGCGCCCATGCCAGGGGCGCCCACGTCGTCGGGCTGTGCTATGGCGCGTATGCGCTCGCCTATGCAGGCCTGCTCGACGGCAAAAGCGCCTCGACGCACTGGATGGCCGAAAAGGATTTCAGCGCCCGGTTTCCGCGCGTGCGGCTCGACATGAATGCGCTGTATGTCGAGGAGGATAAGCTGATCACCTCGGCGGGTACTGGCGCCGGGCTCGATTGTTGCCTGTACATCGTGCGCGAATATTACGGGTCCAAAATCGCCAACAAGGTCGCGCGCACCATGGTCATCCCGCCGCACCGCGAAGGTGGACAAGCGCAGTTCATCGAACAACCGATGGCCGTTTCGACGCAGGACGCCCAGGTCAATCGTCTTCTCGACTATTTGCGCGAACATCTCGCCATCGCGCACAATATCGATGAACTGGCGGCGCGAACGTCGATGAGCCGGCGCACGTTCACCCGTCACTTCATCAAGGCGACCGGCATGACGCTGGTCGACTGGCTGGTGAACGAGCGCTTGCAGCGCGCGCGCGACCTGCTGGAAACGACATCGCTGTCAGTCGAGAAAATTGCCGATCTTGCGGGGTTCCAGACGCCGATTTCGTTGCGGCAGCACTTCAAAAAACGGTTTCAAGTCAGCCCGAGGGACTGGCGCAGGACGTTTGGACAGAACATGGCAACCGCAGCGGACTGAGGATGTCAGATTCGGGCTGGACCGGCACGTATTTATCCGCGTTCAAACGCCATGCTAAAATTTGTAACAGCATCGGCATGGCGCCGATATCACGTTCGCAACCGGGAGACAGATCGTGGCAAGTGTGGAGCATGCATTCGGAGAAGCTCGGCGTGCTGTTGAAGCGCTTCATCCCGACTTATCGAAGCGATTGAGCGAGCCGGCAAGCGCAGCGCAAATCGATTCATTTGAGCAGGAAACTGGCATTCGGCTTCCCGATCCAGTTCACCAGCTGTATCGCCAAGCGGATGGTTGCAGCCAAGGCGACGCAATTTTTGGTGGTTGGGAATGGATATCGCTCGCGTTCGTCGGCGACCATTCGACAGAACTACAGATTTCCCTCGAATCGGACCGCCCCGGCGAAGCCGAAGCAATGACGCTCGTTCCCTTGTTCTGCTCCAACGGCGACTATCTCTGCGTTCGCCACAACGAAGATTCCGGCAAGCTTTATTATGTCCCGCACGACTCTCCGACGGCCGAGCCTGTCGCCGAGACGCTTGTAGAGTTCCTGGAGCAATTCGTAGCGCGTATCGCTGCCGGCGCATTAGTCCTTGAGCAATTCACCACGCCCCGTGGCATCTATTTTTCGGTGAGGCCACCGAACCGGGAGTACTGGCCACCCGACTTCGAGCAGCACGGTTCAGGGCACTAACAAAAAGCACCATCCGGCCGCCCTGGCGCAATCTCAATACCCGCCGGCGCTGTCGTTGGCAACCGCCAGCCACGCCGAGGCGAGCACCTCGAACCGTGGGTCGCCCGCCGCTACGGCCAGTTCCGCGACAGCGGTACGGGCGTCGGCAATCGACCATCCGCGCGCATTGATGGTGAGCCAGGCCAGTCCGAACGCCCCCTGGGCAAGGTAGCTGCGGCACAGCGCCAGCCGGGACTGCGCCCGCGTGGAGAGCCACGGCGGACACCCCGCGTCCCCAAGCCAGCCAGCAAGGACATCGGCATCGAGCTCGAACTGGCTGGTACGCGCCAGCGCGTGCGCGCCGGGTGGCTGGGTAGACAATGGAAAGCTTCCGCCGTACGAAACGGGGTCGGAACAGCACGCCAACGGCGC
Source organism: Massilia sp. CCM 8734 (assembly GCF_011682155.1). Lineage (NCBI taxonomy): Bacteria > Pseudomonadati > Pseudomonadota > Betaproteobacteria > Burkholderiales > Oxalobacteraceae > Massilia > Massilia sp. CCM 8734. The sequence continues at coordinate 129,902 of NZ_WHJI01000002.1, forward strand.
ATCGACCGCGAACTGGTCGAGCCGGACCAGACCTGGCGCATCGTCGCCGGTGTCGAGCGACACCGCGTCGATCTGGTCAAGGTTGCCGATGCCGACCGCCGTGGCGAACGCCGCCACTTGCGGCGTCACCGCGTCACTTTCCACAATCGCCCTGATGGCCACCAGCGCGAACAGCTGGGCGGGCGTGCGGGCAAGCTCCAGCGCGGTGGGCCACTCGACATACATCCTCACATACGTCGGTTCACGCTCGATGAACCAGTGCTTCCAATAGCCATGGTACGACGGGCCTGACGGCTCGCTCCAGAGCGGGATGAGCGCGGGCGGGAAGCCATACCAGTACGCCGGCGCCTCGGCGCCAGCGACAGGCAGTGCGATGGCGCCAAGGGCGCAGGCGCGCAGTGCATCGGGCACGGCGAGCAGATCGTAGACGCGCGCGTAGGCGTTCATGGGGAGCGGTCACGGACCGGGACAGGCCGGCACTGCTCTACCACGTGAATGACAGCGGCATGTCGTCTTCGCCCGGAAGATCGGCCGTGTTCCCCGTTTCCGCGTCGAAGACCCGGTACGTCGTCATGCCGCTTCGGTACAGCAGATGGCGCTCGTCAAACCAGCCAATGATGTTGAGCGTGTAGCCTTCGCATTGGGAATAGCCGCCCACAGCGACCGGCCTGATCGCGCCGGCTTTGTCTGCAACAAGCAGCTGATACGGACGGCTATCCTGTCGCTGGTCGAAGTAGGCGTGCCACTGCCTGCCCGGCGACCAGCCCGATTCGTGCGCGATGTCAGATCGCGGCACGCCTTCATCGGCGGCGGGTATGGTCTTGTTACCACGCTTGAACGTATAACGATGTTCCTGCGCATCGTACTGGCCCGACAGCATGCTGCTCCTCGTACTCGCGGGATGATAGCCAACATAGCTGAAACGGGCATCAGGCAACAACCCGCGCGCCAGCAATAGCAGCGTGCCGTCGCGCGACCAGCTGGTCGATGGCCATGCCTGCCGCCCGGATATTCCTGGTGGCAGTTTGACGGGTAACAAGCGCGACGTTTGGGTATCAAACAGGAACAGGCCATCGCCGCTGGCGCCGCCCCAGCGGCTGTCGTAAGCGGCGCCAATGGCGAGGTAGCGGCTGTCCGGCGAAAATGCGGGAATGCCACCACCCCATGCAGGGTGTTCATACACCAGCTGTTCTGAATGACGACGCCGGTCGTAGAGCCAGTACTGCGTCTTGTTACCCGTTTTGAGCACGCCGCTATAACTGAGCCATCTGCCGTCGGCTGAGGCGCGCAAGGAGGGCATCGATTCGAAACCGTGGTCGGACAGAATGGTCGTCTTGCCGCCATCGAGGTCGACTTTGAGTAAGCGGCCCGACACAGCCACCCCATACAGCGCCGTCTTGATGCTCATCGCCGGCAATGCCACGTTGCCGGCCGCCCCGGCATCATGCTTGCCACAAGGTGTGTCCGGGCTTGCCGCCGACGCCGTCGCGGCGCCGGCCACATTGGCTGCGACGATCAGGCATGCATAGCGATGCCACATCTTAGATGCGCACCACGCCATCGATCACCGTGACCGACTGGCCGCCGATCCACGGCTGCCCATCGACATAGGTGACCGCGATGCGGCCGTCGCACTGCAAACAGATGCCCTGGCGCGCGCTGTAAGCGCGGCCGGTCTCGCCGCCGTCGGGAAAGCCCTGCGCCTGGAGCACGCGCGCGATGCAGGCGTTGGCGCTGCCGGTAACGGGGTCCTCGACCAGCGATCCGTGCTTGGTAAACAGCGCCCTGACCTCGTAATCGGCCGGCCCGTCGGCGTCATGCGGGCCGTAGATCGCCACGCCGGTCACGCCGAGGCGCGTCAGTTCCTGCAGCGCGGCGCCGTCGACGCGCGCATCAAGACAGGCTTGCGCGCTCGCCAGGCGCACCACCAGCCAGGCGATGCCCATGGTGGCGATCAGCGGCGTGCATCCGGCATCGAGCTCAGTGTCCGGCAAGACGCGCGCCAGCAATGGCTGGTGCTGGAGCGCCAGCGGCGCCAGGCTGGCCACCGGTGCGCGAAACGCCAGCATGCCACCGGCGCCGACGTCGATCGGCACCAGCCCCACGCCGCATTCCTGCACCAGCGTGCCGGCGCGGCGCGGGACCAGGCCCGCTTCAAGCAAGGCATGCGCCGTTCCCAGCGTGGGATGGCCGGCAAACGGAAACTCGGTATCGGGAGAAAAAATACGAACGCGGTAGTCGGCCTGCGCATCGCGCGGCGTCAGCACGAAGGTGGTTTCGGAAAGGTTGGTCCAGCGCGCCATCGCTTGCATGTCGGCGTCGGACAAGCCGTCGGCGTCTAACACCACGGCCAGGGGATTGCCCTTGAGCGCGACGCCGGTGAACACGTCCACCTGCTTGAAGCGGCGCGTCGCGCCCGGGGCCGGGCTCAAATCAGTCTTCCTGTGCGGTTTCGGCCGGCCAGTCGCGGATGTAGGCCTTGAGCATGCGGTTCTCGAAGCTTTGCGCTTCCAGCACCGCGCGCGCGACGTCGTAGAACGAAATGACGCCGAGCAGGGTCTTGGCGTTCATCACCGGCAGGTAGCGCGCGTGCTTTTCGAGCATCATGCGGCGCACTTCGTTCACTTCGGTGTCCGGCGTGACGGTGATCGGATGGTCGTCCATGTGCTTGCGCACCGTGCCCGCGCCGACCGCGCCGTTATTCTTGTGCAGCACCTTGATGACTTCGCGAAAGGTCAGCATGCCGACCAGGTCGCCGAACTCCATGACCACCAGCGAACCGATGTCCTTTTCGGCCATGGTGTTGACGGCATCGACGAGCAGCATCTCGGGCGTTGCGGTATAGAGGATGTTGCCCTTCACTTGAAGGATTTCTGAGACTTTCATGGTGACCGCCTGATCTGGTGAGGTTATAAGGGGGCGCCTCGACAAACCTACTGCGCGTCGCAATTTTCGCCCTACGATGCTCACCGTACCTTCGTACGGCTGCGCTTCTTGGACTAAACTTGCACCGCTCGCTACGGTTTTTCGAGTTCCCCAAGGGATGTCTTTTATAAGCCCTAGCTCCGACTGTAGCGTAAGCTTGGCAAAAAATCCAGCATTGCGATGGATCATGGCACTGGTGACAGGGCCCGATTGGCATTTGCACCATTTTAACGAGCAAACCACGCTTTTGTGCAACGCATGCGTGCTACGATTCGGCCCATCCTTTTTCCATGAGATGAGCCCACCATGAGCGGACCTCAATATCCCGGCTTCGACACCCTGTCGCTGCATGCCGGCGCCGCGCCCGACCCGGCCACCGGCGCGCGCGCCACCCCCGTCTATTTCACCTCCTCGTTCGCGTTCAAGGACTCGGACCACGCGGCCTCGCTGTTCAATATGGAGCGCGCCGGCCATGTGTACTCGCGCATCTCGAACCCCACCAACGCCGTGCTGGAAGAGCGCATCGCCGCGCTCGAAGGCGGCGTGGCCGGCATTGCCACCGCCAGCGGCCAGGCCGCGATGCACCTCGGCCTGGTGACCATCGCCGGGGCCGGCTCGCACATCGTCGCCTCGCGCGCGCTGTACGGCGGCTCGCAGAACCTGCTGGCCTACACCCTCAAGCGCTTTGGCATTGAAACGACCTTCGTCGACCCGCGCGACATTGACGCCTGGCGCGCCGCGATCCGCCCCAACACCAAGGTGCTGTTCGCCGAAACGCTGGGCAATCCGGGGCTCGACGTGCTCGATATCGCCACCGTCTCGGCCATCGCGCACGACCATCACTTGCCGCTGATGATGGATTCGACCTTCACCACGCCGTATCTGCTGCGCCCGTTCGATCACGGCGCCGACCTGGTCTTCCACTCGGCCACCAAGTTCCTGTGCGGGCACGGCACCGCCATCGGCGGCTTGCTGGTCGACGGCGGCACCTTCGACTGGCAGGCCGCGTACGACAAGACCGGGCGCTTCGCCGAATTGTGCGAGCCGTACGAGGGCTTCCACGGCATGGTGTTCGCCGAGGAGTCGACCGTGGCGCCGTTTTCGCTGCGCGCGCGGCGCGAAGGCCTGCGCGATTTCGGCGCGGTGATGAGCCCCCACAACGCGTTCGCGGTCCTGCAGGGCATCGAAACGCTCAGCCTGCGCATGGACCGCCACGTGGCCAACACGCGCAAGGTGGTCGAATTCCTGCTGTCAAACCCTGCGGTGGAATCGGTGTCGTATCCGGAACTGGAGTCGCATCCCGATTACGCGCTGGCCAAGCGGTTGCTGCCCAAGGGTTGCGGCGCGGTGTTCTCGTTCAGCCTCAAGGGCGACCGCGCCGCCGGGCGGCGCTTTGTCGACGCGCTCAAGATCTTCTCGCACCTGGCCAACGTGGGCGACGCCAAGTCGCTGGTGATTCATCCGGCGTCGACCACCCACTTCCGCGTGCCGACCGAACAGCTGGCCGCGTCCGGCATCAAGGAAGGCACCATGCGCCTGTCGATCGGACTGGAAAACGTGGACGACCTGATCGAAGACCTGGCGCGCGGCCTGAAACTGTCGCAGAAGGGAGCCTGACATGATGTATAACATGCCCGGCGTCGACGCCTACTGCTACACCGGCGGCAAAGCCTTCGACACAGCCCAGCCGACCATCGTCTTCATCCACGGCGCCCAGAACGACCATTCGGTGTGGGCTTTGCAGTCGCGCTATTTTGCCCACCACGGTTTTAATGTGCTGGCGGTCGACCTGCCCGGCCACGGGCGCAGCAAGGGCGCGGCCCTGCACAGCGTCGAAGAAATGGCCGCCTGGCTGCTGGCGGTGCTGGGCGCCGCCGGTGTCGAGCGCGCCATCCTGGCCGGCCACAGCATGGGCTCCCTGATCGCGCTCGAAGCGGCGTTCCAGGCGCCGCGCCGGGTCACGCACCTGGCGCTCCTGGGCACCACCTATCCGATGAAGGTGTCCGATGCGCTGCTCGATACGGCCAAGAACAACGAGCAGGCCGCGATCGATATGGTCAACATCTTCTCGCATTCGTCGATGGCGCAAAAACCGTCGTGCCCTGGGCCGGGGTTTTATACGATGGGCGGCGCGCGCCGGCTGATGCAGCGCATGTCGGCCATCAATCCGGACCAGCTGTTCTACACCGATTTTTACGCCTGCAATGCGTACGCCAACGGCCAGGTCGCGGCGGAGGCGGTGAGCTGCCCCACCCTGTTCATTTTCGGCGGCAAGGACATGATGACGCCGCCGCGTTCGACCAAGGTGCTGACGTCGGCCATCAAGCATGGCAAGATCGTCCAGGTCGATGCCGGGCACCAGCTGATGGCCGAACAGCCGGACGCCGTGCTGGACGCGCTGTTCGGGTTCGCCACCGCACCGGCATAGCGGGCGTCAGGAGAGCCGCATGTCGACCCGCCACGCCAGCTTCGCCGCGTTTTATCCTTACTACCTGACGCAGCATGCGAACATGCTGTGCCGGCGGGCGCATTTTTTCGGCAGCACGTCAGCGCTCGCAGCGCTGGCGCAGTCTGTGGTGAGCATGAATGCCTGGTGGATCGTGGCGGCGCTGGTGTCGGGCTACGGTGGCGCGTGGGTCGGGCACTTTTTCTATGAAAAGAACCGGCCGGCCTCGTTTGCGCAGCCGCTGTATTCGTTCATGGGCGATTGGGTGATGTACTGGCAGATGCTGACGGGGAAGCTGAGCTGGTAGGCGCCCAACGATCCGTTCTTATGACGCAGCTTCTTTCTGATGGCTCACCGACAAAATCGTCACCTCGCCTTTACTGTATCGATAGCGGGCGATGTAGCCCGTATTGCCGAAAAAATCAGTACCTCATGGTAACCGTCCGGCATGTCGCTTATCGGACGCCCAATGCACGGATGCTGTTTCAGCACCCCGATGGCGTTGACGATCGCTTCCGTGGCGCGCTTGGCCGCCGCCTGGCTTTGGGGCCGAAGGAATTCACGCAACCTTTTCAGGTCGATTAGCGCTCTTCTTGAAAAGCGTACCTGCGGCATAAGAGCGCTCGGAACAGTTTTTTGGGCCTGATGATATGTGCAAATATTGTCACTTGTGGCACTCGGGAGCAGGTAGCTCGTTTTCTTCGCCCCACGTCTCAAGCCATGCTATTACCTCTTCGCCAGTCACATGCAACCCACTTGCCTGATGCTCGTTCCATGCATCAAGGGTTTCCTGCCGGGATGCTTCGCGCTTTTCCTCGCGTTCAAGATACTGTTCAATGGCTTCGTTCATGATCAAGCGCGGCGTAACTCGGCGTGATTCAGCCAAGCGAGTCAGACGACGATGGGTTTCCCGATCAAGTTCAAGCGCCGTTGCTGTGAGGTCGGACATGGCAGACTCCAAAAATCACGTAATACGGTATGAAACGGATTATCGCATGGCGCTTGCATCACTTTGGCGTGCATTTTCAACGACAAGCTACTATTAGAGCGACCGAAAGGCGACAAGTTCCCCGCACAGCGTAAGAGTTGCGGCATCGACGAAGGTGCCGATCGCTTCGGCAAGATCATGGCCGAACGGCTGCAAGCGGCCGACGCCAGGGCCGCTGCCAGGTAAGCCAGGCGCGCGCCCGTTTCAAGCCCGCGCCGCCGGCAAGCGCGGCGCCGCAAAATGCTGCGCCAGGGTCTGGTTCAAGCCTTCCTCGACCGCCAACTCGACCTGGCGCGCCAGCGCGCTGCCGTCGAGCGTCAGCGGTGAGTTCTTGTCGAGCTCGTATTCTTTATCGACATCGATGGCCACGGCCGCGTCGATCGCGGTGCGCCCGAACACGAACAGACGGTACACGTCCGACAGTTTGAGCTTGTCCACATTGACCAGCAAGACCCAGTTCTCGGCGCTTTCGATGGCGCGCTTGCCCCAGCGCGAACGGGTGGTCACGTCGGCCTGCACCCGGCCGACCCAGCCCACGGCCAGCATCTGTTCGAGCAAGGTGGTCATTTCATCGTAGCCGATGCGGGTGTGGGCGCGGATCGCCGCGCTCGACACCAGCGCCGTGTCGCTCAACTGGGCCCGTCCGTACAGCACTTTCAAGATCGCCATGGCGTCGACGAACTCCCCGCCCGGCGCCGGCTCGTACCACCAGCGTTCGTACTTGACGACCGGCAACGCCGCCGTGATGATCGCGCCGACTAGGGTTATCATCCACGACAGGTAAATCCACAGCAAAAACAGCGGCAGCGCCGCCAGCGCCCCGTAGATGATCGCGTAGGCCGGAAACTGGCTGACGAACATGGCGAACAGGCGCTTGGCGACCTCGAAGGCGACCGCCGCCACCAGGCCGCCCCAGACGGCGTCGCGCCAGTCGACGAAGCGATTCGGCACCGTCATATATAACAGCGTGTAGGCGCCGGTGGTCAGCCCGACCGAGGCGGCCGTGTAAAACAGGGCACTGAAGAACGGCGAAGCGCTGGTCAGCGCGCTGGTGGCCCTGAACAGTTGCGAGGTGGCCGTCAGCGACAGGCCGAACAGCAGCGGGCCGAGCGTGACCAGCGCCCAGTAAATGGTCACGCGCTGGGCGATGGGGCGTACTTCGCGCACGCGCCAGATCTGATTGAAGGCGCGCTCGATCATGTTCATCATCGCCGCCGAGGTGAACACCAGCGCCACCGCGCCGACCGCCGACAGGCTCTTGGCCTTGCTGGCGAACTGGGTCAGGTTGCCGGTGATGGTGTTGGCGATGGCCTTGGGCATCAGGGTCTGGACAAAATACGCTTCCAATGCAACCCGAAAATTGCTAAATACCGGAAAGGTCGTGAAAATGGCCAGCACGATGGTCAGCAGCGGCACCAGCGCGAGGGTGCTGGTGAACGTGAGGCTGCCTGCCACCTGCGGCAATTTCTCTTCGTTCAGGCGGCGCCGGGCGAAGCGCAGCAGGTCGCGCGCTTCGCTCCAGGTCAGGCCGCGTACCATGTCGACGCTGGTATTGATCATTTCGCTGGTGGACCGGGAAATCGAATGGACTGTTTTTGAAAGCATGTATCTCGATAAACGCGTGAAAAACGCGCCGGCTGCGCCGATGTAACCCTGTAAAGCGCCCTATAATACCAACGATGAACCAAACCAATCCGATTATTCTCGTTTTGTACTACTCGCGCCATGGCGCCACGCGCAAGCTGGCCGAACTGATTGCCCAGGGCATCGAGAGCGTGCCGGGGGTCGATGCGCGCCTGCGCACCGTGCCCGCCGTCTCCAGCGTGGCCGAAGCGACCGCGCCGGCCATTCCGGCGGCCGGCGCGCCGTACGTGGAAGCGCAGGACCTGGCCGAGTGCGCCGGCCTGGCGCTGGGCTCGCCCACGCGCTTCGGCAACATGGCTGCCAGCCTCAAATATTTTCTGGACGGCACGGCGGCCGAATGGCTGGCCGGCACCCTGTCGGGCAAGCCGGCGGTGGTCTTCACGTCCACCGGCAGCCTGCACGGCGGCCAGGAATCGACCCTGCTGTCAATGATGATCCCGCTGCTGCACCACGGCATGATGATCATGGGACTGCCTTACAGCAATCCTGAATTGATGACCACCACCAGCGGCGGCACGCCTTACGGCCCGACCCACTGGGCCGGCGTGGACGGCGACAAGCCGGTCAGCGACGATGAAAAACGCCTGGCCGTGGCCATGGGCCGGCGCCTGGCGGAAACCGCCGCGCGCCTGCACGGCCCGCGGCAGGGAGCTAACTAAATGCAGCCACCAAAGTACTTTCACATCGGCGCCATCGCCAGCCTGGTGATCCTGATCGCCTGGCTGCTGGCCTGGGAAACCGTGGTCGCGCCATTGCGCCCCGGCAGCTGGATCCTCTCGCTCAAGGTCTTGCCCCTGCTGATCCCCCTGGGCGGAGTGATCAAGCGCGACATTTATACCCTGCAATGGTCGTCGATGGTGATCTTGCTGTACTTCACCGAAGGCGTGGTGCGCGCCTGGAGCGACAAGCTGGAAGTGTCGCGCTTCATGGCAATGGGCGAAATCGCGCTCGTCTTCATCTATTTCGCCTGCGCGCTGCTCTACCTGCGCCCGTATAAAAAGGCCGCGAAGAAAATGGCCAAGGAATTGCTGGAGAAAGTCAACTCCACCAAGTCGACCAAGTGAGCGAGCCGAACGCATTGCCTGAAGCCGCCCCCGGCGCCGGCTTCCTCGAGCGCTGCCGCGCCATCGCCGGCGCGGCCCACGTGCTCACCGGCGAGGCCGACATGGCGCCCTTTCTCACCGACTGGCGCGGACGCTTCACCGGGCGCGCGCTGGCGGTGCTGCGCCCGGCCGACCCGGAGCAGGTGGCGCAACTGGTGCGAGCCTGCGCCGCGCACCACGTGCCGCTGGTGCCGCAGGGCGGCAAGACCGGCCTGGTGCTCGGCAGCGTGCCGGACGCGAGCGGCAGCGCCGTGGTGCTGTCGCTGGCGCGCCTGAACCGGGTGCGCGCGCTCGACGCGCTCAACCGCACCATCACGGTCGACGCCGGCTGCATCTTGCAAACGATCCAGGAAGCGGCGGCCGCCGAGGGCTGCCTGTTTCCCCTGTCGCTCGCGGCCGAAGGCAGTTGCAGCATCGGCGGCAACCTGTCGACCAATGCCGGCGGCACCGCCGTGCTGCGTTACGGCAACACACGCGAACTCTGCCTGGGGCTGGAAGTCGTCACGCCCCAGGGCGAACTCTGGAACGGCCTGCGCGCCCTGCGCAAGGACAATACCGGCTACGACCTGCGCGACCTGTTCATCGGCGCCGAAGGCACGCTTGGCGTGATCACCGGTGCGGTCCTGCGCCTGTTTCCACAGCCCAAAGCATCGATCACGGCCCTGGTGGCCATCGCCGCGCCACGCCGGGCGCTCGAACTGCTGCGCCTGGCCCAGGACCGCTGCGGCGCCAGCCTGACCGGCTTCGAGCTGATGTCCGACTTTTGCCTGCGCCTGGTGGGCACGCATTTTCCCAGCCTGGCGCAGCCTTTCGTGACGCGCCATCCCCAGTACGTGCTGTTGGAACTGTCGAGCAGTGAATCGGAACAGCACGCGGTCGGCTTGCTCGAGCAAACCATCGCCGACGCGATTGCCCAGGATATTGCCGACGACGCCGTCGTGGCCACCTCGGTCGGCCAGTCGCTGGCCCTGTGGCAATTGCGCGAACACATTCCGCTGGCGCAGGCGGCGGCCGGCAAGAACATCAAGCACGACATCGCCCTGCCGGTCTCGCGCATCGCCGACTTCATCGACAGCACCGACGCCCTGGTGCTGGCGGCCTACCCCGGCTGCCAGCTGGTCTGTTTCGGCCATGTCGGCGACGGCAACCTGCACTACAACGTGGCGCCGCCGCCGGGCGCCGCGCACGAGGATTTTTTGGTCAACCAGGAAGCGATCAACCGCATCGTCCACGACAGCGTGGCCGCGCATGCCGGCTCGATTTCGGCCGAGCACGGCATCGGCGCCCTCAAAAGAGACGAGCTCAAGCGATATAAACCGGAGGTTGAACTGAACATGATGCGTGCCATCAAAGCGGCGCTGGACCCGCTCGGCATTATGAATCCAGGAAAAGTCCTTTGACCCGGAGCCCCATCATGTTACGACACCTGACCATCTTGGGCCTGCTGGCCTTGTGCGGCGCTGCCCATGCCGACAGCATCTACAAATGCAGCGTCGGCGGCAAGATCACCTACAGCAGCGCGCCCTGCAGCGCCGGCCGCGCCACCGAGCTCGAAACCACGCCGCCAGCGACGGGCGCCCAAGCCGATGCCGCCAGGACCCTGGAGCGGCAGAAGGCCGTGCTGGCGGCGCGGGAAAAAGAGCGCAGCGCCAGCACGGCCAGGCAGGCCCAGGCCGCGCACGACGCCGCCCACATCAACCGCGTCTCCGCCGGACGCCAGGCGGACTGCGCCCGCATGCAGCAACGACAGAAAAAAGAACACAAGCGCCTGGCCGCCGAAGCCGCCAAGGTCGGCGGACAAGGCAAGATCGAGCGCGACCTCGACGCCGAGGTCATGGCGCGGGCGGTGGAAGCGGCGTGCAGCCGATGAAGACACTGTCACGCTGGCTCCTGTTCGGCGAATGGCGCGCCCACCCGGTGCGCGCACTGCTCGCGGTGGCCGCAATCGCGGTCGGCGTGGCGATGGGCTTTGCCATCCACCTGATCAACGCCTCCGCCTTCAATGAATTTTCGGCGGCGGTCAAGAGCCTGTCGGGCCAGGCCGACATCCAGGTGGCGGCGCGCGACACCGGCTTCGACGAAGCGATTTATCCGCGCCTGGCCCAGCACCGCTCGGTGGCGGTGGCCTCCCCGGTGCTGTCCCTCAACGCCGGCGTGCCGGGCGAGCAGGGCCACCTGAAAATCATCGGCCTGGACGCCTTTCGCGCCGGTTTTGTCTCGCCCGGCCTGTTGGCCGCCACCGACGGCGACAATATGCTCGACATGATGGCCGACGACGCCGTGTTCCTGTCGCCGGCGGCCATGAGCTGGCTCAAGACGCAGCGCGGCGGCGCCGTGCAACTGCGCTCGGGCACGCGCGACTTTTCCCTGCGCGTGGCCGGCGGCCTGCAACAAGCGCGCCCCGGCCAGCGCATCGGCGTGATGGACATCGGCGCGGCCCAATGGCGCTTCGACAAAATCGGCACGCTCACCCGGATCGACCTGCGCCTGCGCGACGGCGTCGACCGCGCCGGCTTTGCGCGCGAGCTGGCGCAGGAACTCGAACGCGATTTTCCGGGGCGCTTCAACGTCGGCCAGCCGAATGACGAAGACGCCGAAAGCCGCAACCAGGGCATGAGTCGGGCCTACCGCGTCAATCTCACGGTGCTGGCGCTGGTGGCCTTGTTTACTGGCGCCTTCCTGGTGTTTTCGACCCAAGCGCTGTCGGTGATCCGGCGCCGCAGCCAGTTCGCGCTGCTGCGCGTGCTCGGCGTCGAACGCGGCCAGCTGCTGCGCCAGGTAATGCTCGAAGGCGCCAGCCTGGGCGTGCTCGGCGCCCTGCTCGGCATCGGCGCCGGCTACGCGCTGGCGGCGGCCGCGCTGCATTTTTTCGGCGGTGACCTGGGGGCCGGCTACTTTGCCGGCGCGCGCCCGGCGGTCCACTTCACGCCGGTGGCGGCCGTGGTCTTCTTCACCCTGGGCCTGGGCGTGGCCTTGCTTGGCTGCCTGGCGCCCGCCTGGGAAGCCTCGCGCGCCGTACTGGCCGTGGCGCTCAAGTCCGGCACCGACGAAGTCGCGTTGGCGCGCCTGGCACGCGTCTGGCCATCGGCGCTGTGCCTCGTTGCGGCATGCGCGCTGGCGTTCGCGCCGCCGGTATTCGAACTGCCGCTGTTCGGCTACGTCGCCATCGGCCTGCTGCTGATCGGCGGGATCGGCCTGATGCCGCGCCTGGCCGCCTCGTTGTTCGGACTGGTCAACCGCTTGGCGATGCGCCGCAACACGCGCCATCCGGTGCTCGCGCTGACCATGGCGCGCCTGGCCAACGCCTCCGGCCAGGCCGCCATTGCGCTGGGCGGCGTGCTGTCGAGTTTCAGCCTGATGGTGGCGATGGCGATCATGGTATCGAGCTTTCGCGTCTCGCTCGACGACTGGCTGGTGCAACTGCTGCCGGCCGACCTGTATGTGCGCATCGCCAGCGGCGGCAGCGCCGGCGGCCTCGGCCCCCCGCAGCAGGCCGCGCTGACCGCCCTGCCGGGCGCGGCGCGGGTCGATTTTATGCGTTCGCGCCAGATCTCGCTCGACCCGGCGCGGCCCGACGTGCTGCTCATGGCGCGCAACATCGACGAGGCCGATCCTGGCCGCATGCTCCTGCTGCGCGGCGCAACCGTGCCGGCGCCGGCCGGCGCGGTGCCGGTCTGGGTGTCGGAAGCGATGGTCGACCTGTATGGCGTGCGCGCCGGGGGCACGCTGCGCATGCCGCTCGGCGGCCGGCTGCGCGATTTTTTTGTGGCCGGCGTGTGGCGCGACTACGCAACCCAAGCCGGCTCGGTGCAAATGCGCCTGCCGGACTACCGGCGCCTCACCGGCGACATGCAAGTGAACGACTCCGCCATGTGGGCCAGGCAGGGCGTCACGGCCGACCAGATGGAACAGCAGATACGCGCCCTGCCCTTCGGCCGCACGCTCTATTTCGCCAAACCGGGCGACATCCGTGCGCTCAGCATGACCATTTTCGACCGCAGCTTCGCTGTCACCTACGTGCTCGAAGCAATCGCCATCGCCATCGGCCTGGCCGGGGTGGCGGCGACCTTCTCGGCCCAGACCCTGGCGCGCGCCAAGGAATTCGGCATGCTGCGCCACGTGGGCGTGACGCGCGGCCAGATCCTGCGCATCCTCGCGCTCGAAGGCGGCGCCCTGACCGCGCTCGGCGTGGCCTGCGGCTTCGTCCTCGGCCTCATCATCAGCACCATCCTGGTCTACGTGGTCAACCCGCAGTCGTTCCACTGGTCGATGCAGCTGCACGTGCCCTGGCCGCTGGTGGCCGGCGTGGCCGCCGTGCTGTTGATCGCGTCGGTGGCCACGGCGCTGGTGTCGGGGCGCTATGCGCTCTCGGGCGGACCTATTCGAGCAGTCAGGGAGGACTGGTGAAACGATTCGGATTCAAATTCATTCTTGCGCTGCTGCTGGCGGCGGCGCAAGCCGGCCACGCCGCGCCGCCGGTGTTCGGCACGGTTGCGCCCGGCAAAGCATTGTCGTTCCCGGCGGACTACGGCGCCCATCCCGACTACCTCACCGAATGGTGGTACGTCACGGGCTGGCTCACCACCGCCGACGGCAAGCCGCTCGGCTTCCAGGTCACCTTCTTCAGGCGCGCCACCGGGCATGACCGCGCCAATCCGAGCGCGTTCGCGCCCAGGCAGCTGGTGATCGGGCACGCCGCGCTGTCCGACCCGGCGCTCGGCAAGCTGGCGCACGACCAGCGCACCGTGCGCGAAGGCTTCGGCCTGGCGTACGCCAAAACCGGCACCACCGACCTCAAACTGGACGACTGGCGCATGGTGCGCGGAGCCGACGGCGCCTACCAGGTTACCATCGTCTCGCCGAAGCTGAGCCTGAACCTGACCTTGACGCCGACCCAGCCGGTTCTGCTGCAAGGCGAGAACGGCTACTCGCGGAAAAGCGCGCAAGGCCGGCATGCGAGCTACTACTACAGCGAGCCGCAACTGAAGGTAAGCGGCAGCGCCGCCGCCGGCAACGGGGCCGCGCGCACGGTCGAAGGGCGCGCCTGGCTCGATCACGAATGGTCGACCGAAGCGCTGCCGCCCGATACCCAGGGCTGGAACTGGGTTGGCGCCAACCTCGATGACGGCTCGTCGCTGATGGCTTTCCAGATCCGCAGCAAACAAGGTGGTAAACTATGGGCGCACGCGTCGCTGCGCGATGCGGCCGGCAAAGTGACCCAATACGCCCCCGACGACGTGGTATTTACGCCGCAGGTCCACTGGACGTCGCCGCGCACGAAGGCCGTCTACCCGGTGGCGACGACAATCACCACCGGCGCCACGCAATGGCAGATCACCCCCCTGCAGCCGGACCAGGAGCTCGATTCGCGGCGCTCGACCGGCGCCGTGTACTGGGAAGGCGCGGTGACGATCAAGCGCGACGGCGCGCAAGCCGGCCATGGCTACCTTGAAATGACCGGTTACGACCGTGCGATGAAATTTTAAAAAACGAACACTGAAGCACTGACACAATGACCAACAGCTCCACCAGCAGCGCCCCAAGCAGCAGTTCCAGCACCAACGCGTCCGACACCAACCGCAAAGGAAGTCTCGCCGCATTCAAGGGCCTGTTCCCGTTCCTGCGGCCGTACCGCCGCCAGTTCCTGATGGCCGGCATCGCGCTGGTGGTCGCCGCCGGCGCCACGCTGGCGATTCCGGCCGCCTTCAAGCAAATGATCGACCTCGGTTTCGGCGCCTCGGCCGGGGCCAAGAGCATCCGCCATGTCGACGCCACCTTTCTCGCCCTGTTCGGCGTCGCCTCGCTGCTGGCCGTGGCCACCGCCGCGCGCTTTTTCACCGTCAGCTGGCTGGGCGAGCGCGTCACCGCCGACATCCGCAGCGCCGTCTACAAGCACGTGGTGGACCAGAGCCCCGAGTTTTTCGAAACCACGCAAACCGGCGAAGTCCTCTCGCGCATCACCACCGACACCACCCTGATCCAGGCAGTGGTCGGCACCAGCATCTCGATGGCGCTGCGTAACGTGCTGCTGTTCTTGGGCGGCCTGGTGATGCTGTTCGTCACCAGCGTCAAGCTCTCCTCCATCATCCTGGCGCTGCTGGTGGCGGTGATCGTACCGATCGTGCTGTTCGGGCGGCGCGTGCGCAAGCTCTCGCGCGATTCGCAGGACCGCATCGCCGACGCCTCCGCCATGGCCGGCGAAATCCTCAACGCCATGCCGACCGTGCAAGCCTTCACGCACGAAAAAATCGAATCGGCGCGTTTCGGCAAGTCGGTCGAAGGCGCCTTTGCGACCGCGATGCGGCGCATCCGCGCGCGCGCGCTGCTGACGATGCTCGCCATCGTGCTGGTGTTCGGCACCATCGTGTTCGTGCTGTGGCTGGGCGCGCACGCCGTATTGGAAGGGACCATGACCGGCGGCGACCTTGGCCAGTTCATTTTGTACGCCTCGATCGTGGCCGGCTCGATCGGCGCGCTGTCGGAAGTGATGGGCGAAGCCCAGCGCGCCGCCGGCGCCACCGAACGCCTGCTCGAACTGCTGTCGGTGCAATCGTCGATCCAGAACCCGGCCAAGCCGGTCGCCCTGCCCGCGCGCACCGCCACCGGGGCTGCGCTGGCCTTAAACGACGTCACCTTCTCGTACCCATCGCGGCTTGAGACGGCGGCGCTGGGGCACCTGACACTGTCGATCGCGCCTGGCGAAACGGTGGCCGTGGTCGGCCCCTCGGGTGCCGGCAAGACCACCCTGTTCCAGCTGTTCCTGCGCTTTTACGACCCGCAAAGCGGCACCATCACCTTGGATGGCGTCGACATTAAGCGGCTCGACCTGCACACCCTGCGCGACGCCATCGGCATCGTCCCGCAAGACACCGTGATTTTCTCGGCCGACGCCATGGAAAACATCCGCTACGGGCGCGCCGGCGCCAGCGACGCCGAAGTGATCGCCGCCGCGCGCATGGCGGCCGCCCACGAATTCATCGAACGCCTGCCGCAAGGGTACAAATCGTTCCTGGGCGAGCGCGGGGTACGGCTCTCTGGCGGGCAGCGGCAACGGATTGCGATTGCGCGCGCGCTGCTGAAAAACCCGCCGCTGCTGCTGCTCGACGAAGCGACCAGCGCGCTGGACGCCGAATCGGAGCGGCTGGTGCAAAGTGCGCTGGAAGCGGCGATGGTCGGGCGCACCACGGTCATCATCGCGCACCGGCTGGCGACGGTGCAGCGGGCCGACCGCATCATCGTGATGGAAGACGGCCGGATCGTCGAAACCGGCACGCACGCCTCGCTGGTCGCGCTGGGCGGCATCTACGCCAACCTCGCCGCCCTGCAGTTCCACAACATCCACATCGCCCACGAAGCGGCCTGAACAAATGCAATACCGACCCGGTAAGAAATTTCCCACAACCGGGGTCAGAGCATTAACTAGAAACTCTTTACACTTTTGTTGCGCTGACCAAGCTAAGGCCCGGTTAGGGCAACAAGTGCGAATCTTCGATATGACGCCATGCCCGGCAGTGAGTGCGAACCCCTTCGGATGGGTGATTGCAGTAACAGTCTGACGCAAGGGTGTACGCCACAGATTTAACAATGTTTCGAGTTAAAGCTCTGACCCCGGTTTGGAAATTCAGATTCAACAAAGTTTCGAGTTAACGCTCTAACCCCGGTTGGGAGATAGTTGCTCAAGGAGATCGTGGTGACGGATGCGGAGTTGTTTCAACAGTGTCATACGGTGCTGCCGGGCCACCGGGCGCGCACGCCGGCGCAGATGTTCGCCGCCATGGCCGCGTGGTGCGAGGATAATCGCGTCGCCCATGACGTCTACGGCAACGGCGCCCTGATCGAGGAGTTCGAGCAGAAAATCGCCGACTTGCTCGGCTTCGAGGCGGCCGTGTTCTGCATCAGCGGCACCATGGCCCAGGTGACCGCGCTGCGCCTGGCCTGCGAGGACCGCGCCAGCAGCCTGGTGGCGCTCCATCCGACGTCGCACATCATCGTCCACGAAAAATCGAACTACCAGCTGCTCGGCCACTTCCACGCGCTGCTGGCGGGCGACCGGCACCGCCCCTGGTCGAGCGACGACTTGCGCGCCATTCCCGATAAACTCGGCGCCGTCGCCGTCGAAATCCCCATGCGCGAAATCGGCGGACAAAACCCGCCGTGGGAGGAACTCGAAGCGATCAAGGCCCACTGCCGCACCCGCAACGCGCACCTGCACATGGATGGCGCGCGCCTGTGGGAAGCGGCCGCCGGCTACAAGCGCCCGTTGCGCGAGATCGCCGCCGGCTTCGATTCGGTATATGTGTCGCTGTACAAGGGCATCGGCGGGCTCGGTGGCGCCATGCTGGCCGGGCGCCGCGCGTTCGTCGAACGCGCCGCCGAGTGGTTCCGCCGCGAAGGCGGCAATGTGATTCACCGCTCGCCCTACGTGGTGGCGGCGGCGATGCAGTTCGACGCGCGCCTGGCCGCCATGCCGCATTACTTCCGCCGCACCGAGTGGCTCTATGAGGTGCTGCGCGACTTCCCGGCGATCCGCGTCAATCCGGCGCGCCCGCACGCGAACATGCTGCACCTGCACCTGCCGGTCGCGCGCGAACGCGCTTTGGCGATCCGCAACCGCATCGCGCACGAGCACAAGATATGGCTGTTCGGCCGCGCCGCCCACGGCGCGCTGAGCGACACCAGCGCGGTCGAACTGTACGTCGGCGAGAACCTCGCCGCCCTGCCCGACCAGCGCGTGCGCGACAGCGTCGAACTGCTGGCCCGGGCCATGGCCGGCCCGTGAGGTATAATCAGCTATTTAGCCATGCGCCAATACCTCGACTTCATGCGCCATGTGAAAGACCATGGCACCGAAAAAACCGACCGCACCGGCACCGGTACGCGCTCCGTCTTCGGCCATCAGATGCGCTTCAACCTGCAGGATGGTTTCCCGCTGGTGACCACCAAGAAAGTGCATCTCAAGTCCATCATCCATGAATTGATCTGGTTCCTGGCCGGCTCCACCAATATCGGCTACCTCAAGGACAACGGCGTCAGTATCTGGGATGACTGGGCCGACGCCAATGGCGACCTAGGTCCGGTCTACGGCTACCAGTGGCGCAGCTGGCCAACGCCGGGCGGCGCCCATATCGACCAGATCGCGCAGGTGATGGAGCAGATCAGGAACAATCCCGACTCGCGCCGCATGATCGTCTCGGCCTGGAACGTGGCCGATATCCCGAACATGAAGCTGCCCCCGTGCCACGCGCTGTTCCAGTTCTATGTGGCCGACGGCAAGCTGTCCTGCCAGCTGTACCAGCGCAGCGCCGACATTTTCCTGGGCGTGCCATTCAATATCGCCTCGTATGCGATCCTGACCCACATGATGGCCCAGCAGGCCGGCCTGGAAGTGGGCGACTTCGTCTGGACCGGCGGCGACTGCCACCTGTATTCGAACCACATGGAGCAGGTCGACCTGCAGCTTGCGCGCGAGCCGTTCGCGCTCCCGCGCCTGCTCATCAAGCGCAAACCCGACTCGCTGTTCGACTACAAGTTCGAGGACTTCGAGGTCGAGGGCTACCAGTCGCACCCGCACATCAAGGCGCCGGTCGCGGTGTAAAAACACGCCCGCGGCCCGGCGCCGCGGGCGCTCTCCCTGACTTAGAACTCTTCCCAATCGGCTTCGACGGCGGTGCTGGCGGCGCGCCTCGCGGCGGCCGCCTTGGGTGGGGCCGCCTTGGGTGCGCCCGCATTCTGTGCGGCGGCCCTGGACGCCGCCGCTGGCGGTTTGCCCGTCAGACGCGGGGCATCCGACGCGGGTTTGCGCGCAGACGCCTTGCGCACCTCCTGCGGCGTGCGCGCCGCCGCACCATCGACCTTGAACACGCTGACCACCTGCGTCAACGCACCGGCCTGCTCGCGCAGCAGGCCGGCCGCCGCCGCCGCTTCCTCGACCAGGCCCACGTTTTGCTGGGTGATCGAATCCATCTGCCCGACCGCTTCGTTGATCTGGTCGATGCCGGCGGTCTGCTCGGCGCTGGCGGTGGTGATTTCGCCCATGATGTCGGTCACGCGGGCGATGCTGGTGACGATTTCCTGCATCGTCACGCCAGCCTGGTCGACCAGCTTGGCGCCGCTGTCGACTTTATCGACCGAGTCGCCAATCAACTGCTTGATTTCCTTGGCGGCGCCGGCCGAACGCTGCGCCAGGTTGCGCACTTCGGATGCCACTACCGCAAAGCCGCGTCCTTGTTCGCCGGCGCGCGCCGCTTCCACCGCCGCGTTGAGCGCGAGGATGTTGGTCTGGAAGGCGATACCGTCGATGACGGCGATAATGTCGACGATTTTTTTGGACGAGGCGTTGATCGAGCCCATGGTCTCGACCACCTGCGCCACCACCACGCCGCCCTTGGTGGCCACTTCCGACGCCGACAGCGCCAGTACATTGGCCTGGCGCGCATTGTCGGCGTTCTGGCGCACGGTGCTGGTCAATTCTTCCATCGACGCGGCGGTCTGCTCGAGCGAACTGGCCTGGGAGCTGGTGCGGTCCGACAGGTCGGTGTTACCGGCCGCGATTTCGCCCGCCGCGCTCGAAATGGTGTCGGTGCTGCCGCGCACCTCAAGGACGATGCCGGCCAGGTTGGATTTCATCTTGTCCATCGCCCCGAGCAAGGCGCCGATTTCATTGCGTCCGTGCTTGCCGATCTTGCCGGTCAGGTCGCCGTCCGCCACGCGCACCGCGATCTGCATCGCTTCCTTGAGCGGCAGCGAAATCGCGCGCAGCAGCGCCCAGCCAACGACGATCCCGAGCACCACGCCGACGGCCAGCACCGCCACCATGACGTAGCCGATTTGCTCGAGTTCTTCCTTGACGCGCACTTCGTCGCTGTTGACGCGCGTGGCGATGGCTTCCTTCATGCGCTCCATCGCCGCGTCGCCCACGCGGTAGGTCGGGTTGATCTTTTTGATCAGTACATGTTCGGCGTCGACCCATTTGCCAGCCTTGATCAGGGCCGCCGTGTTGCGGATGTGTTCCAGTCCCAGCCCATCGCTTTTGGCAAACCACTCCTCGGCCAGGCGCTTCTCTTCCGGCGATTTGATGGCGGCCATGTATTCCTTCCAGCGCTTGCTGGCACGTTCGGCGATCGCCTCGATCTGGTCGAAATGCACGGTGAGGGCATGGTCGTGCAGCTGCGACGAGGGCAGTATCGGATTGTGCTGGAGCGCCTGCAGGATCTGGCTGCGATTGAGTTCCATCTCGAGCCGGCTGGCCGCCTGCACCGAGCTGTTTTTGTAGTCTTCGAGCGTGACGTCGCGAATCAGGGCGACCGAATGGGCGGCGCTGTAGATGCCCATGGCGCCAACCGCCACCAGCAGAGCGATCAGGAAGCCGAGAACCCCGGTGACGAGGCTTTTGATGCTGATGTTGTCGAACATTCGAATACTCCTTGGATTACTGTTCTTAAGGGAAGCGTTGAAGCACCGGCCGCACCATGCGGCCGGCGTGCGTTACCAGCTTGCGGCGGGAGGCGGCAAGCGCGCGAAAAATGCCTGGATGCCGGCCCGCAGTTCGTCCACATGCCCGAATTCGAGGTAGGTGACGTCGCACAGGTCCTGCAGTTCGCGGATCAGGGTGGTCTTGATCGGCGCCTCCTTCCACACCAAAAACAGCACCGGCGTGCGGCGTCCTTTGAAAATGTGGTAACCGAGTTCGAAAGCGCTGCTCTCGCTCATGCCGACTCGGATGTTGACCAGCGCGTCGGCCTGGTCGAGCAATCCAAGCCGGTGGTCGCGAAAGTGCTTGGGCGTGAACGGCAGGCCGGTATCGCGCTCGAACGACTTCTTGAAGGTGTCGGCGCTTTCGGCCTTGGCGCCAGTCAGGTAGTCGAACGGGTGCGGCAGGCCGTTGACGCTGTCGATCAGGTGCAGCACCTGGCCGATCAGATGCTGCTGGGCGGCGTCCGATTCGGTGAAGGGCTGGCGGATGAACAACTTGAGCGCGGGCGCGCCGACCGTGCGCTGGCGCGCCTGGCGACGCCGCTCGGGCAAGGTGGCGGCGGCCGCCAGCAGGTCGGCCGGCGTGGGGCTTGGCCGCGCTGTGGGCGATGGCGCGGCCAGGGCGGGCGCGCGGTGCAGCTCTTGCAGCGACACCAGGCCGAAGCTGGCCGCATGCAGGCTCGCCTCGAACATGCTCTCGGCGCCGGCGATGGTGGTGCAAACCACCGTGCCGGCGGCCATCGCGGCCACCCGCAACGCCTGCGAGGCGACCACCGCGCTGCGCCGTTCATCCACCGTCAGCACCACCATGGCCAGTTCGCGCGCCGCCAGCGCGGCCAGCACCGCCGCGTCGTCGATCTCGACGACCTCGATTTCGGCGGCGCGGATGACGGTCGCCGTCACCAGGCTGGCGCACAGGGTGAAGCCGGCGCCGGCCAGGCGCCGTGCCAGCGCCACCGCGCGCGCCTGGTCGCCTCGCCGCACGCGCAGGTACACGCGCCCGCCGGTGGGCGCCTTCACCGATGCCGCCAGCTGGGCCTTGAAGAAGCCTTCGCCGAAGCTCGATCCGACCCCCATCACTTCGCCGGTCGACTTCATTTCGGGACTGAGGATGATGTCCACGCCGGGGAATTTGGCGAATGGGAAAACCGCTTCCTTGACGCAGAAACGTGGCGCCAGTGCTTCTTGCACGCCCTGCTGGTCGAGCGACTGCCCGGCCATGCAGCGCGCGGCGATCTTGGCCAGCGGCAGGCCGGTGGCCTTGGACACGAACGGCACGGTGCGCGAGGCGCGCGGATTGACTTCAAGTACGTAGATGAAGTCAAGCAGACGCGCGTCGACCCGCAACTGCTGCACCGCGAACTGCACGTTCATCAGGCCGACCACGTTCAGTTGCATCGCCATGCGCGCGGTCTGGCGCTTGATTTCGAGCACCGTGGCCTCGCTCAGCGAATGCGGCGGCAGCGAACAGGCCGAGTCGCCCGAATGAATGCCGGCCTGCTCGATATGCTCCATCACGCCGCCGATCAGGACCCGGCTGCCGTCCGCCACGCAGTCGACATCGACCTCGATGGCGTCATCCAGAAAACGGTCCAGCAGCACCGGCGAATCGTGCGAGACCTTGACCGCTTCGCGCATGTAGCGTTCCAGGTCGGCCGCTTCGTGCACGATTTCCATGGCGCGCCCGCCCAATACATACGAGGGCCGCACCACCAGCGGGTAGCCGATGTCGTCGGCCATGCGCACCGCTTCCCGCTCCGAGCGGGCGGTGCGGTTGCGCGGCTGGCGCAGGTCGATCTGTTGCAGCATCTGCTGGAAGCGCTCGCGGTCCTCGGCAGCGTCGATCATGTCGGGCGCGGTGCCGATGATGGGTACCCCGGCCGCCTCCAGCGCCAGGGCGAGCTTGAGTGGGGTCTGGCCGCCGAACTGCACGATCACGCCTTCGGGCCGTTCGATGGCGACGATCTCCAGCACGTCTTCCAGGGTCACCGGTTCGAAATACAGGCGGTCGGAGGTATCGAAGTCGGTGGAAACGGTTTCGGGATTGCAGTTGACCATGATGGTTTCGAAGCCATCCTCGCGCAGGGCCATCGCCGCGTGCACGCAGCAGTAGTCGAATTCGATGCCCTGGCCGATGCGGTTTGGGCCACCGCCGAGCACCATCATCTTGCGGCGCGCGCTCGGCGCCGCTTCGCACTGTTCGTCGTAGGTCGAATACAGGTAGGCCGTGGTGGCGGCGAATTCGCCGGCGCAGGTATCGACCCGCTTGTACACGGGCCGCACGCCGAGCGCGTGGCGCGCCTCGCGCACCGCCTGCTCGGTCTCGCCCAGCAGCGCGGCCAGGCGGCGGTCGCCGAAGCCTTGCTGCTTGAGGCGGACCATGACCGGTTTGTCCAGCGCGGCCAGGGTTTGCTGCTCGATCCACAATTCGATCTCGACCAGGTCGCCGATCTGCGCCAGGAACCACGGATCGATGGCGCTGCAGGCGTGCACCTCATCGCGCGTGTGACCCTGCGCAAAGGCGGCGCCCACGTACCAGATGCGGTCCGGCCCCGGTTTGCGCAGCTCTTCCTCGATCACCGCGCGCCCGGTCTGCATACCGTCGCGGCGCACGCCGTCGACGCCGATATCGAGCCCGCGCAGGGCCTTCTGGAACGATTCCTGGAAGGTGCGCCCGATCGCCATGACTTCGCCGACCGACTTCATCTGGGTAGTCAGGTGCTCGTCGGCGCCGGGGAATTTTTCGAAGGCGAAGCGCGGGATCTTGGTCACCACATAGTCGATCGACGGCTCGAACGAGGACGGCATGGCGCCGCCGGTGATTTCGTTGCGCAGTTCGTCGAGCGTAAAACCGACCGCCAGCTTGGCCGCCACGCGCGCGATCGGGAACCCGGTGGCCTTGCTGGCCAGCGCCGACGAACGCGAGACGCGCGGATTCATTTCGATGACGATCAGGCGCCCGTCGTGCGGGTTGACCGCGAACTGCACGTTCGAGCCGCCCGTGTCCACGCCCACTTCGCGCAGCACCGCCACCGAGGCGTTGCGCATGATCTGGTATTCCTTGTCGGTCAGGGTCTGCGCCGGCGCCACCGTGATCGAGTCGCCCGTGTGCACGCCCATCGGGTCCAGGTTTTCGATCGAGCAGACGATGATGCAGTTGTCGACGCGGTCGCGCACGACTTCCATCTCGAACTCTTTCCACCCGAGCAGGGACTCTTCGATCAGCAGCTCCTTGGTGGGCGACAGCTCCAGCCCGCGCTGGCAGATGGTGTGGAACTGGGCGGCGTCGTAAGCGATGCCGCCGCCGCTGCCGCCCATGGTGAACGATGGCCGGATCACGACCGGGAAACCGAGCGCCGCCTGCGCTTCCCAGGCTTCGGCCATGCTGTGCGCCACGCCCGAACGGGCCGACGCCAAGCCGATGCTGGTCATGGCGGCCTTGAACCTGGCGCGGTCCTCGGCCTTGTCGATCGCGTCAAGCGTGGCGCCGATCAGCTCCACGCCGAATTCGGCCAGCACGCCATGGCGGTGCAGGTCGAGCGCGCAATTGAGGGCGGTCTGCCCGCCCATGGTCGGCAACAAGGCGTCGGGACGCTCCTTGGCAATGATGCGCGCCACCACTTCCCAGGCGATCGGCTCGATGTAGGTGACGTCGGCCATCTCGGGATCGGTCATGATGGTGGCCGGGTTGCTGTTGACGAGGATGACCTTGTAGCCCTCCTCGCGCAGCGCCTTGCAGGCCTGCGCGCCGGCGTAATCGAACTCGCACGCCTGGCCGATCACGATCGGACCGGCGCCGATCAATAAGATGCTACGGATATCTGCGCGCTTAGGCATGTTTGCAATCCTCCATCCTGGTCACGAACCGGTCGAACAGGCCGGCCGTATCGTGCGGGCCAGGTGAGGCTTCGGGATGGCCCTGGAAGCAAAAGGCTGGTGTATCGACGCGCTCGAAACCCTGCAAGGTGCCGTCGAACAGCGACACGTGGGTGACCCGGCAATTGGCCGGCAAGGTCGCGGCGTCGACCGTGAAGCCGTGGTTCTGCGACGTGATCGACACCTTGCCGCTGGCCAGATCCTGCACCGGGTGGTTGGCGCCGCGATGGCCGAACTTCATCTTGACCGTCGTGGCGCCGCACGCGAGCGCCATGATCTGGTGCCCGAGACAGATGCCGAACATCGGAATGCGGCTCTGCATCAGGATGCGCGCCGCCTCGATCGCGTAGCCGCAGGCGGCCGGGTCGCCCGGGCCGTTGGACAAAAATATCCCGTCCGGGGCGAGCGCCAGCACCTCGGCCGCGGGCGTCGTCGCGGGCAGCACGGTGATCCTGCATCCGCGCTCGGCGAGCATGCGCAGGATGTTCGACTTGATCCCGAAGTCGAAGGCGGCAACGTGCAGGTGCGCCCCTTGCCGGCGTCCGAAACCGGTTTCCATCCGCCACACCGTCTGGTCCCACTCGTACACTGTTTGGGTGGTGACCAGGCGCGCCAGGTCGGCGCCGGCCAGGCCGCCGAAAGCGCGCGCCAGTGCCAGCGCCGGCTGCGGGTCGTCGCCGCTGACGATGGCGCCGTTCTGGGCGCCTCCGTCGCGCAGCAGGCGTGTCAGTTTGCGGGTGTCGATGCCGGCGATCGCGATCACGCCGTGCGCAGCGAGGTAATCGGACAGGCTGGCGCCGCTCCTGAAGTTCGACGCCAGCAGCGCCAGGTCGCGGATCACCAGCCCCGCCGCATGCACGCGCGTCGATTCGCAGTCCTGCGGGTTGACGCCGGTGTTGCCGATGTGCGGATAGGTCAGGGTGACGATCTGGCGCGCGTAACTGGGGTCGGTCAGGATTTCCTGGTACCCGGTCATGGCGGTGTTGAAGACGATTTCGCCGCTGGTCCGGCCTGGCGCGCCGACGGCGCTGCCGTGAAATAGCGTGCCATCGGCAAGTGCGAGAATGGCGCCGGGGCGAGTGCCCGAGCCGCTGAGCGGGTGCTTCATACAGTCTCCCAGTAAGATGCATTCGGCACGGCGCGTGGCGGTTGGGAGCCCACGCTGCCTGTCGAAAAACACGATACCTGAAAGAAATAAAGCCTTACATCGAAGATTTGTCGCTTGTCTTCTTAAACCAACATTTGGTATGTGCCGCCTGTTCGCCAGCAGCGAACGGGAAAACGGCAATGATATGGATCAATGACAGTTTGTTACAAAACGGGCGGGCGCGCTACCGGCGCCCTGCCCGATCGTTGTGCGCGCACGCGCGTCAGAACTCTTCCCAGTCCGATGCGGCGACCGTGGCGGCGGCGCGCTTGTGCGGCGCGGGCTTGGGCGCCGCCAGCTTGCGCGCGGCAGGCGCCGGCTTGCCGTCCGGGCGCGCCGTCACGGCGGCAAGCTTGCGCTGCGGCGCGTGGCGCACCGCGGCCATCGACGCGGCCGCGCCATCGAGCTTGAACACGCTGACCACTTGCGTGAGCGTGCTGGCTTGCTCTTGCAGCAGGCCGGCCGCCGCCGCGGCTTCTTCGACCAGGGCCACGTTTTGCTGGGTGATCGAATCCATCTGCCCGACCGCTTCGTTGATCTGGTCGATGCCGGCGGTCTGCTCGGCGCTGGCGGTGGTGATTTCGCCCATGATGTCGGTGACCCGGTGGATGCTGGTGACGATTTCCTGCATCGTCAGGCCGGCCTGGTCGACCAGCTTGGCGCCGCTGTCGACTTTATCGACCGAGTCGCCAATCAACTGCTTGATTTCCTTGGCGGCGCCGGCCGAACGCTGCGCCAGGTTGCGCACTTCGGATGCCACGACCGCGAAGCCGCGTCCCTGTTCGCCGGCGCGCGCCGCTTCCACCGCCGCGTTGAGCGCGAGGATGTTGGTCTGGAAGGCGATGCCGTCGATGACGGCGATGATGTCGACGATCTTTTTGGACGAGGCGTTGATCGAACCCATGGTCTCGACCACCTGCGCCACCACCAGGCCGCCCTTGGTGGCTACTTCCGACGCCGACATGGCAAGCACATTGGCCTGGCGCGCATTGTCGGCGTTCTGGCGCACGGTGGAAGTGAGTTCTTCCATCGACGCGGCGGTCTGCTCGAGCGAACTGGCCTGGGAGCTGGTGCGGTCCGACAGGTCGGTGTTCCCCGCCGCGATTTCGCTCGAGGCGCTCGAAATGGTGTCGGTGCTGTTGCGCACCTCAAGGACAATCTCCGCCAGGTTCGATTTCATCTTGTCCATCGCACCGAGCAAGGCGCCGATTTCATTGCGTCCGTGCGAGGCAATTTGCCCGGTCAGGTCGCCGTCGGCGACGCGCACGGCGATCCGCATGGCTTCCTGCAGCGGCGCCGAGATGGCGCGCACCAGCGCCCAGCCGACCGCGACGCCCAGTCCCACGCCGAGCAGCAGGATGCCGACCATGCCGTAGGCGATGCGCTCCAGGCTGGCGTTGACCATCTCGTCGTCGGCCTTGACGCGCTTGGCGGCCAGCTCCTTGAGGGTGGCCAGGGTGGCGTCGCCGATGCGGTAGCCCGGGTTGATCTTCTTGATCAGGACCGTTTCGGCGTCATCCCACTTTTCGGCCTTGATGAAGGCGGCGGCGGCGCGCACGTTCTCGATGCCCAGTCCGTCGCTCTTGGCGTACCACTCCTCGGCCAGGCGTTTCTCTTCGGGCGTCTTGATGGCGGCGATGTATTCTTCCCAGCGCTTGGTGGTGCGGCCGGCGATCGCGTCGATCTGGTCGAAGTGGACCGTCAGCGGATGGTCGTGCAGCTGCGCCCACGAGAGCACCGGATTATGCTGGAGCGCTTGCAGGATCTGGCTGCGATTGAGTTCCATTTCAAGACGGATGGACGTTTGCACGGTGGTGTTGCGCTGGTCTTCGACGGTAACGTCGCGCACCAGGCCGACCGCATGGCGGCCGCTGTAGATGCCCATGGCGCCGATGGTGACCATCAGCACGATGAGGAAGCATAGGACACCAATGACGAGTGTCCTGATTTTCAAGTTGGCGAACATGTTTTACTCCTTCTGACTATTCATTGTGGCGTTGCTCGTGCCGCGCCGGATGGTGCCGAAAAATGCGTGAATGCCCCTGCGCAGTTCGTCCACATGCTCGAATTCGAGGTAGGTGACGTCGCACAGGTCCTGCAGCTCGCGGATCAGGGTGGTCTTGATCGGCGCGTGCTTCCACACAAGGAACAGCACGGGCGTGCAGCGTCCTTTGAAGATGTGGTAACCGAGTTCGAAAGCGCTGCTCTCGCTCATGCCGACCCGGATGTTGACCACCGCATCGGCATGGTCGAGCAGGCCCAGGCGGTGGTCGCGGAAGTTCTTGGGCGTGAACGGCAGGTGATAATCACGCTCGAACGACTTCTTGAAGGTGTCCGCGCTTTCGGCGCGGGTGCCGGTGAGGTAGTCGAATGGATGCGGCAGGCCGTTGGCGCCATCGATCAGCGCCATGATGTCGCCGATCAGGCGCTGCTGCTCGGCGTCCGATTCGGTGAACGGCTGGCGGATGAACAGCTTGAGCGGCGTGCCGCCGGCCGTCCTTTCACGCGAATGAGCGCGCCGTTCGGGCAGGACGATGGACGCCGCCGCCAGGTCGGCGGGGCCGGGCAAGGGGCGCGCATGCGGCGCTGGCGCCTCCATGGCTGCGCCCCGCTTGCCGTGCAATTCCTGCAGAGACGCCAGGCTGTAGCTGTCGGCGTGCAGGGTGGCTTCGAACATGCATTCGGCGCCGGCGATGGTGGTGCACACCACCGTGCCGGCGGCCAGCGCGGCCACCCGCAGCGGCCGCGATGCCACGATGGCGCTGCGCTTTTCGTCGACCGTCAGGACCATCATGGCGACCTGGCGCGCGGCCAGCCGCTCCAGGATGGCGGTTTCGTCGATCTCCTCGACCGCCATGCCGGCGGCCTCGATCACGCTTGCCGTCACCAGGCTGGCGCACAGGGTAAAGCCGGCGCCAAGCAGCTGGCGCGCCAGCGCGACCGCGCGCGCCTGGTCGCCGCGCTTGACGCGCAGGTACACCAGGCCGGTGCGCGGCACCTTGACCGAGGCGCCCAGCTGGGCCTTGAGGTAGGCTTCACCAAAAGTAGCGCCAACGCCCATTACTTCCCCGGTCGATTTCATTTCGGGACTGAGGATGGTGTCCACGCCGGGGAATTTGGCAAACGGGAAAACCGCTTCCTTGACGGAAAAGCACGGCGCCACCGCTTCATCGAGCACGCCCTGGCTTTCCAGGGACTGCCCGGCCATGCAGCGCGCGGCGATTTTTGCCAGCTGCAGGCCGGTGGCCTTGGACACGAACGGCACGGTGCGCGAGGCGCGCGGGTTCACTTCGAGTACGTACACCACATCGTGCACGCGTCCATCGATCCGGCTCTGCTGGACCGCGAACTGCACGTTCATCAGGCCCACCACGTTCAACTCCCTGGCCATCAGCGCCGTCTGGCGCTTGATTTCACGCACCGTCGATTCGCTCAGCGAATGCGGCGGCAGCGAACAGGCCGAGTCGCCCGAGTGAATGCCGGCCTGCTCGATATGCTCCATCACGCCGCCGATGAGCGTGCGCTCGCCGTCGCAGATGCAATCGACGTCGACCTCGATGGCGTCGTTCAAAAAACGGTCCAGCAGCACCGGCGAATCGTGCGATACCTTGACCGCTTCGCGCATGTAGCGTTCCAGGTCGGCCTGCTCGTGCACGATTTCCATGGCGCGTCCGCCCAGCACATACGAGGGGCGCACCACCAGCGGGTAGCCGATCTCGCCGGCCAGGCGCACCGCTTCAGCTTCGGTGCGCGCGCTGCGGTTGCGCGGCTGGCGCAGGTCCAGCTTTTGCAGGAATTGCTGGAAGCGCTCGCGGTCTTCGGCGGCGTCGATCATGTCGGGCGAGGTGCCGATGACCGGCACGCCGGCCGCTTCCAGCGCCAGCGCCAGGCGCAAAGGCGTCTGGCCGCCGTACTGCACGATCACGCCGGCCGGCTGTTCGAGGGCGACGATTTCCAGTACGTCTTCCAAGGTCACCGGCTCGAAATACAGGCGGTCGGAGGTGTCGAAGTCGGTGGAGACGGTTTCGGGATTGCAGTTGACCATGATGGTTTCGTAGCCATCTTCGCGCAGGGCCATCGCCGCGTGCACGCAGCAGTAGTCGAATTCGATGCCCTGGCCGATGCGGTTCGGGCCACCGCCGAGCACCATCATCTTGCTGCGCGCGCTAGGCGCCGCTTCGCATTCTTCGTCGTAGGTCGAGTACAGGTAGGCGGTGCTGGTCGCAAATTCGGCCGCGCAGGTGTCGACCCGTTTGTACACGGGCCGCACGCCGAGCGCGTGGCGCGCCTCGCGCACCGCCTGCTCGCTCGCGCCCAGCAGCGCGGCCAGGCGGCGGTCGCCGAAGCCCTGCTGCTTGAGGCGATACATGACCGGCTTGTCCAGCGCGGCCAGGGTTTGCTGTTCGATCCACAGTTCGATCTCGACCAGGTCGCCGATCTGCGCCAGGAACCACGGATCGATGGCGCTGCAGGCATGCACCTCGTCCTGGGTGAAGCCCTGGGCGAACGCTTCGCCCACATACCAGATGCGGTCCGGTCCCGGTTTGCTCAATTGCTCTTCGATGACGGCGCGCCCGGTCTGCATGCCGTCGCGGCGCACGCCGTCGACGCCGATATCGAGCCCGCGCAGGGCCTTCTGGAACGATTCCTGAAAGGTGCGCCCGATCGCCATGACTTCGCCGACCGACTTCATCTGGGTGGTCAGGTGCTCGTCGGCGCCGGGGAATTTTTCGAAGGCGAAGCGCGGGATCTTGGTCACCACATAGTCGATTGACGGCTCGAACGAGGATGGCATGGCGCCGCCGGTGATTTCGTTGCGCAGTTCGTCGAGCGTAAAACCGACCGCCAGCTTGGCCGCCACGCGCGCGATCGGGAAGCCGGTGGCCTTGCTGGCCAGCGCCGACGAACGCGAGACGCGCGGATTCATTTCGATGACGATCAGGCGCCCGTCGTGCGGGTTGACCGCGAACTGCACGTTCGAGCCGCCCGTGTCCACGCCCACTTCGCGCAGCACCGCCACCGAGGCGTTGCGCATGATCTGGTATTCCTTGTCGGTCAGGGTCTGCGCCGGCGCCACCGTGATCGAATCGCCCGTGTGCACGCCCATCGGGTCCAGGTTTTCGATCGAGCAGACGATGATGCAGTTGTCAAGCCGGTCGCGCACGACTTCCATCTCGAACTCTTTCCACCCGAGCAGGGACTCTTCGATCAGCAGCTCCTTGGTGGGCGACAGTTCCAGCCCGCGCTGGCAGATGGTGTGGAACTGGGCGGCGTCGTAAGCGATGCCGCCGCCGCTGCCGCCCATGGTGAACGACGGCCGGATCACGACCGGAAAACCGAGCGCCGCTTGCGCTTCCCAGGCTTCGGCCATGCTGTGCGCCACGCCCGACCGGGCCGACGCCAGGCCAATGCTGGTCATGGCGGCCTTGAACCTGGCGCGGTCCTCGGCCTTGTCGATCGCGTCGGGCGTGGCGCCGATCAGCTCCACGCCGAAGTCGGCCAGCACGCCGTGGCGGTGCAGGTCGAGCGCGCAATTGAGGGCGGTCTGCCCGCCCATGGTCGGCAAAATCGCGTCGGGACGCTCTTTGGCGATAATACGCGCCAGCACTTCCCAGTCGATCGGCTCGATGTAGGTGACGTCGGCCATCTCGGGGTCGGTCATGATGGTGGCCGGGTTGCTGTTGACGAGGATGACCTTGTAGCCCTCCTCGCGCAGCGCCTTGCAGGCCTGGGCGCCGGAATAATCGAACTCGCACGCCTGGCCGATCACGATCGGGCCGGCGCCAATAATCAGGATGCTGCGGATATCTGCGCGCTTAGGCATGTTTGCTACTTTCCATCAGGGTGACAAAACGGTCGAACAGCACGGCCAGGTCGTGCGGACCCGGGGAAGCTTCGGGGTGGCCCTGGAAGCAGAAAGCGGGCTTGTCGAGCCGCTCGAAGCCCTGTAAGGTGCCGTCGAACAGCGACACGTGGGTAACCCGGCAATTGGCCGGCAAGGTGGCGGTATCGACCGCGAAGCCGTGGTTCTGGGAGGTGATAGAAACCTTTCCAGTATCGAGGTCCTGAACCGGATGATTGGCGCCGCGGTGGCCGAATTTCATCTTGACCGTGCGCGCGCCCGAGGCCAGCGCCATGATCTGGTGACCGAGGCAGATGCCGAACACCGGCGTGCCGCTGTCGATCAGGGTGCGCGCCGCTTCGATGGCGTAGTCGCAGGCCTGCGGGTCACCCGGGCCGTTCGACAAAAAGATCCCGTCCGGCCCCAGCGCCAGCGCGTCCTGCGCGCTCGCTTGCGCGGGCAGCACGGTGACGCGGCAGCCGCGCCCGGCCAGCATGCGCAGGATATTGGTTTTCACGCCGTAGTCGTAGGCCACCACGTGCAGGTGCGGGCCTGGTTGCGGCGCGAAACCGGCGCCGAGCCTCCACGGGCCTTCAGTCCATTCGTAAGGCGCCGCTGTCGAGACCACGCGCGCCAGGTCCATGCCATCGAGGCCGGGAAAGGCGCGCGCCAGCGCCAGCGCCTGGCCCGGTGCGGCGTCGACGACGATGGCGCCGTTCTGCGCCCCTTTTTCGCGCAGCAGGCGCGTAAGCTTGCGGGTGTCGATATCGGCAATCGCCACCACGCCCTGCCGCACCAGGTAATCCGACAGGCTTTGGGTGGAGCGAAAGTTCGACGCCAGCAAAGGCAGGTCGCGGATGACCAGGCCCGCGGCCTGCACCCGCGCGGACTCGCCGTCTTCGCTGTTGATGCCGGTGTTGCCGATGTGCGGATAGGTCAGCGTGACGATCTGGCGCGTGTAGCTCGGATCGGTCAGCACTTCCTGATAGCCGGTCATGGCGGTGTTGAACACAACTTCGCCGCTGGCCTGGCCGGCGGCGCCGATGGCGCGGCCTTCGAACAGCGTGCCGTCCGCCAAGGCCAGGGTGGCGCGCGGACCTGCGCTGCTGCTGTTACTGAGTGGGTGCTTCATCGGGTCTCCAAGACGTAGGGCAAGCTCGGCCGGCTCTGGTGAGGTTTCTTTTCATATCGATAAGAAAACCTGCTCATTCCACGTGCGTTACTGCGGGCGTTGAAAGACGATACAGCAAACGACGAAGTTGCCACGCAGAAATTATGATTTGACGTTTTATCCCAACACTTAGTTTTTACTTAGTCAATTTCCCCTTTGGAATTAAGGATATACAGGCAACACAATGATGAGAATGTGTGACATTTGGTTCCATCCAAAACAAAAAATTCACAATCCTGACACACTGTAGTGGGGATCGGCATCTTGCGAAGCCGCCGATTTGGACCATAATGGCGACCTTCCGATTTGTTTCGAAACACTAAGGCTTTATGAGCACACTGACTCTCATCGTCGCCATGGATGCCATGCGCGGCATCGGCATTGACAACACCCTGCCCTGGCGCCTGCCGGAAGACCTGGCGCACTTCAAGCGCCTGACCACGGGCCACCCCATCATCATGGGTCGCAAGACGTTCGACTCGATCGGGCGTCCGCTGCCGAACCGCCGCAACATCGTCGTCACCACCGATGTGGACTGGCAGCGCGACGGCGTCGAACGCGCCCTGTCGGTGCCGCATGCGATTGCGCTGGCGGGCGGGGCGCCGGCCTTTGTGATCGGCGGCGCGCAGATTTACGCGCAAACCCTGGCGCTGGCGCAGTGCGTGATCGTCACCGAGATCGCGCACACCTTCGCCTGCGACGCGTTTTTCCCGCCGCTCGATGCCCCCGCATGGTCCGAGAGCGCGCGCGAGGCGCACCACTCCGATGCCAACGGCTTCGACTACGCCTTCGTCACCTACACCAAAAAAGCGAGCTGAATACATGTCAGGACACGGTTTTCACGTACATGGACCGCATGACCATGCGGTCGAACACGCGGCCCACAACAACGATCCATTTTCGAACAATATCGCCGTCATGACGGCGGTGCTGGCCACGGTCGGCGCCATGTTCGGCTACCAGGGCGGCGCCACCCAGAACGACGCGGCCCTGTACAAGAACAACGCCGCCATCGAAAAGACCAAGGCCGCCAACAGCTGGAACTACTACCAGGCCAAGTCGAACAAGCAGAACCTGGCCGAACTGGCGATGGTGCTGCCCGGGGTCGAGCCGGAAAAATACAAGGCCGACGTGCTGCGCTACAAGGCGGAGAAAGACGACATCCGCAAGGAAGCCGAAGCGCTCGACGCCAAGGCCGACGACTGGAACCACCAGTCCGACACCAAGATGCACCAGCATCACCAGTGGGCGCTGGCCACCACGGCCGAACAGATCGCCATATCGCTGGCGGCGATCACCCTGCTGACGCGTAAAAAATGGCTGATGATCGGCGCCTACGCGGTCGCCGCGGTCGGCATTTTGCTCGGCGTGTTCGCCTGGCTGCACGTCGATCCGATCGGCGCGCTGATGGGCGCGGGCGCGCTCGCGCACCACTGATCCGGTACGCTTTCACGGTGGCGGGCATAGTGTGCGACACTACGGCCCGCTTGTAGTTAATCTAGCAAAAGTTTTTCACCGGATTGCCGCCATTTCTGCGAAAATCCGCTTCTTCTTTTTTTGACCGGTGCCGTGAGAGGCGTCCCGCACAGGCGTGGACATCCTCACGGCGCTTCGCTTTGGAGCTGTCCATGAAATTTCGTTTCCCAATCGTCATTATCGACGAGGATTTTCGTTCCGAGAACACCTCCGGGCTCGGTATCCGCGCGCTCGCCGAGGCGATGGAAAAAGAGGGCATGGAGGTGCTTGGCGTGACCAGCTACGGCGACCTGTCGCAGTTCGCCCAGCAGCAGTCGCGCGCCTCGGCCTTTGTGCTGTCGATCGATGACGAGGAATTCGGCACCGGCTCGATCGAAGACACCGATTCGGCCCTGATCGCGCTGCGCGCGTTTGTGAAGGAAATCCGCCACAAGAACTCGGACATCCCGATCTACATCTACGGCGAAACGCGCACCTCGCGCCACATCCCGAACGACATCCTGCGCGAACTGCACGGCTTCATCCACATGTTCGAAGACACGCCCGAATTCGTGGCGCGCCACATCATCCGCGAAGCCAAGTCCTACCTCGACGGCCTGGCGCCGCCGTTCTTCCGCGCGCTGGTCAACTACGCCAACGACGGTTCGTACTCCTGGCACTGCCCCGGCCACTCGGGCGGCGTGGCCTTCCTGAAGTCGCCGATCGGCCAGATGTTCCACCAGTTCTTTGGCGAGAACATGCTGCGCGCCGACGTCTGCAACGCCGTCGAAGAACTCGGCCAGCTGCTCGACCACACCGGCCCGGTCGCCAAGTCCGAACGCAACGCGGCGCGCATCTTCAACGCCGACCACTGCTACTTTGTCACCAACGGCACCTCGACCTCGAACAAGATGGTGTGGCACTCGACCGTCGCACCGGGCGACATCGTCGTGGTGGACCGCAACTGCCACAAGTCGATCCTGCATTCGATCATCATGTGCGGCGCGATTCCCGTGTTCCTGATGCCGACCCGGAACCACCTCGGCATCATCGGCCCGATTCCGCTCGAAGAATTCACGCCCGAATCGATCGCCCGCAAGATCGAAGCCAATCCGTTCGCACGCCAGGCCGTCAACAAGAAGCCGCGCATCCTGACCATTACCCAGTCGACCTACGACGGCGTGGTGTACAACGTCGAAACGCTGCGCGAAATGTTGGACGGTAAGATCGACACCCTGCACTTCGATGAAGCGTGGCTGCCGCATGCGACCTTCCACGACTTCTACAAGAACATGCACGCGATCGGCAAGGACCGTCCGCGCGCCAAGGAATCGATGATCTTCTCGACCCAGTCGACCCACAAGCTGCTCGCCGGTCTGTCGCAGGCCTCGCAAGTGCTGGTGCGCGAGTCGGAGACGGTCAAGCTGGACCAGGATGCCTTCAACGAAGCCTACCTGATGCACACCTCGACCTCGCCGCAGTATTCGATCATCGCCTCGTGCGACGTGGCCGCAGCCATGATGGAAGCGCCGGGCGGCACCGCGCTGGTGGAAGAGTCGATTTTCGAAGCGCTCGACTTCCGCCGCGCCATGAAAAAAGTCGACGCCGAATTCGGCAACGACTGGTGGTTCCAGGTGTGGGGTCCGGACACCTTCTCGGAAGAAGGCATCGGCACCCAGGACGACTGGATGATCCGCGCCGAGGACGACTGGCACGGTTTCGGCAACCTCGCCCCCGGCTTCAACATGCTCGACCCGATCAAGGCCACCGTGGTCACCCCCGGCCTGTCGCTCGACGGCGTGTTCGGCGAGTCCGGCATTCCGGCCTCGATCGTCACCAAGTACCTGGCCGAACACGGCGTGATCATCGAGAAGTGCGGGCTGTACTCGTTCTTCATCATGTTTACGATCGGGATCACCAAGGGCCGCTGGAACACCCTGGTCACGGCGCTGCAGCAGTTCAAGGACGACTACGACAAGAACCAGCCGATGTGGCGCATCCTGCCGGAGTTTGCGGCGGCCAACCCGCGCTACGAAGCGATGGGCCTGCGCGACCTGTGCCAGCAGATCCACGACTTCTACAAGACCTACGACGTGGCGCGCCTGACCACCGAGATGTATTTGTCGGACATGATCCCGGCAATGAAGCCGTCCGACGCCTTTGCCAAGATGGCGCACCGCGAAATCGACCGCGTGGCGATCGAGGAGCTGGAAGGCCGCATCACGGCGATTCTGCTCACGCCTTACCCGCCGGGCATTCCGCTCTTGATCCCGGGCGAGCGCTTCAACAAGACCATCGTCGACTACCTGCGCTTCGCACGCGACTTTAACGAGCGCTTCCCCGGCTTCGAGACCGACGTGCACGGCCTGGTCAAGCGCGAAGTGGACGGCAAGCGCGGCTACTTCGTGGACTGCGTGCGCCAGTAAGCGGCACCGCCGGGAGGCGCCAGCGCCTCCCGGGCACAACAAAAAAGGAACCCTCGGGTTCCTTTTTTCATGCGCGCGGACGCGAGGGCGATGCTCAGGCCTTCGGCAAGGTCACCCCGACCTGGCCCTGGTACTTGCCGCCGCGATCCTTGTACGACACGTCGCACACTTCGTCCGATTCGAAGAACAGCACCTGCGCCACGCCTTCGTTGGCGTAGATCTTGGCCGGCAGCGGCGTGGTGTTGGAAAACTCCAGCGTCACGAACCCTTCCCATTCCGGCTCGAACGGGGTCACGTTGACGATGATGCCGCAGCGCGCGTAGGTCGACTTGCCCAGGCAAATGGTCAGCACATTGCGCGGAATGCGGAAGTATTCCACGGTGCGCGCCAGCGCGAAGGAATTGGGCGGAATGATGCAGAAGCCCTTGCCCGACACATCGACGAAATTGTTTTCGTCAAAATTCTTCGGGTCGACGATGGTGGTATTAATATTGGTGAACAGCTTGAATTCGTCGGCGCAGCGGATATCGTAGCCGTAGCTCGAGGTACCGTATGAAACGATTCTCTGACCATCGCGCTCCTTGACCTGGCCCGGTTCGAAAGGCTCGATCATGCCCGTTTTGGCCGCCATCTTGCGGATCCATTTATCGGATTTAATGCTCATACGTGTCGTTCCAGAAGAGAGAATAGGGATTTTCCCGCGATTTTACGCGAAAAGTCCCTGCCAGCGACAGTCGGCGGGCCGCCGCGCGGGAAACGTTGCGTCAAAACCAGCCATGGCTGCGATACCACCCGACGGTATCCGCCATGGTTTGTTCAAGCGGCCTGAACTTCAGTGCGAGTTCGCGCTCGCTCTTGGCGTGGTTGAAGTGGCTGCGTCCGGCTTCCTTGACCATCAGGCGCACCGTGGCCAGGCTGAGCAGAACAGGCTTGCCGGTGATGCGCGCGTAGAGTTCCTGCACCGCCGCCAAGGCGTACAAGAGGGGTAAAGGCAGATCGCGCGCCGGCGTCTTGACGCCGGCGATCTTGCCCAGCATAGGCACCAGTTGCCGCATTGTCATGTGGCGGCCCGCCGCCAGGTAGCGTCCGCCGCGTTGCCCGTGCAGCGCCGCCGCGATGTGCGCCTGCGCCACGTCGCGCGCGTCGACCACGGAAAAACTGCCTGGCACC
Source organism: Massilia sp. CCM 8734 (assembly GCF_011682155.1). Classification (NCBI taxonomy): domain Bacteria; kingdom Pseudomonadati; phylum Pseudomonadota; class Betaproteobacteria; order Burkholderiales; family Oxalobacteraceae; genus Massilia; species Massilia sp. CCM 8734. The sequence goes on from NZ_WHJI01000002.1 coordinate 167,567, forward strand.
AGCCCCGGCAATTTGCCGAGCACCACATCGTTGACAAATTGTCCCGACGAGGTGGGACCGATGTCCGCCGGTCCCCACATCCACCCGGGCAGAACCAGGCTGGCATGCATCTCAGGGTGGCTTTCCAGAAAGTGCAGCACGGCTTGATCGGCCAATATCTTGCTGCGGTAGTAGTCGTCCGCATCGTCCAGCTCGCGCAAGCAGGATTCGTCGATGGGCGCGCCCGGTTCGCCATTGAGCACGGCAATCGATGAGGTTTGGACAAAACGCCGGGCGCCGCCGTCGTAAGCGTGTTCGATGAGCGAGCGGGTCCCGTCGACATTGATGCGCTTGAGTTCCTGCCAGTGGCTGCCGCCCTTGTAGTTGTCCCGGAAGAAGGCCGCCGTGTGAAACACGACATCGCATCCTCGTAGCTTGTCGGCGAAGGCGGACACGTCCGCCATGTCGCCCACCACCAGTTCGATGCCTTCCAGTTCCCCGAATTGTCGCCGGCCCTTCTCCAGAGAGCGAACCAGCGCCTTGACGGAAACGCCGCGCCCGATCAGCTCGCGCACCAGGTTGTTGCCGAGCAGGCCAGTCGCACCGGTGACGAAGGCGGACCTCAGTTGGATGTTTGCGTTCATATCAGATGAGTTTCAAAGTTCAAGTGATATTTAGTGTGCGCGAGGCATCCAGGCATGTCAAGCAATATTTCAGACCGTATCCAGAGTTCATATGATATCTTTATGGGTATGAGTCCAACCACACCACGAAAGCGCTTGTCCCGCGAGGAAAGCCAGGCCCAGACGCGCGCGCGCATGATCGACACCGCGCGCCAGCTGTTTGTCACGACCGGCTATGGAGGCACGTCGATCCGCGATATCGCCGACGGGGCGGGGTATTCGCAGGGAGCCTTCTACTCGAACTTTGCCAGCAAGGAGGAGGTTCTTTTGGAGTTGCTGCGGGGGCATATGGAGGCCGAAGCCGCGCAACTGTCCAAAGTCATCGACAGTGACGGACGTGCGCCGGAACAGATTTTGAGCGAGCTGGAGTCTTGGGCTGCCACGCTCAACAACGATGCCGAATGGTGCATGCTGTCGATCGAACTGCAGCTGCACGCCAATCGCAGCCCGACGTTCGCGCTTGAGTACCAGACGGTGTGGGATGCGCACCGGGCCGGGCTTGGCCGCGTGGTCGGCAGATTATTCGCCGTGCTCGGACGCACGCCGCCAGCCGAACCGGAGGAGCTCGCGGGGGCCTTCATGGCGCTGACGCATGGCCTGGCGCTGCAAAGAGTGGGGGGACGGCCCGATCCGTCGGGACGCTTGATCCTGGTGTTTCTGCGTGGACTGATCGCCAGCGCCGGCTTGCCGGATACAGCGCCCGGGGCCGACGCGGAGCAGGCCGTACCGATTCCACCCTATCCGCGCGGCTGATGCGGTCCTCCCGGCGCGCCGTTGGTCGCGCCGGGGAATCGTCAAACCTGGCGCTGCGCGAGCAATCTGGCGATCATCTCGCGCGTCAGGCGCCCCGCCAGCTCGGGCGACTCCATCGGGAACAGATGGCCGCCGCCGGGGATCTCGGCAAAATTGTCGCCCACCAGCTTGCGCGTGGCGTCCAGGCCGGCCTGGCGCAGCTCCACCGATTCGGTGCCGGCGATGAAGCCGATCGGCACCGGGTAGGCCTTGTCCATCACGCTGCCCAGGTGGTGCGGCAGGCCACGGTAAATCTCGGTCTCCACCTCGCGCGAAAAGCGCAGCTGCACGCCGTCCGGGTGCGGTTCCAGGCCGTGTTCCAGGTAGTCGTGCAGCACGCCGGGCGCCCAGCTGGCGAACACCGGCTTGGAAATGAAATGGTCGTAGGCCGCCTGCACGCTCGGCCACACGGTGCGGCGGCGCCGCGACAGGCGCGCCGGCGACAGGTAATCGCTCCAGCTTTGCTTCGACTTCACCACGCGCCACAGCATGGCGCGCCAGCCCGCCACCACCGGCGAATCGAGCATCACCACGCAGCGCACCAGGTCGGGCCGCTTGCGCGCCGCCATCATGCTCAGCATCCCGCCCAGCGAGTGACCGACCAGGATGGACGGCTCGCCGTAGCTCTCGAGCGTGGCGATCAGGTGCTCGACCAGCTTGGGCCAGCCGTCGCTGACCGGATAGGCCGGATCGTGGCCGTACATGTCGACCGCGCGGATATCGAAGTCCGTGCGCAACTGGTCGAAGAACTTGGTGTAGCTACCGGCCGGGAAGCTGTTACCGTGTGAAAAATGGAGGATCGGTGTCGTCATTTTTCGATTGTAAGGCGATTTCCCGGCCGGCCGTACAGGTTTAGAGGGAAACCCCTACTGTCAGCGCGGCCACGTAAGGCTTCCTGGTGTTTGTGCGCTGGCTCGACCAGCGCGGGCCGGGCGGCGTCGGTCTGGGGCCGCGCCAGGTGCCGCTGGACGGCGTCGGCCCGGGCCCGCGTCCCGGAGCGCCGGGCGAGCAGCGCCGGCCGCCGCCACACCGCCAACTGCTACCGTATATCACCATCGCCGGCGCGACCCTGGCCAGCCTGCTCTTCGCGGCCCTGCTGGCATGGTATTTTTCGCGCCCGATCCGGGCCTTGCGCGGCGCGTTCGAAGCGGCCGCCGGCGGCGACCTGTCGCCCCGCTTTACGGAAGTCAAAGGGGTGCGCGGCGATGAAGTCAATGACCTGGGGACGCGATTTCGACCGCATGAGCGGCCAGTTGCGCACCCTGATGGACGGTCAGCGCCGCCTGCTGCACGACGTCTCGCACGAATTGCACTCGCCGCTGGCGCGCTTGCAGGCGGCCATCGGCCTGGCGCACCAGCAGCCGGACAAGATCGGGGCGTCGTTGGAGCGCATCGAGCGCGAGAGCGTGCGCATGGATAAGCTGGTCGGCGAGCTGCTGACCTTGTCGCGCCTGGAAGTGGCGAGCGCGCTGCCGCGCTACAAGGATATCGCGTTCATGGACCTGGTCGACGACATCGTGACCGATGCGCGCTTCGAAGCCGAGCAGTGCGCACGCCGCATTGCCCTGTCCGGGCAGGCGATTGTGACGGTGCGCGGCGCGCCGGACCTGCTGTGGAGCGCCATCGAGAACGTGATCCGCAACGCCATCAAGCATAGTAGCGAGGGCGGCGTGATCGAGATCGGCATCAGCGCCGACGCCGACGGGGTGCGCTTGTCGGTGTGCGACCGCGGGCCGGGCGTGGCGCAGGCGGACCTGGCGTCGATCTTCCAGCCGTTCTTCCGCTCGAACGCGACCAGCAACAACGTCGACGTACGTGGACTCGGCCTGGCGATTGCGCAGCGGGTCATCGACGCCCATCAAGGCACGCTCAGGGCCAGCAACCGCGAAGGTGGCGGGCTGCGGGTCGACATCATGCTGCCGCTACGCGCTTAGGTCAAGCGGTCGGAAAAAGCGTCGGCCAGTAGTCCACTGCAAGCGCCATGAGCAGGCATGCCGCCGCGAGGAGGTCGGCACCGACCACCCGGCCTATCGAATAATTATAGTCTCCCGCCGACCACGCAAGTATCAGGAACGATGTTACGCTGACCAGTCCCGTGAAATAGGCAAGCGGCCGATATGCGGGAATGAGCGCCGCGGCGATAAGCAGCAATCCGACTAGCCCGAACATGACTGCACGATGCTGCATCAGGATGAGCAAGTTGCGGTCGTGCAGCCGCACGCCGTAAAGCTGGGCGAGCGAAGATTCGCCCAGCACGCCCGTTACAGGAATGAGGTGAATGAGTGCGGCGACGGTCAACATGGCAGGGATAAACCGTTGCATTGTATTTTCCTCGATTGGTGGGGTTCTCGACGTGAACGATTCTAACGACGGCCCGCTCGCGGCGCTTTCAAAAACGAGCTGCCGGCAGCTGGCGCCTTCTTTGCTGGTGAGTTGGAACGCGCGCGCCCTTTACCTTGGGCCGGCAATGCACCTGGCTGCGCACCGAAACGCCGTGGGAGTACTGGCAATCGGGCTCGATCGGCCGCTGGGCGTTGCGCTCGATCCGGCGGACCCCGGGCGCGGCTTCTCGCACTGCAGGACCGCGCTCATCGCACCGAATCAGTTGCACTTGCTGGCAATGGCAGGGGGACAGTACGCCTTCTTGTATGTCGACGCGCTAAGCGACGACCTGAAAACACTGCAAGGACGCTGCCGTCGCCGGGTCGGGACGGTTGGCTTCGACCTTGACGACGAAGATGCGCTGATCGCCCTCTTGGCCGGGATGAATCGCAGCGCCGAAGGCTGGCGTGCCACAAGCGGGCGGCTCGTTGACGCGCTATCCCTGTCGCCCCCATGTACCGATTCGCGCATCCGCAAGGTAGCCGGCACGTTACTGGCATCGCCATCCGACGAGGCCAACGCAGCGCAGCATGCGCGCCAGGTGGGCCTGTCTTCCTCCCGGCTTCAGCATCTTTTCAAGGCGCAGACGGGTGTTTCGTTGCGTCGCTATCGGTTATGGGCTCGGCTGCAAGCGACAATGTCGGGCGTGATGGACGGTATGACGCTCACGCATGCGGCACATGCAGCGGGTTTTTCCAGCTCCGCTCACCTTAGCGCCGCGTTCAAGACCATGTTCGGACTTCCCCTGACAGCACTGCTTAGCGACGACATGCAATTTGTGCGCGATCCAGGATGACCGGCGTGCGGCAAAAGGGTCATGCCCCGCGAGCCATCTCGTCAAAGATATACATGCCGAAAATCCGCTGCGATGACGCCCGTGCCAAAGGTTCAAATTCAGCGCCGAAGGCCAGGCCCGCGATGGCGCTGTCTTTCGGGTAATGCATGTCTTCGTCTTCGTCGAAGAACACGTCGCAAAACTGGGTCACGCTGGCCAGTTCGTCGCCGATGCGAATTTTTCCGAACAGGGCGCCCGCATAGCCATTGAAGACCGCAATTGTCGCCAGCGTCCCCTGCTCGGTAAAATGCAGTTCGACCGCGCCGCGCCGATAATAGAACGTCGGCCCCTGGCGCTCGCCGTGCGCTGACGCCGCAGGCGCCATCAGCCAACCATCGCATTGCGCAATCGCGTCGCGCAACGGCCCCCGTGCACTGTCCCACCGGAGAACGCGTGCAAAAATGGAGCGCGCCTGCGTCATGTGCACTCCCAGTTGAAAGCCCGCGGCGCCCTCGCCAGGAATGATGTCGGCTTGCAGATCGACCGTATTCATTGACGCCCTTTCTCGCCGAAGCGATTGACTAATTACCATACCAATAACGCGCATGAGCGCGGCGATACGCGACCGGTGCGAAAGCATTGGCCGAATCGAGCATGATGGCCCCCGATTCATCGGTGCGCAAGCGCTCGATACCAAGTTTTTCGTAACGCTCCACCACCTCTTTCTTGGGATGACGATAGCGATTGCGGTAGCCCACCTGGAACAGCACCAGGCGTGGCCGCACGGCCGCAAGAAAAGGCGGGGTCGATGAAGTTCCGCTGCCGTGATGCGGCGCCAGCAAAACATCGGCGCGCAGCAGCGGCGCCGAGCCGGCCACCAGTTGCGCCTCCTGCGCCGCTTCGATATCGCCCGCCAGCAGGATCGCATGATCGCCGGCGCTGATCCTCAGCACGCAGCCACGCGCATTCGGTTTCAGGCCGGGATCGTCGTAACTTGCCATGGTCGGATGCAGCATCTCGAAGCGCACCCCATCCCATGTCCACTGCTGCCCGCCGGCGCAGCGTACGTGATGCGGCGCGGCCTTGACGATCGGATGGTCGTACCACAGCGATGACGCCACCCAGCCAACGCCGACCGCGTCGAGCAGTGTCAGAGCGCCGCCGGCGTGGTCGATGTCGCTGTGGCTGACGATGACGCCATCGAGGTAGCCGATGCCGCGCGCCTTCAAATATGGCAGGATCACCCGGTTCGCGCCGTTCGACTCGGGCGTATATGCGGGACCGGTATCGTACAGCAGCCGGTGCCCGCTGGTTTCGATCAGCAGGGCCATGCCCTGCCCCACATCGAACGCGGTCACGGCGACCTCGCCCGGCGGCGGATGGCCTGGCTGGGCGGTCAGCAGCGGCAGCCACGCGGCCAGCCCGGTCCAGCGATGCGGCCAGCCGCGCGGAGCGAGCATCCACACGGTGCCGATGGCGGCGAACGCGAACAGCCAAGGCTCCGGGGTCGGCGCGCTCCACACCGCAAAGCGCGACCCGGCGCACCAGCTCAATACCCAGGCCAGCGCCTGCACGGCGTAGTGGGCCACGTTCAGCAGCAAGGTCGATAGTGGCGCCGGCAGCATGCTGCCGGCCAGCGCGAGCGGCGTGACGATAAAGCTGACGACCGGGATCGCCAGCGCATTGGCAAGGGGGCTGACCAGCGACACCTGCGAGAACAGCAGCATCGTCAGTGGCACCAGCGCGAGCGTGACCACGTACTGGGTATGCGCACCCACCAGCAGCATGCCGCGCCAGCGCGGCCCGGTGACGGCGGTGCGGCCGGTGGTGGCGAACAAAATCGCCGCCACCGCGCCGAACGAGAGCCAGAAGCCGGGCGCGGCGATTGCCCACGGGTCAATCAGGACGACCACGCCAAGCGCCACGCACAGCACATGCGAGACCTGCGTGAGCCGCCCGAACCACAGCGCGGCGGCCACCATCGCCAGCATGTACAGCGTGCGCTGCGCCGGCACGCCGAAGCCGGCCAGCAGCACGTACCCCAGCGCCACCACGACCCCGGTCAGGGCGGCGACTTTTGGGGCCGGCATCCACAGCGACAGCTGGGCGCCGGTGAAGAATGAGCGACGCCATAGTAACGACGCGAGCGCGGCAAACAGCCCGGAGACCATTGTAATGTGCAGCCCGGAGATCGAAATCAAATGTCCCACGCCGGTACGATTGAACACATTCCAGTCGGCCTGGCCGATCGATCGCTGGTCGCCGACCACCAGCGCCACGATCACGCCCGCATATTGCTTGCCCGGCAGCGCGCGCAGAATGCGTTCGCGCAGCGTGGCGCGGCAATGTTCGACCACGTTGGAAAATCCGAATACAAAGCTGTCGAGACGACGGTTCCTGTCGCCTTCCGCGCGAACGTAACCGGTGGCGCGCACGCCCTGCTCCAGCAGCCACGCTTCGTAATCGAAACCGTGCGGATTGGCGTTGCCGTGCGGGCGTTGCAGGCGCACGACGAGTTGCCAGCGCTCGCCGGGCTGCACGTCTGGCACCGGTCGCAGCGCCTCGCCATAGCCTGCATACCACGACAGCGACACGCGCGGCGGCACCGCCACCGCTTCGCCAAGCACGCGTTCGACCTTGAAGTTGAAACGCACCCCCTGCCCGAAGCGGTACGGCAGACTGTCGATGGTGCCGACCACGGTGATGTCGCGCCCCTCGTCGGCCCTGGCCAGTTCGGGCGCCAGCGCCAACTGCGCGAGCAAGGCCGCCCAGCAGAAACCGGCAAGCGCGCCGGCCATGGCCACCCTGGGAACACCGCGCAGGAAGCAAAGCAGGAACGCGACAACTGCGAAGGCCGCGATGGTTGATGACGATGGCAGTTGCGCCTGCACTTGCAGCACGGCGGCACCACAGGCAAATCCGAGGATGGCAACGCGCATGGCTCGCTGGTGGCTTGGACAAAACCCCCAGCATGCCAGCGGATGCAGCGTCGGACCTTGGCGCGTATCAGTCTTTGGCGACCTTGTTCAGAAAGCCGGCAACGGCGGGCACCAACGTTGGCGCCAATGGATATTTGGGGTTGATGTAGGTGTCGGTCTGGCGCGCCTTATCCGGCGGCGCTTCTTTCAGGACGTGATTCATGCCCTGCACCATCACCAGTTGCGCATCCGGTCTGGCCTTGCGCAGCAATTCGGCCTCGCCGGGCGGCACCTGCAGATCGGTGCTGCCCTGGACCAGCAAAACCGGCATCTTGAGGCTCTTGATCTCGCTCGAAGGGACGTACCTGAACCACGATATCAGGTACGGCTGCACGCTGGGACGATACAGCACGGCCAGTTCCGGCGGCACATTGGCGACCGTGCGTCCGGCCTCCAACTCCGCCAGGATACGCTCGCTTTCCTTGGCCAGCGGCGCTGGCAACGCCGTCGCCAGCTGCTCGCGCAGGGCGGTGGAAGCGCCGCGCGCCACGCCGGCAATCGAGACATACGCCTTCGCATTGCCGGCTTTGGCCGCCAGCATGCCAATCAGGGCGCCCTCGCTATGACCGATCACGCTCACGTGCGAAAAGCGCTTGTCGGCCTTGAGCATCGCCATCCACGCCGTGGCGTCGTCGATATACGTCTCGAAGCGCAGATCCGCCTCTTTGGCGCCGGCCGCCAAGCTGGCGCCAACGCCACGCTTGTCGAAGCGCACGCTGGCCACGCCGGCGTCGGCCAACCCTTGCGCCAGCAGGCGCAGGCTGTCATTTTTCATGCCGGGGGGATTGCCATCACGGTCGGTCGGGCCCGAGCCTGCGATGATCAGCGCGACCGGCGCCGGTCCGGCGGCTCTGGGCAGCGACAAGGTGCCGGCGATGGCGCCGCTCGCGGCGCGCAGTTCGATCGCCTGCTCGTTGTCCGCCGCGCCTGCGCCCACGCACACAGCCAACAGCAGGCAGGTACCCCACTTCCATAATGCGGGTTTTCTCATGATGGTTCCTTGTTGGATAAGTCAGGCGACATTGTGAAAGAAACACGATTGCAACATTGATAATCTATTAGCATAGCACGGCTTTGCCTATCCCGGCGCGTCAATCCGGTCCGCCTGGCTGCTTGCATCCTTCATCGGCGGTAAACCGAACATGCGCCCATATTCGCGCGTGAACTGCGACACGCTCTCGTAACCGACCGCGAACGCCGCACTGCTGGCCGAGACGCCGTCGGACATCATCAAGCGGCGCGCCTCGATCAGCCGCAGATGCTTCTGGAATTGCAGCGGCGAGAGCGAGGTCGCGACGCGGAAGTGATGGTGGAACGATGAAGCACTCATCCCGGCCGCCGCCGCCAGCCGCTCGACCGGCAATGGCCGGTCGTATTCGGCCCGCAGCAGCGCCACCGCCCGCGCGACCCGCCGGGCATGTCCATCCGGGCCACCGAGCCGGCGGATCGCCGCGCCGTGGCGTCCGGTCAGCAGCCAGTAATGGAGTTCGCGTACCAGCTGCGCGTGCAGCACCGGCACCGAGGCCGGCCGGTCGAGAAGGCGCATCAGCCGCAGCGCCGTATCGGCCACCTCGGCATCGGTCGATCCGGCCGGCCCGCCGCCGGCCGGCAAAGTGCCGATCTGCGCGCTCAGTTCGGCCAGCACCGCCGGGTCCAGGTCGAGCACCAGCGACATATACGGCGCCTCCGTGATCTGGCTGACGGTCGGCACATCGGCGGTAATGAGGAGCGAGTCACCCGGCCGGTAAGTGACGCAGGTCGCGCCGATGGCAACCTGCTTGGCCCCTTCGAGCACCAGGCAGACCAGCGGCCGGGCGATCCCGTGCTGAAGGCCGGTGGCTTGCTTCGAGCGGATCGTGGTCAGGCCGGCGATGGGCGTTTGCGCCAGGCCGTCGGCATCGGCATGCGCCTCCACATGGCGGCGGACTATATTGAGCAAGGTGTCGGTCATGCCGCAATCGTATCCGATTCACGAGCGCCGCCGCCGGCATGTGGAGGATCAGGCAAACAAGCGCGAGGTTCGGGCTACGCCAGCGCACAGCCTGCGCCCTATCATGAACTTCCCCCACATAACAGGAGTTCAGCATGACCAAGATTGCCATCGTCACGGGTGCGAGCCGCGGGCTCGGACGCAACACCGCATTGAGCATTGCCCGGGGCGGCAGTGACGTGATCATCACTTATCAGTCGCGCGCGGATGAAGCGCACGCCGTGGTAGCCGAGATCGCGGCGATGGGCCGCACGGCCGTCGCCTTCCAGCTCGACATGGGCAGCATCAACGGCTTTGCAGCCTTCGCCGAGCAACTGCGCACGGCCCTGCGCGCGACCTGGCAGCGCGACAGCTTCGACCACCTGGTCAACAACGCCGGCCATGGCGACTTTGCGCTGATCGAAGAGACCACCGAAGCGCAGTTCGACCGCCTGGTGGACGTGCATTTCAAGGGCGTGTACTTCCTGACGCAAGCGCTGCTGCCGCTGATCGCCGACGGCGGGCGCATCGTCAATCTGTCGACGGGCCTGACGCGCCTGACCTATCCGGGCTACGCGGCCTACGCGGCGGTCAAGGCGGCAGTCGAGACATTGAGCCGCTACATGGCGAAGGAATTGGGCAGCCGCGGCATCGCCGTCAACACGGTGGCGCCGGGCGCGATCGAGACCGATTTCGGCGGCGGCGTGGTGCGCGACAATCCTGACATCAACCAGAGCTTCGCCGCGATGACCGCGCTGGGCCGGGTTGGCCTGCCGGACGATATCGGGCCGATGATCGCCAGCCTGCTGTCGGAGAATAACCGCTGGGTGAACGCCCAGCGCATTGAAGTGTCGGGCGGCCAGGGTATCTGACGGCCCGCTACCCCAGCGGCAGGCGTGGCAGCGCGGCCCGCGCGTTGGCGCAGGTAGCCGCGCGCACCTCGTCGACCGACAGGGCGCGCAGTTCGGCCAGCACCGCGCCGATGGCCGGCAGTTGCTCGGGGCTGTTGCGGCCCGGGTGAATCCAGGCCGGTGAAATATCCGGCGCATCGGTTTCGAGCACGATGGCCTCCAGCGGCAAGGTCGCCGCCAGGCGCCGGATCTGCAAGGCGCGCGTAAAAGTCATGGCGCCGCCGAAGCCCAGTTTGAAACCCAGGTCGATGTAGACCTGCGCCTGCTGGAAGCTGCCGTTGAACGCATGCGCGATGCCGCCCGCCGGGCGAACCTGGCGCACGTGCTTGAGCACCTGGTCCTGCGAGCGGCGCACGTGCATCAGCACCGGCAGGCCGACGTCGCGCGCGATGCGCAACTGCTCGCGAAAAAAATGCTCCTGTTTGTCACGCATGGCCGGTTCGCACAGCATCGGAATGAAAAAATCGAGCCCGATCTCGCCGATGGCGACAAAATTCGGGTCACCCACCGCCAACTCCACCGCCGCACGCAAGGCCACCAGGTCGTCCTCGCTGGCCTTGGGCACATAGATCGGGTGGATGCCGAGCGCGTAGCTGGCGTTCGGCGCGCTGGCGGCCATCTGGCGCACGGTGTCGAAATTGCCGCGTTCGACCGCCGGAATGACGATCATCGCCACGCCCGCGTCACCGGCGCGGCGCGCCACCTCCAGCGATTCGGCGCCGAATTCGTGGGCATCCAGATGGCAGTGGGTGTCGATCCACATCGTCACAGTTCGGCCGGTTGCAGTCCGTGTTCGGTCAGGCGCAGCACGCGGTCGCAGCGGCGCGCCAGTTCGATATCGTGGGTAACGATGACGAACGCGGTGCCCAGGGTCTTGGACAGTTCGAGCATCAGGTCGAAAATCTGCTGCGCGGTGGCGTGATCGAGGTTACCGGTCGGTTCGTCGGCCAGCACGCAGCCAGGCTGGGTGACCAGCGCGCGCGCCAGGGCCACGCGCTGGCGTTCGCCGCCGGACAACTCGCCCGGCACGTGCACCACGCGCTTGGCCAGGCCCACGCGTTCGAGCACGGCGCGCGCCTTGTCGACGGCAAGCGCGCGCTTTTCGCGGCGGATCAAGAGCGGCATGGCGACGTTGTCGAGCGCCGAAAACTCCGGCAGCAAATGGTGGAACTGGTACACGAAGCCGAGCGCCTCGTTGCGCAGGTCGCCGCGCGCGGTTTCCGACAAACTGGCGAAGTCCTTGCCCAGCAAGGTCACCGAACCGGTGGTCGGCGTATCGAGCCCGCCCAGCAAATGCAGCAGGGTCGACTTGCCGGAGCCGGAAGCGCCCACGATCGCCACGCGTTCGCCGCGATAGATGCTGAAGTCCACATTGGCCAGCACCGGCACCGAATAGGCGCCCTGGGTGAAGGTCTTGCCCAATCCCCGGCACGCCAGGACCGGGATGGCGCCGGCGTTGTTCACATTACTCATAGCGCAGCGCCTCCGCAGGTTTCACGCGCGAGGCGGTGTAGCTCGGGTAGAGCGTGGCGACGAACGCCAGCAGCACGGCCACGCCGCCGATCCTGGCCACGTCGGGCCAGCGCAGGTCGGATGGCAAGGCGCTGATCAGGTAGATATCCTTGGGCAAAAACTGTACTCCTAATAGACGTTCAATAAACGGGACGATGACATCGATGTTCAGCGCGACCAGCACGCCCAGGCCAACGCCGGCCAGGGTGCCCAGCATGCCCACCAGCGCGCCCTGGATCATGAAGATCTTCATGATCGAGCGAGGCGAGGAACCGAGCGTGCGCAAAATCGCAATGTCGGCCTGCTTCTCGGTCACCGTCATCACCAGGGTGGCGATCAGGTTGAAGGCGGCCACCGCGATGATCAGGGTCAGCACGACGAACATCATCTTTTTCTCGGTCTGCACGGCGGCGAACCAGGTGGCATTCTGCTCCGACCAGTCGCGGATGCGCAAGGGGCCCGCCATGCTGGCCTTGAGTTCTTGCGCCACGGCGGGCGCGGCGTGCATGTCGGCGATGCGCAGGCGCAGGCCCGATGGCGCGTCGAGCCGCTCCATCTTCTGCGCGTCTTCCAGGTGCACGAAGGCGAAGCTGGCGTCATATTCGTAATGGCCGGCCTCGAAAATGCCGACCAGGGTGAAGGTGCGCGTGCGCGGCAGCATGCCGGCCGGCGTGGTCTGGGCCTGCGCCAGCAGCATGGTGACCTTGTCGCCGATGCCGATGCCGAGCGAGCGCGCCAGCGCGTAGCCCATCACGATATTGAACTGGCCGGGCACCAGCGCCGCCAGGCTGCCCTGGCGCACCTGGCGCGCCGCATCCGACACCTTGTGTTCTTCGGCCGGCAAGATGCCGCGGATGACGGCCGGGCGCATCACGCCGTCGCGCAGCAGCATGCCCTGGGTCTCGACGAAGGGCGCGGCGCCCTTGACGGCCGGGTTCTTGAGCGCGTCCTGCATCGCCGCCTGCCAGTTGGGCATGGTGCCGCGCGGGTCGAATACTTCGATGTGGGCCAGCACCGAGAGCATGCGGTCGGTGACCTCTTTCTGAAAGCCGTTCATCACCGACAGCACCACGATCAGCGCTGCCACGCCGAGGGCGATGCCGGAGACCGAGATGAGGGAAATGAACGAGATAAAGCTGTTGCGGCCACTACGCTTGCCGGCGCGTGTATAGCGCAGGCCGACCAGCCATTCGTACGGTAAATTGTGGATGATGCTCATGTGCCCCGGCAGTGATTGATTGCAAGTGCGCAGTTTGCCACACAAAGCGGCTCCCGGGCAGGGTTGTCACAATTGAATCACGCGTTGCCGCTGTGGTTTTTACAAAAATTTTTTGAACCTGGCGCCCGCCGCGCACTCCAACGTCATACCGCAGAACGGAGGAAAATCATGGCATTCAGTCTTTTCGATTCAAAAGGCACGGACATCGACAAGCAGCGGTTCACCTGGCGCGACATGGTGCAAAAACCGATCAGCAAGCTCGATGACGACGCATTTACGCGCATCCGGGTCATCCTTATCAACGGGCTCGAGACCGAAGCGTTGCGTTTCGGGCACCTGGCAGCCCGCTTCAACCGCGATCTGCGCCTGCCGCTGGCCAAGGTGCGCCGTACCGAGCAGCATCAGGCCACGCTGGTCAACTGGCTGATCGCGGCCGACCACTCCCCGCTTGAAACCACGGTCGCCTACGAGCAGGTCGCCATCGAGGTCACGGCCGCCATCGCCCAGAGCGAACCCGACCCGTACCTGGCGCAGGTCTACCGCTTCGGCCTGCTGGAAGACTTCGACCACCTGTACCGCTATGCGGCCCTGCTCGACCGGCTGGAGGGCAAGGACGCCAACAATATTTTGCAAAGCTACACAGACATCCTGCCCGGACGGCCAACGTCGGAGCATCACCGCGCACCCGAAGACGAGCTGCGCGAGCCCTACGACGCCCGTACTGCCGCGTTTTTAAGCAAGGTTAACGCGTTGACGATCGTGGCAAGCGAGTACCAGACGCACGACTATTACCAGAATATCGGCCCGCTGTTCTCCGACCCGCTGGCGCGCCAGCTGTATGCCGAAATCGCTTCCGTCGAAGAACAGCACGTGACCCAGTACGAATCCATGCTCGACCCGGCCGAATCGTGGATCGAGCAATGGCTGCTGCACGAGGCGGCCGAGTGCTACAACTATTACAGCTGCGTCGAGCAAGAAACCAATCATCACCTGCGCACCATCTGGGAACGCTTTCTCGACTATGAACTGGGCCACTTCCACATGGCGTGCGAGGCATTCAAGCAGGTCGAGCGGCGCGACCCGGCGGAAATCGTCACCAGCGACTTCGCCAGCCCGCTCGCCTTGCGCAGCCAGCGCGACTTCGTGCGCAAGGTGCTCATGGACGAAGTCGACGTGCGCACCGACGGCGCCCGCTTCGTGGCCAGGGCGCTCGAAAGCCCGCTCTCGCTCAGCTACCGCAGCATGGTCAACGCCGACGGTTCGCCCAGCGACATGGTCGCCTCCGGCTACGTCTGGATGCCGGGAACCGAGCTCAATCGCAAAGGCATGCTGGCCGCCGCCGGCGTCACCGCGCCCTGAGCGCATTTCGCAACAGGAGAATCGAGATGAGTACCGTTCAACAAGAACACATGGGAATGAACCGCACCGGCATCCAGATGTCGCCGATCGACAGCAAGGCGATGCAGGAGCTCGAGCCGACCGTCACCTCCGATGATGGCGTGGGCGACACGGCGCTGGCCGAGCTGCGCAGCGACTACATCGCCAATGCCGATGCGCTGGGGTCGGTCCCGCTGCCCGGCACGCTGAGCGGCGCGGTCAATGTGGGCATGTCGATGCTCAAGGGCCACAGTCCGCAGATCCTGCTCGATAAACTGGGCGAGCGGCTGGCGTTCGAGCGCACGGGCGCGCGCCTGTACGACGCGCTCATTACCAAGTGCGAAGTCATGCTGGCCGGCGATATCAGCATGACGATCGAAGACCTGGAACAGATCCGGGCCGACGAGGCGCGCCATTTCCTGATGCTGGCGGACGCCATCGCATCGCTGGGCGGCGACCCGACCTCGCAAACCCCGAGCGCCGACCTGGTGGGCGTGGAGTCGATGGGCCTGGTGCAGGTATTGAACGACCCGCGCACCAGCATCGCACAGTCGCTGCACGCCATCGTCACCGCCGAACTGAGCGACAAGGCGGGCTGGGAAACACTGGTGGCGCTGGGGGACGAACACGGCCTGGCGGACATGGTCGACAGCTTCACCCAGGCCCTGAACGAAGAGCGCGAGCACCTGGCGCTGACGCAGACCTGGTATGAAGAAGCGATCGGCCTGACGTATGGCGATGTGGAGCTCGACGACATGGCGTCCACGCAGGAGCTGCCGGACTGACACGTCGATTGCGTGGACGGCCCAACTGGGTGGCCTGGAGGAGATATCGAAAAACCGTCGTGGGCGGAGCAAGTTTGGCGACAGAAGCGCCGCCGTACGACGATCCGGCGATCTCCAGGCGTGAATGCCCCGCGTCACATGCGGCTACTAGAGCGTTTGGCCGAACATGGGCGCGACCGCGCGCACGATCTTGCGGGCATTCGCATGCTGGTCACTCAGGTTGGTAAACACGATGATCGTCAGCTTCTGATCCGGGTAGCGCATGAAGTCGGTGACGTAGCCGGGCATGCCGCCGGAGTGGTACACCCAGCGCTTCCCGTTCTGGGTCCGCAGCTGCCAGCCCAAGCCGTAGTAGATGTCGGGATTGTCGGCATTGGCCGCCTGCACCAGGGCGTTGTCGGTCCACATCAGGGCCAGGGTCGATTGCTTGAGGATCTTGTCGGTGTACAGCGCAGCATCCCACTTCGCCATGTCCATGGCACTGAGTTCGATCCCGCTCGCTGCCATGCCCAGGTAGACCGACATCGCGTCGGTCGTGACAAACGGGAGATGTTTGCCGTCTTTGAGCTCGTACCCGATGGCGCTGTCCGCGCGCGCCGGCTTCGGCGCGACGAGGCGCGCGCTGTGCATGCCCAGCGGCGTGAACACCCGCTCTTTCAGGAAATCGAAATAGCCCTTGCCGGTGACCCTGCGCACGACGATACCGAGAATATCGTAGCCCACATTGCAATACCGGTACCTGGTGCCCGGCTCCCAGCTCAGGGAATACGCCCTGAACCTGGCCAGCATGTCGTCTTCTCCCAGGATCTTGTTGGCATGCAGGTCCGCAAAGGTCGGATCGTCCGGATATTCGGGCAGGCCGGAAGTGTGATTCAGCAGGTGCCGAATGGTGATGCCGCTCCATTGCGGCGGCACCGCCCCGATGAATTTGTCGAGCTTGTCGTCGAGCGATATCTTGCCCTCCTCTACCAGCAGCATGATGGCGGTGGCGGCGAACGACTTGCTGATCGAGCCGATTTCGAAGCGGTCCTCCGGTTTCACCGGGCGCGCGGCCTCGCGGTCGGCGTAGCCGTAGCCCTTGCCGTAGACAACGGTGCCGTCCCGGACCACCACCAGCGTCATGCCGGGAATGCGCTGCTCGACCAATTGCCCCTGCATGTACTGGTCCACCTCCGGCTGCGCCGTTTGCGTGACGCTCGCTGCCAGCGTGGTCACCGGCGCCAGCACGACAGTGCCGGCTGGCGCAGCACCGCCCCCGCCGCTGCCGCCGCCGCAAGCGGCCAACAAGCTCGTGGCCAGCGCCGCGATGAACAGGGCGCGCCTATCCATGGATGGCCCCGATCGCGACCAGTATCACGGGCGTGAGCGCGACGCCGTCGCGTGGCCAATCAGCAAAACGGTCGATAGCAACCTTGTCGATACCCATAGTCTGGTCCTCGAATGCGTGTCCGTCGGTGACGGGGATAGCGAGTGGAGCGGCACCGGCCATGTCGCGAAACATGACACCGGGCGCTTGCATGAAAGCGTCGTACGCAAACTTGATGGCCGTGCGGTTCTCGCGCAACAGGCGCAAGCGCGCCCCGGCGTCGCGCTGCGTGCTGATCAACTGCGAGCAGGCAGCGGGCCACCGGTTGGCCGCTTCCACGCCGCCGTCGCGCCCGCGGATGAAAAAGCGTCCGCTGAAGTAGTAGAGCATCTTGCCGCGACTGAGGCGCAGCACCGCGCCGTCCTTGTACGACCGGACGACACGCGCTGGCTGCCAAGTCAGCTGCGGCCAGGAATCTTCACGACGCGGTTGTTCACGCCCGAGATGTTCTTTCTCGGCTCGGCGCTCGATTGCCAGCGCACGCTGTTGTTCACGCCTTCCACGCTCAACGGTGCCTTGGGCGCCAGTTGAATCGTCACGGAGTTGCCGGTGCCGGAGAGTTCCAGCCCTGAGCACACGCCGGTGAACGTGATGACGTTATCCGTGCCCTCGATGACCGCGCGGCGGCCCTCGCACGGGAACGAGCGCTGGTGTCCATTGCCGCTGACTTCAATCTTGTCCTTGTCCGACGACGTCGTGCCCGAGGTGTCGTCGTCGCTGGCAAGCGCAACATTGCACGCGCCGACAGCCGCGATCACAGCAAAACACAGTGTGGAAAATGGTCGAAACGACATAACAGCCCCTTTATCAAAAGAATAGTTGCCGAAATATTATTCCATTAATAGAAAATTGGCAAGTTTTATGCATCGACCATAGCGGTCTCGAACAACCGACGTGGTCGAATCGACATGCGCACCCTCCTGATGAGGCCATTCATGTTGATCCAATGTTGGCATCAGCATGACATGCCGCCGCACGCGGTTGGCGGCCTCTGCACTAAAGCCACGGCATCCAGTTCACGCAGCCTGGCCGCGCGGCGCATCCGGGCGCCCCGGGCGCATGGCGCCACAGCGTGTCGTGCGGCGCCGTTCGCCGGCGTGCTGCATGTTTTCGGGTTTGCCAATTTGTCCTACAATGCTGGATGACCCAAATTTCGCTTGTCCTGCCGTTCGCCCTGCCCCCTCCCGAGCTCGCCCCCGATCTGATCCGCGCATTGCAGGCCCCGGCCCTGGCCGCGCTCATCAGCCGCAGCGCCCCGCATCGGCCATTGCCGGTCGACGATCACATCCGCGCCCTGCCCCACGAAGCCTGGCTGGCGCAAGCGCTGGGCGCATCGGGCGACGGCACGCCGGCCCTGGCCGGCGCCGTCATGCGCGGCCACGGCCTGGCGCAGCAGGAAGGCACCTGGTTCATCGTTCACCCCGCGCACACCCAGATCGCGCGCAGCCACCTGTTAATGGCCGACATGCGCGGCCTGCACCTGTCCGAGGCGCACGGGCGCGCCCTGTTCGATCTCGCCAAGCCCTACTTCGACGAATCGGGCAAGACCCTGCTGTACGGCGACGCCGGCACCTGGTTCATGCGCGCCGACGACTGGGCCGACCTGGAAACATCGACGCCCGATTCGGCGGTCGGCCTGAACCTGACCGACTGGATGCCCAAGGGAGCGGCGTCGCGCGCCTTTCGCATGCTGCAAAACGAAGTACAGATGCTGTGGTTCGAACACCCGGCCAACACGGAACGCGAAGCGCGCGACCTGGCCGCGATCAACTCGTTCTGGCCCTGGGGCGCCGCGCCCGCCGGTGCCAGCGTGGACACCGCCCGTCTCGTCACCAGCGACGCGCTACCATGGATGGCGGCACTGGCCGGCCATTCGCAAGCGGAGCCAGTCACGCCGCTGGCCGCGCTGACCGGCGACGCGATCCTGCTGTGCGACGCCCTAACCGAAGCGGCCCTCGCCACCGATTGGGCGAGCTGGCTGCAGCATATGCACCGCCTGGAGCAAACGCTGTTCGCGCCGGCGCTGGCCGCGCTCAAGGACGGCCGCATCCAGCAACTGCAACTGCTGCTGGGCGACCGCACGCGCCTGGCCGCCTTTACCACCACCCGCTTTTCGCAACGCGCCTTCTGGCGCCGCCCGACCCTAGACAGACTGCTGCCATGACCCGTATCACGACTCGCCCCTGCTCCTTCCGCACTTCCGAAATGCTGCGCCAGACCGGCGTGCATCCCGTGCTCGCGCGCCTGTACGCCGCGCGCGGCCTGACCGACGCGCGCGAACTGTCGAGTGAACTGGGCAGCCTGATGGCGCCCGCCGGCCTGCTGCACATCGACGCCGCCGCCGTGTTTTTGGCCGACGCCATCAAGGCCGGGAAAAAAATGACCATCGTGGCCGACTACGATTGCGACGGCGCCACCGCCTGCGCGGTCGCCCTGCGCGGCTTGCGCGCCATGGGCGCTGCGGTCGACTTCATCGTCCCCAACCGCTTCGAATACGGCTACGGCCTCACGCCCGAAATCGTCGAACTGACGGCGCGCGAAAAAGCGCCCGACATCATCATCACCGTCGACAACGGCATCGCCAGCATCGACGGCGTGCTCGAAGCGAAGCGGCGCGGCATCGACGTCGTCGTCACCGACCACCACCTGCCCGGCGACACCCTGCCCGAGGCGCGCGTGATCGTCAACCCGAACCAGCCCGAATGCGGCTTTCCCAGCAAGCACCTGGCCGGCGTCGGCGTGGTGTTCTACGTGCTGCTGGCGCTGCGCGCCGAACTGCGCAAGCGCGGCGTGTTCGATGCCCAGACCCAGCCCAAGCTCGACAGCCTGCTCGACCTGGTCGCGCTGGGCACCG
Source organism: Massilia sp. CCM 8734 (assembly GCF_011682155.1). Lineage (NCBI taxonomy): Bacteria > Pseudomonadati > Pseudomonadota > Betaproteobacteria > Burkholderiales > Oxalobacteraceae > Massilia > Massilia sp. CCM 8734. Next base: position 187,149 of record NZ_WHJI01000002.1, read on the forward strand.
TGGCCGACGTGGTGCGGCTCGACTCGAACAACCGCATCCTGGTGGCGCAGGGCTTGAAGCGCATGCGGGCCGGGCGCATGCACGCCGGCGTGGCCGCGCTGTTCCGGGTGGCCGGGCGCGAAGCGCGCAGCGCCTCGCCGTTCGACCTCGGTTTCGCGCTCGGTCCGCGCCTGAACGCCGCCGGCCGCCTGGAAGACATGTCGCTCGGGATCGAGTGCCTGGTCACCGACGACGAAGGGCGCGCCTGGGCCATCGCCCAGCAGCTCAACGAAATCAACCTGAAACGGCGCGAGATCGAGGCCGACATGCAGGACACGGCCCTGCTGCACCTGGACGCCTACCAGCCGGCCGACAGCAACACCATCAGCGTGTTCGACGAATCCTGGCACCAGGGCGTGATCGGGATTGTCGCCTCGCGCCTGAAAGAAAAATTCTTCCGCCCGACGATCACCTTCGCGCCTGGTGCGGAAGGCTGGATCAAGGGGTCCGGACGTTCGATCCCCGGCTTTCACCTGCGCGACGCGCTCGACCTGGTGTCGAAACGCGCGCCCAGCCTGATCGACAAATTCGGCGGCCACGCCATGGCGGCCGGCCTGACCATCCGCGCCGACGCCTTCGAAGCGTTCTCAAAGGCGTTCGAAGAAGTCGGGCGCGCCTGGCTCAACACCCAGCAGCTCGAACGCATCATCGAAACCGACGGCCCGCTGGAAGACGCCTACTACACCACCGAATTCATCGGCCTGATGGATGGCCAGGTGTGGGGCCAGGGCTTTGCGCCGCCGGTGTTTTGCGACGAGTTCCGCGTGGTCAGCCAGCGCATTTTGAAGGAGCGCCATCTGAAGCTGCAACTGGAACGCAACGGCCAGCGTTACGACGCCATCTGGTTCGGCCACACCGCCTCGGTCGGCGAACGCGCGCGCGTGGCGTTCCGGCTCGACGCCAACGAGTACAACGGCGTCACCCGCGTCCAGCTGCTGGTCGAACACGCCGAGCCGGCGTAAGGCCTGGCCGGGCAAGCCTCAGGTCAATCCAGGCGCGCCGTCATGCAAGCTTTTCCAGGCGCGCCGTGCCACCTTCGAGCGCATCGTTGTGATACAGCCAGCCAGAAATAGCGCAGTGCGCCGCCGCCACGCGGGTGAACGCGAGACAGGCGTCTTCGCTATCGAAGCGCTTTAAGGTCCTGAGGTCAATCACCCAACGATGGACGGCGATATACTCCAGCTCGCTCAAATGGCATGAATAACTGATGCAGCCATCCTCGTCATTTTTGTGGGCGTGGCACACCACAGCCAGCGCATCGAGGGGCAGCGTTTTCAATTCCACCGGCTTGCTCTCGTCGGTGTAGTGTTTGCGCTTGTTCCAGGTCCGGTCGCCAAAATCGATCCACTCGCGCGATGTCCAGATCAAGCCCGGCCCCAGCCTGTGCTTCAGAAAGCCCCACAGGCCGCCGGCGGGAATGACGATGAAATCGATCGCCTGCGTGAACACGTTCTCGCCGATGGCAAACTCCAGCAGCGCGGTCAAGGTTTTGGAGACGGCGATGGCGGCGAGCCCGTACAGGAACAAGCCTGTATACGCGTGATGGCGCCGGTCTTTCGGCGTACGCTCGGCAGCGTGGAGGGGCCATTCCCCGGTATCAAGGCGTTCAGGTGCAATTTCATGTGTCGGCATATCGACAAACATCCCCATCGTATTATTGTTGCAAAGTCAGCATCGCATACCGAGAACGGCGTTTGGTTCAGCACAGCCGGGTCATGGTGCGGCCGTCGGCGCTGCCTGGATCTGTCCACTGATGGCGCCAGCACGGCAAGTCCCATCGCCTGGCCGTGTCGAGGGCGAAGGCCAGGCTTTCCTCTTCCGTGGTCACCGACTGCAGGTCAGTCAGTTCTTCAGGTCGATGTACGGCACGGAGTTGTTCCGCATCCCACCGCCTGCAAAGGTAAACGTGGTAGTACCTGACTTCGTCGATACCCTCTCCATACAGGCTGTCATGGCACATCAGCGCCAAGTCATCGAAGCGTAGACGGGTCAAGCTGGCCGGCGCGCCGGCCTCGGCATAGCGAATCTCATGGTTCCAGCTGCGTTCGTCGAAATCGAGCCAGGTCGTCGATTCCCACAGTGGCTCCCCGTAAAACCGGCTTGCGACATATGCCCAGATGGCGGCGCCGATCACCAAGATCGCATACAGCGCCTTGAGGACACTCTTGTCATCGATCACCTTGCCCAGCACGCCCACAGGAATCATCGCAAGAATCAGCGCCAGAAGGGAATACACGACGACACTGGCAAACACGTCGGTTGAGCGGTCCTGCGCATCCCAGCTTTTTGACTTCAGGACCTGCCGATGGGCGCTAACGGATTTCATTGTGTTTACCGGCATGCGAAAATGACCCGCAGAGCATTGTTGATATAAAGGCAGCATCATATACTAGTAGCACAGCACAAGATCGGCCGCCAGACGTGGCTGAGCAAGGAGCCGCATCGCAAGCTGTCCAGGTCGATTGTTTGCGCAGGCTCAGCAACGCTTTGATGGCGATTGGCTTGCACGCGATATGAAAATAGAGTATAAATACTCCATAACCGGAGCCCACTATGAACCTTGCCTTCGCCTATCCCAAAAGTCGCTTCGAGCCGGCGGTGCTCATCGACCTGAACGCACGCGCGGAGCGGGAACGCTTGTCCAAGTCCGCACTCAAGGGGTTTTTCGCCCTCATGAGCGCCTGGAAGCTGCGCGACGAAGATGCCCGCGAACTGCTCGGCGGCATGTCATCCTCCACCTATTACGAGTGGAAAAAGAACCCCGACCGCATTCTTGAAGTCGACCGCATCACCCGCATTTCTTACCTGCTCGGCATCTACAAGGCCCTGCATATTCTTTACGGCGACAAGCTCGCCGACGAATGGATCACCCTCCCCAACAGCAATCCCATCTTCGCCGGACGCACGCCACTGTCGCAAATGCTGGCGGGCGGCCTATTGTCGATGCAAACGGTGCGCAAGCTGCTCGACGCCCGCCGCGGAGGCCTGTGACTTGACGGTCATTCCCAAGCTCACCACCCTGCGGCAGTTCGATACCTGCCGCCTGATCCCGTCGCGCTTTGCTGACGTGGAAGATTCCGTGCTTGGCCCGCTGGCCGAGGATGCGGATGTCTTGCGCGACCTGTTCGATATCGACAACGCCACCAACGAACGCTTGCGCGGCGAGTATGGCAGCCTGCCCGGCATCGGCGTCGACGAGCTGGTGTTCGGGGTGCCGAATTTTCGCATCATCAACGCCGCTTACACCTATCCGCGCCCGGAAGGCAGCCGTTTCAACGATGGCGAACGCGGCGCGTGGTATTGCGCTTTCGAGGCCGAAACGGCCCTGGCCGAAATCACCTTCCACAAAACCGTGGAATACCAGGAAATCGGCCGCTTCGACGACAGCGTGACGTATCAGGCCCTGATCGCCGACTTTACCAGCACTTTCCACGATATTCGCGGGGTCGATGCTTTTGTAAAATATCTCGATCCGACCAGTTACATCGAGTCGCAAACCCTGGCCAGCCAACTGCTCGACAGTGGATCGATGGGCGTGATCTACCCCAGCGTGCGGCGCCCGGCCGGCACCTGCCTGGCCTGCTTCCGGCCTGCGCTGGTGGGCAATGTGCGCAAGGGGCAAGTGTATCGCCTCACTTGGTCGGGCTCGCTCACTCCCGTCATCGACATCGTCTGAACGATCGTCCTGCACGCTTCATATCACCTGAACTATTGAGTATTTGCATGAAAACCAAGCCTGAAAACGATACCGAACTGCACGCCAAAATCAACCTCGAAACCGCGCGCCTGCCATGGGCCGAATTGCAGCGTCACTTTGCCCAGGGCACTGTGGTGTTCGTCAGCGCCGAGCTCGACCTGGTCGACGTGGCGGTGCGCATCTCGCACGACGACAAGGACAGCATCGCCGCATGGATGGGCGATGGCAAGCTCGGCAAGGTCTCGGATGCGCAGGCGCAAGCCTGGACCGAGGCCGATGCCGTGCTGTGGACCTCGGTGGTGCATCCCTTCATCCTGGTGCAGCCGGACAAAGGCGCGCTGCACTGACTCGCGGACGGCCTAGCGCCGTTTCAGGATCGAACCCAGCACACCACGGATAATTACGCGCCCGACTTGCGAGCCGATGCTGCGCGCAGCCGACTTCATCATCGCCTCGACCGGCGACTGGCGCTTGCCGCCACCGCCGAACAAGCCCCCGAGCATGCCGCCCAGCGAGGTGTCGGGCGCGCGCTCGGGCGCACTGCCGCGCCCGCCGCCAGCCGGCGTCCTGCCGCGTGGCGCCGGCGCGTCCTGTTCTTGCTGCGTCGCAGCGCGGGCGGCAATCAGCTCGTGCGCCGATGCGCGATCGATCGCTTGCTCGTACACACCGACGACCACCGACTGCGCCATGGAACGCTGGCGCTCGGCCGCGTCGATCGGGCCGATCTGCGACGCCGGCGGCAGGATGTAGGCGCGTTCGACCATGTTGGGCCGTCCTTTCTCATCGAGGAAGGACACCAGCGCTTCGCCCAGCTCCAGCTCGGTAATCACCTGGGCGGTATCTAGCGCCGGATTGGGCCGGAACGTTTCCGCCGCCGCCTTGACGGCTTTCTGGTCGCGTGGCGTGTACGCGCGCAAAGCGTGCTGCACGCGATTGCCCAGCTGGCCGAGCACGGTGTCGGGAATGTCGAGCGGGTTCTGGGTGATAAAAAACCCGCCCACGCCTTTCGACCTGATCAACCGCACCACCTGCTCGATTTTTTGCAGCAAGGGCTTGGGCGCTTCGCTGAACAGCAAGTGCGCTTCGTCGAAGAAAAACACCAGCTTCGGCTTGTCCAGGTCGCCTACTTCCGGCAGGTTTTCAAATAGTTCCGACAGCAGCCACAGGAGGAAAACCGCGTACAGGCGTGGCGCATTCATCAGCTTGTCGGCGGCCAGGATGTTGACCACGCCCCTGCCGTGCGCATCGGTTTGCAGCAGGTCGTCGATATTGAGCATCGGCTCGCCGAAAAAGCGGTCGCCGCCCTGCTGCTCGACCGCCACCAGGCCGCGCTGGATGGCGCCGATGCTCGCCGCCGACATATTGCCGTAAGTGGTGCGAAAATCGGCCGCGTTGTCGCCAACATGCTGCAGCATGCTGCGCAAGTCCTTGGTATCGAGCAGCAGCAAGCCATTGTCGTCGGCGATTTTAAACACCAGTTGCAGCACGCCTTCCTGGGTGTCGTTCAGGTTCAGCATGCGCGCCAGCAGCAAGGGCCCCAGGTCGGAAATCGTGGCCCGCACCGGATGGCCGGCCTCCCCGAACACATCCCAGAACGTCACAGGACAAGCGGCCCAGGCCGGCGCTTCGACGCCCAGCGTGCCCAGGCGCTTGCTCATCTTCTCCGACGCGGCCCCGGCCTTGGCCATGCCGGACAGGTCGCCCTTGACTTCCGCCATGAACACCGGCACCCCGATCCCGGACAAGGCCTCGGCAATCACCTGCAAGGTCACCGTCTTGCCAGTCCCGGTGGCGCCGGTGATGCAGCCATGCCGGTTGACCAACCCCGGCAGCAAATCGAGTACTTGCGGGGCTGGGGATGCAATGTGTCGGGAAATCGGCAGCGGCATGGACATGGCGGCAATCTCCTCGGGGCGGTGGAAAATCAATAGTACCTCATGCCATCGCCAATGCCATTGCCATTGCTGTCGCCATCATCGGTGGCGCATCCGCGCCAGCACAATCCCCACCCTCGCCCGCCGATTGGACCAAGGCCGCCAGGGCGGCAGGCCGAGTGTTGAAGATGGGCGATCTGGTCGTCCGCGTCTGGAAGTAGCCGCGCGCTGGACATCGGCCCAGGCAAGCGGCGCGTTCACGGAGGGACCAGCTGGAACTGCACAGCCAGCACGACATCCCGGAAAAAAGGCAGCGCAAGCTTGATCAATGTGTAACAGTATCTGACAATTTGCGATGTTTTGAATACAATGCTAATTGTATAAATTCCGGAGACATCATGTTTAACAAAATCGCTGCCGGCCTGCTGGCACTAAGCGCACTGAACGTCCAGGCGGCCCAACAGGCTTACGAATTCAGCTTCACCGGAGCTGAATTGAACTGGATCTGGCAACCCAACGCCACCACCGGCGGCAACTTTATCGTCGATGATCTGAACGGCGACGGTATCTACACCTTGCCAGAAGTAAAATCGTTCAACTACAAATACCCTGAGATCGAGCGCTGCGGAGAAGCACGGGTGACCTGTGATTTATCCGCGTTTAAGTTCGATCCCAAATCGAGCAAATTGACGCTTGAGTATCGCCACAGCGAACAGTTCGGCAGCGGCATCCCTCCGTTCGGGGGCGGCGGTAGCACGTCCGAAAATATCTCAGTCACCTCCACGTGGAGTTCCTGGAGCCATATCTTCGATGCTGGCGAGGGTTATTACGAAATTTATATGATGACTCCTCAAACCAAGTTCGCGATCAGTGCCGTGCCCGAACCGCACAGCTACCTGATGCTCGGCGCCGGCTTGCTGGCCATTGGTGCGATGCGTCGGCGCGCCAGGCGCGCAACACCGGCAATTCCAAATGCCGTGTAAGTAATTCGGATGCAGCGGGACGGTCAGCCACCAATGTTCAGGTGTCGATGATCGGGCGGCCGCTACCGTCGACAGCGAGTGCCGTTCGCCATGTCTTAGTGGGATCGCATGGCATCACGCAAACGCTAAAAAGACGCAATAAATGCATGAGCACGCATAATTGAATGTCTCTAATTTCGTTGCGTCACATTAAATGTCAATTTAACAATTTAAGGAAATAAGCAATGTTAAGAAAAATCGCCGGCTGCCTGCTTGCACTAGCAGTCTGTCGGACTTGCCTCTTGAAGCCGACGATTGAGCGCCAGGCAATCGGTTTTCCTGTCATGTTCTCGTAGTTCTGTCCGCAAAAACGTCGTGAGGTGCCAGCAGGCTTCCGATGCGGCCGTTTCCGGTCCTGATTTGCGGGCGTGTCGGCCCGGTCAGGCCGTTTTCAGCGCGTTCATCCGTTTGAGATTCCACGCAAGGGCCACCAGATTCCATTCATGGGCGACCTGCTGCTTTCCGCGCACCAGAAACTGGCGGAATTTCATCACATGCTTGATGATGCCGAACACCGGCTCGACAGTCTGCTTACGCAGCGCGTAGTCGGCGCGGCCCGTTTTGGTTTTCAGCCGATGGGCCATGGCCTCGACAAGGCTGGCATCTTGCGGTAGTGGTGGAGGTTCCGTGAAACGGTCCAGCACTGGAAGATGGTGCTGTTCACGTTTCATGGCGATCATCGGCACGATCCCAGCTTCTTCACAGGCGGCCACATTGGCGGCGCTGAAATAGCCAGTGTCGGCCAGGACTTGACTGATTTTCCCCAATTATTCCTGGCGCTGGGCCAGTACGTCGAGCATAGGTTCAATCTGCTGGCTGTCGTTACCCGCTTGCGTGACGAAGCCGCCTACGATCAGCATGCTTTCCGTATCGACCGCAGCCTGCGCGTTATAGCATTGATCGAAGCCACCGCCCACTTTCATGATGCGCGATTCTTCATCCGTCAAATTGATCTGATCCTTGTCCTGCGGTCCGCTCGTCGGCGGCTCAGGGTCCTTTCCGCCGGGCTTGCGACCGGCTTCGCGCTTTGCTCGACGCTTGGCCATCTTGGACTCGTACTCGGCTTGCGCAAGTGTGTCGCGCTCCTGCGCACGCTCCTCCAGTTTGCGCTTGGCCTCGTCCAGAGCGGCCAGGCGCTCTGGACGCCGCGCGATTTCCTGCGGCACGTCCATGCCGTCCGGAACTTGTTTGCGGTCTTCGCTTTCCGCCAGCGCCATCAGTTGCCTGACCTCCTGCTGCAATTGCGACTCGATCTTCTTAATGCGGCCCCATGACAGCGCACTGTGGCGGCTGGCGTTGGCCTTGACCTTGCTGCCGTCGACGGCAATCTTGCCCAGCTTGAGCATGCCGACCTCGCGCGCCAGCATCAGCACTTGCACAAACAGCTGCTCGAACTGGGTGCCGCAACGGCGGCGAAACGCGGCCAGCGTATCGTGGTCCGGGTGGGTGTTGGCCGCGATATAGCGGAATGCCACGGAGTCATAGCTTGCACGCTCGATCTTGCGGCTGGACGGCAGACCGGTGGCATAACCGTAAATGAGCAAGCCCAACAGAACAGCCGGATGGTGCGCCGCTGAGCCCCGTCCGGCGTACTGGCGCGTCAGCTCCGACAAATCCAGGCGCTCGATTACCTCGACAATGAAACGCGCCAAGTGGTCTTCCGGCAACCAGTCCTCAACCGAAGGTGGGAACAGGTAGCTTGTCTGGCGGTCTACGGGAATAAATCTGCTCATCCGGGCCTCGCGTGCATCAATTTGTTATCAGCGGCCATTCTACCGATGTGCCGCGCTTTTATCGAGTCAAGTCCGACAGGCTCCTAGCCTTGGCACGCCTTCGGCACGCTCGCCGTCGGGTCAGCCGCAAATCGTTCCATCAAGATCCTCGCTCGTTTGTTCAGGCGCGCATCGCCCAAGTCGAGTTGTCCAAATTCCGTCTCGGTCCAAGGTGCTGGAGCTGTCGCCAATTTATCCACGCAAAAGACGAGAGTAAACCTGATTCGCAGTGAGTTTACAAGGGGGCGCGTTAAGTACTTGAATGTAAACGTGTTTTCACGCCGGCTCGGCGGCGTCCGGACTTATAACGAGGTGCCCTTGACCCTGCTCCGGGCCCGTTGCATCATACAATCAGGGGGAATCAGGCATTCACAGCAGTAGGCCACATTGTAGCCGAAGTCAAGTTCCACTCGAAACGGCATTGGGCCCCCGCGGGCCGCCGTTGTGGGGCCAGCAAGACGTGGGCCAAGACCCGTCAGCGGCGCTCATGCGGGACACGTGCGCCACCAAGGGCCGGGTTGCGAGCATATGGTTGACGTGTTGACACGTTGTCCAAGCACGGCCGCATGATGTCTCTGTGCCATCGGAAAGTTTTCAGGTCGCAGCGACGTGCCATGAGCCGGTTTCGTGGCGCGACGGCAAAATGGCAGCCGCGATACGGTGGTCCATGCGCTTGAATCGCCTATCTTCCGCCTTCACTTCGGGGATGAAGGTGACGCGCTGGCCGCAGCGCGATCTGACGCGGGATGTTGGCGCCGGTCGCGCCCTCCGGGTTGGCGCAGCCGATCAGCACATCCTCAACTTCACCCGGCTCGATGTTGGCGCGCGCGATGGCCGCCCGCAGCACATGGCCGCCCCAGCGTGGCACCGTGGGATCATGTTGAGGGTGCCCTTCCACGATTTGGCCAAGCCCGTGCGGGCGGTCTAGCAGACTGTCGGACTTGGGATCGTCGGCTGCAAAAATACCTGGGACGGTCCATATTTCGCCGCTTTCTCGGCCAATAGCTCGCTATTGGCACTGCGAAATCGTCAAAATCTGGCCTCGCCCAGCTATTTTTTCGCTTCGACTCCCCAAGTCCGACAGGCTGCTAGCATGTGTCTCTCCTGGTATGGGATGAATGGTCTGTGCCCGGCGGCGTTGGCCCGCCGCCGGGTGGATCGATACGAGAATAGCACAATTTAGTACGGTCGTTCGCAAATCTATTTGACGTGCCGAAGACGCCTGCGCGACGTAAAACATTGACACGACGGCGACGACGCCAGCAGGAGCCTTGTCAGGTGAACGCTTCGCCTCCAAAGCATGCCGCCCAAAGCGCCGCATGTCGGTCATGAAAGCGTCACATTATGTCGAGACCGCCGCGTTTATCGACTGGCAAGGTATCAAATGGTTTGCCAGAGCGAGGCGACGCGTCGCTCTCGCTGTTTCAAGAAAGACCAGATCCGTGGAAAATTATATGCTCATTGCATTTGCGTTACAAATTGACGACAATTTTCCGCTTGATCTCGTTGTCCACCTCGACTAATCATTTGGCACCGGCCTCATATTTTCTTCGTCGTCACCAAGCTTTTATATTTCCCTGCTTGACTTTCAATATTGCCTTATATAGAATTCGGCGCCATGATTAACTTGCACGCCGATAAAACGGCGCCATTCCAATAAGATAATACACTGTCAAAAAAAATAATATTATGATAAAAGATATTACCTTAAGAAAAGCCATTCCACGAGATGCCGCTCAGATCGTCGACCTCTACCAGAGCGTCTACCAAGGTGATTACAGTGATCCAATGATGTCGGAGACGGCGCGACTGCGCGCTGCGCTCGGGCGGGATGACTATTACTGGATTGTGGCGTCCATCGATGACCGAATTGTTGGTTCCGTTGTCTATCAGCACACGCTCACTGGGTTAGCCAAAGTCTTTGGCGCAGTCATTGAAAATGACTGTCGCGGACAGAATTTGACGGAACGGATGATGGAATTCGGCTATGCGCAATTGCGCGCCATCGCACATGTTGAAGTCGTCTACGCCACAACCAGAACGGTTTCTTCGGCACCGCAAAAATTGACGGCGAATCTGGGCTACCGAAAACTGGGAATTTTCCCAAATGTTCACAAGACGAGTGGGTATGAAACGCATTGCCTTACTGCATTATTTACGAAAAGCGCGTTCGATTCGCGCTTTACCGATTTTGCCCTGCATCCACGCCTGCGTCCCCTTTTTGAAATAGTCCGGCGCGAATGCGGCTTGCCCGCGATTCCCGACGATTGGATTCCCCATACCAGCGCCGAAAATTTCTCGCGCGCACGCTCCGCGCTGGAACTCGAATTGATCCATGCACCGCGCCTGACCAAGCGCCGTTTTGACGAGGGCAAGAACACGCTGGTGGCGCAAGACCACCATACTTTTTTCCCGTTTCAAGAACCCAATCTGCTGATCAGCTCGGCCGATCAGGACGTGGAGGTTTTCTGTTACTTTTCAGAGACGGACAAACATTGCGTGTTGATCGGCATTCACGATTTGTGCAATGCAGGATTCGCCGATATCGTGGAAAAGGCATCGGTAATCTTGCAAGACCTGGGTGTGCGCTATATCGAATTCATTATTCGCGCCGATGAGTCGGAGAAAATAGAAATCGCAATGCAAGCCGGTTTCATTCCCTGCGCCTATTTCCCCGCCATGCATTTGATTGGCGCGCAGCGCTATGATTTCGTCATATTCAGCCGATCTTATGAAATACTGAATTTCAGAAATATCCGCCTGGAAGGCATTAATCGCGAATATTTGAACCAGTATCTGCAACTCTGGAAAAAAAATTCACTGGAGCCGGAACCGGCGTGCGCAGCGTGACAGGATTATCATGAAATTTTCAATAGCAGTATTCAAGGACCAGAATTCATCCCGGCTTTTCGTCGGGCAATTCATTTCACAAATCTGCGACAAGATGATGACCCTCGGCCTGGTCTGGGTTATTTCGCAGGAGCAATCCATACAAATGATACCGTGGTTCCTGGCGATAGGCGCGCTTCCCCATCTGTTGCTGGCCAGCAGTGGGGGCAAGCTGGTGCAAAGAATCGGCGTCCTGAGGACACTGATACACACCGACGTATTAAGGGGCATCATCTTCTTGCTGGTCGGACTGTTGTGGCTCGCCTATTTCAAGCACCATTCGCTGACCACGCTATTTATCCTGACGTTTGTTTCAAATTTGCTTGGCGCGCTGTTCAATATCGCTGTCTTTACGCTGCCCGGGCTCATGCCAAAAAAGGAATTGGTCCCACAGTTGACCGCCATGGTCGATTCCTGCTTTTCCCTGGGGACGGTAGTTGGGCCAGCGATTTCCGCCCTGCTCTATCCTTGGCTTGGTTTGTCGGGTCTGCTTGTATTGAATGGGCTTAGCTATTTGCTGGCGGCAGGGCTGGAAGGGGGAATCCGGCTCGATCCTGCTGATCCGGAAACGGTCGAATCGGAGCCGGCGGATGCCGACATGGCGCCAGCGATACCCGGGCGGTCGATGTTTGCCGATCCCTTGATACGCTTCATGTTGTCGGCATTTTTCCTGATGAATCTTGCGCTGACACCCTTGATGGCCTTGCTCCCCTTGTTTGTCCAGACCCGATTCGCCGGCAATCTTGCCATGCTGGCCGCCTTCGAGGTATCGATCGGCATGGGGATGGTAGCGGGAAGTTTGTTGCTTTCGGTCGCGGAATTTCCGCTCAAAAGGGGCAAGCGGGCGATCGTCGGCTTGAGCGCCGTGTCCCTGCTCTACCTTTTCTTTGGCTTGAACCACAATCCCGTATTGGCTTGCCTGGCACTGGCTGGCTTGGGGCTGGCACTGGCCGTCGTCAATGTGTCGCTATTGACGCTGTTTCAATCGCGGCCCGCGCCAGCCGATGTCCCCGTGGTCATGAGCTGGGTCAATACGATCAGTATTGGCGCCTTGCCAATATCGATGTTGATGGTGGGAAGCTTGATTGAAAAAATCGATTTGACAAAAATGACGATATGTCTCGCGCTCGGGTTGTTGACGATATCACTGGCCACCGCATTTTATCGGGAATTTAGGGAAATATGAATATCAAGACTATGCACGCGGTCCAGGGCGTTTGCGAACAACGCCATCCCTTCGCTTCCTCCGCCGCGCAGGAATCGATGTTTGTCGATGCCATGAAGGAAAATATCAACTGGCACCAAGAGCAATCGCCATTTTATCGGAAATTGCTGGAAATGAAACAATTTGATGCCGCCACGCTGACATCGATCGATGACCTGGCGAGCATCCCCTTTGTTCCGGCGACGTTTTTCAAGTCGCACGAACTTCTTTCGGTTGCGCGCGATGACATCAAGCTGCACCTGACTTCTTCCGGAACGACCGGTCAAAAGTCGCAAGTCTCGTTTGATGCCTGGTCATTGAGCGCCGGGCAAAAGATGATCGACGCGGTCTTCGAGCACTTTGGCTGGAACACGCCGGATGTCAAGACCAACTATCTGCTGTATTCGTATGAAACCGCATCGGATTCGCAACTGGGAACGGCCCACACCGACAATTTCCTGTGCAAGTATGCACCCGTTGCATCGGCATTTTATGCTTTGCGCAGGACCGGCGCGCCAACAACGGCGACGGGCGGCGCGTCGCACGAGTTCGATGTTTTTGGTTGCATCGAAAAGCTGCAACACTACGCCGCAGAAGGTCTTCCGGTACGCATTTTCGGTTTCCCGGCATTTCTGTTTTTTACACTGAAGCGGATGCGCGAGCTGGGCTTGCCGCCGCTCAAACTCTCCGCCGATTCGCTGGTATTCCTCGGCGGTGGATGGAAAGGCAATGCCGACCAGGCGATCGCCAAACACGATCTGTACGCCCGCATTCACGAGCAGCTTGGCATTCCCGACCAGCGTATCCGCGACAGCTTCGGCTCGGTCGAGCATGCCGTCCCGTACGCGGAGTGCGCACACCACCAATTTCATGTTCCCGTCTGGTCGCAGGTGATCATCCGCGATGTGCGTACCCTGAAACCAAGGAAATTCGGTGAAGCGGGCTTTCTGCAATTTCTCACGCCCTACATCACCTCAGTGCCTGCCCAGAGTGTCTTGATGGGCGACATGGCGACACTGTATCCCGGCGAATCCTGTGCTTGCGGAAATGAGCGGCCGTATTTCGTCATTCACGGACGGGCTGGAACAAGTAAAAATAAAAGCTGCGCCATTGCGGCGGCTGAACTGTTGAGGCGGTAATCATGGAAAATATGAACAAGCAACACCTCTGGCAAGGCGAGTGGATCGGCGATCAAGAACTGGCCAGCAGGATCGGCGATATACAATCGTTGGTGGCCCGGCAAATGGCGTGCGAACTCGATATCGAGACGGTGCTGGCGGCCGGGGATTTACTCGGGAAAAATATCAGGGAAAAATCGGCTATTTTTACCGAATTGAAGAACTGCTTGTCTGGCACCGATCAATTTACGTCGGACGAAATCGGTCTGGCCTTGCTTGAAATAGCCGATGTCTTGCGCCGTGCGAATCTGGAAAAGAAGCTGATCCGTGAACTCGGTTCCAGCAATCCCTTGCTCGCTTGCCGCACCCAATTCGACGATGCGATCTTCGAAGCTTGGGCGCCGTTGGGTTTCCTGGTCCACATTTCACCGCAAAATGCCTTCACGGTCGGGCCGATGAGCGTGCTCGAAGGATTGCTTTCTGGAAATTTTAACTTTCTCAAGACGAGTCCGCAAGAGAGTTCCTTCCCCCAGATCTTGTTACATGCCTTGGGCAAGTGCGATCCGAGCGCCCAGCTTGAGAAATTCATCATCGTGGCGAACATTTCGTCGAAGCGAAAAGATCTGTTGGAGCCGGTATTTGCCGGGGCCGATGGCATTGCCGCCTGGGGCGGTGAGGAGTCGATTCAATCGATACGCGCCATGGCCCCTGCCAGCGTGCGCATCGTCGAGTGGGGACACAAGATATCGTTGGCATTTCTTTCCATGGAAGCTGCCCACGATCCCCATACGCTGAAACAACTCGCCATGGAATGCTGCCTGATGGAACAGCAAGCCTGTTCCAGTCCGCAATGTGTCTATCTCGACACGTCGGACTGGAATGAATTGCAGCGGTTTGGCGAGCGGCTTGCCGATGCCTTGACGCTGGTGGCGCACGAACTCCCACGCCAGTTGCCCGATACCGCCAGTGCCGGCGAAATTGCTTTGGTCAGCGAGTGTCACAGGCTCGAATCGTGCCTCGGCAATGCTCGCCTCATCGAAGCACCAGATGGCGGGTGGCGCATTTACATCGACGACCATGCGGCGCTGGCGGCATCGCCGCTGTACCGCAGCATCTGGGTCAAGCCCTTGCCGCGCACCGACATCATCCGGGTCTTGCGGCCCATGCGCAACTATCTGCAAACAGTGGCGATTTGTTGCAAACTCTCGGAAATTGATCCGCTGTCGCGCTCTTTTTTGCGTGCGGGTGCAATCCGTATCCGGCGTATTGGCGAAATGACGGGAGGATACCCCGGCGAGCCGCATGACGGTGTCTATGCGTTGCAACGCTATTGCCGCAGAGTGAGCTTGCAGTTGGCCCATGAAGCGCAGGGGATTTCCAATTTCGATGAGTTGAGAAAATTCCCTCCGCTGCAGTGGGACCCCGTTCCGGCCATTACCGCCAAGGAGCAGTTCCAGTCGGTGCCGGCCGATCCTGCCCAAGCCCATCTTTTCTTCAAGTCGGGCGGTAGCACGGGCGAACCAAAACTGTCGACGTTCAGCTACCAGCAATACCATGAGCATATCCGGCTCGGTGCCGAGGGTTTGTACGCGGCGGGCTTTGATCCGCTCGGCGACCGGGCGATGAATCTGTTCTTTGGCGGGGGACTCTACGGTGGCTTCATCAGCTTTTTTTCGGCACTCGAACAGCTGGGCGCCATCCAGTTCCCCATGGCGGCCCATGGCGATACCCGCATGGTCGCCCAGGAAATCGTCAAGAACAAGGTGAATGTCTTGCTCGGCATGCCATCGTATATTCTGCAACTGTTTGAAAAGGAAGCTGACATTCTCTCCGCCTATCGGGGAGTCAAGAAGATCTATTATGGCGGAGAACATTTCAGTCCCGCCCAGCGAAATTATCTGCACGAGTCCTTCCAGGTCGATGTGATACGCTCGGCCGCCTATGGCAGCGTCGATATCGGTCCGATCGGGTTCCAGTGCGAACATAGCGATGGGGGCGTCCACCATCTTCAGCAACAGCTTCAATACCTCGAAATATTGAAAATGGATGAAGATCGAGCGGTGCAAGGCGAGGAAGTCGGCCGATTGGTTTTCACGCCGCGCATGTTGTCGGTCAATAAGCCATTGCGCTACGAAATCGGCGATGTCGGCCACTGGATCGCCGATCCGGATGGCATTTGCGCCTGCGGCAGGGCCGCGCCGCGCTTTCGACTGCTGGGACGGACGGGGGATATTTGTCGGATTGGTTCCACTTTCCTCAATTATCAGGAATTCATCCGTATCCTGGCGACGCACTTCGCCTATGCGGGCGAAGCGCAACTGATCCTGGCGCAAGCCGAGATCAAGGAAAAGGTCATCTTGGTGATTTCCGATTCGGAGCGCTTGCCAGCGCTGCGTTGCCGAGAGATTTTCCTGGAAAACTACCTGGATTTGCAGGAAGCCGTGCTGACCGATGAAACGCTGCTGTTTGAAGTGCAAGCGGTGGGAATCGATGAATTCCACAGGACTGCGGGAAGCGGAAAATTGATTCGGGTGCTGGACCGGAGAGCGCGTTGATGAGCATGGAAACTAGCCGGGAAATACTTCCCTCACTGATCGCGTTTGCCCGGAAAAATTCGCCATTTTATGGCGATCTTTACCGCGCATTGCCGGAAACGATACACGCGATCGAACAGTTGCCCGTGTTGAGCCAGCAAGCGTTTTGGGAAGCCAACCGTATGGAGGGTGGGCAATTGCTGACGGGGGCGATGCACGATGGCATCGTCTTGAAGAGTGGCGGAACCACCGGCAACCCCAAGTTCTCGGTGTTCAGCCGGACTGACTGGAATGTGTTTGTCACAGCCTTTTCCCGCGGACTGGCGCTGGGAGGTCTGCAGGATGGCGACCGGGTCGCCAATCTGTTTTATGTCGGCGAGTTGTATGGATCGTTCTTGTTTACCCACAAGGCGCTCGAAGAGTGCCCCAAGCGGGTCATGCAACTCCCGATTGCGGGCGCCACGACACCCGACGATGTCTATCGCTTTATCACGGAATTCAAGGCCACGGTCTTGGCCGGCGTGCCGACCACAATGATGAGTCTGGTAGATCACATTGACAAGGTGGGGGGCGATCCAGCCGCGTCGACGGTCAGATTGATCCTGTTTGCCGGCGAAGCCATGTATCCCGATCAGCGCGCCAGGTTGGAAGCATGCTTTCCAGGCGTCGAGATCCGCTCCATCGGTTATGCGAGCACGGATGCCGGATTGCTGGGATTCGCCGATCTTTCATGCGGCCCCAATGAATTTCGCTGCTACGATGATGATGCGCTGTTCGAAATTATCGATGAAGAAACGGGCTCGCCCATCGTCGCGCCGGGCATCGAAGGGCTGGCCGTGGTCACGGCCCTGCGGCGCCATTTGATGCCGATCCTGCGCTATCCGGTCGGTGACAGGGCCAGGTGGGTCGATGCCCATGGTACGGCGCATCGCAAGTTTCTGTTACGGGGGCGTTCCGATGAATCGGCCAGGGTCGGCCCGGTCACGCTGTATCCGGAAGATGTAAGGTCGGTACTGGCGTCGTTTCCGGCTTGCCAGGGCGCCTGCGATTTTCAATTGCTGACCATCCATCGTGACGGAAAGGATGGGTTGATACTGCGGATCGGCAATCGCAATGCCGATCCGGCGCTCAGCGCGCAGATCATCGCTGCGATCTACGAGCATCGCCCCATGTATGGTCAATTGCTGGCGCAAGGCAAGATCCTGCCCATCGACATAGAATGGGTGGATGCGACGGCGCTGGAAATCAATCCCCGCTCGGGAAAGCTCAAGCGCGTGATCGATCGTCGCTTTGCCTGAGTTCACGTAGAGCTTGGCACGGCAATAGCGTATGCTGTCGTCCTCGATTCATGGATGGGAGCAGCGACGAATGGCGACGAGGTGGATAATGTTACATGAGTGCTAGCAGCGTGCGCCTTGCAAGGCATCCGCTTCTGTTCGCTATAAATCACAATAATTTCTGCACACTTACTTAGCCACATAACGACGCTGGCCCTCAGTCCTTCCAGGGCCAAGCGCCGCCATGCTGCATCGAGGCACAGTAACGCCCGTGACAGCTCAGCTCGTCTTTTCCACGAAGCGCATCCCCACGAACACCCGTCCCGCGTTGCCGCGCTCAGCCTGGAAATGATGCATGCGCCGCTCGGACTTGTTCTTGCCCTCCTCCGACTTGGCCAGTTCGCCCAATTTGCTGAGCAACAGCTGCCCGGCCAGCCGCTTGTTGGCGTGCTGGCTACGTTCCGTCTGCACCTTCACCGACAAACCGGACGCCACATGCGTTGCCCGGATGGCGCTGTCGGTCTTGTTGACGTGCTGCCCGCCCGGACCGGAAGCGCGCGTTGCCTCGTAGCGGATCTCGCCGCAATCGGTCGATACCGCCGGCGGCGCGAACGCGGCGCCGTTGAGAAACCAGTTCTTGCGCTTATGCAGCTTGCGGTAAGGACTTTCGCAGATCCATTGAATGCTGCCACTCCAGCGACCGGCCAGGCTTCCGACTGCCACCGCCTCGCCATCAAGCTCCACAAGCACCGAGCGCAAGGTGCCGCCCACCGGGCCGTCGAGTTGCTCCACCACGCTCACCGTCACGCCCGCTTTCTGCGCCTCGCGGCCCAGTTGCACGAGCGCTTTTGTGACCGCCAAGCAGCATTCGGCCGGGCCCGTATTGGCTGTAATTTGTAACCAGATCATCAGCAGCACTCCCCACGCGTTTTGTAGGTCAGCACAGGCTTGCTTCTGGATACCACCTTGACCAGTCCCGCGCCCACCAGCGAGCCGAGCACGCTATCGACATTCTTGTACGCTTGCGGCGCTTCCTCGTAAATCAGCGCGCGGTCATTGCAGATGACGCGCCCGCCCATCGACGTGCGGCTCAATTGCGCTGGCGTCGCCAGTTTGTCGAGGCGGCCCTTGCAATCGGTGCGCTGCCACTTGCGCCCTGCCCCGTGCGCCAGCGAATGCAGGCTCAGTTCACCGGCGGACAGCACCGGCTCGATCAGGTAACTATAGTCGTCGCGCGATCCGGGCAACATGACCAAGCCCTGGTCGCTCGGCGTGGCGCCCTTGCGGTGCAGCCAGCCCGCCTGGCCGTCAATGTGCGCCGGCGTCACCGTATTGTGGTGAACATCGAGCACGCGCACCGCCTCGCAACGCAGGCGATGAAAAATCCGCGCCGCGATCAGCGAGCGATTCACTTCCGCGTACTGCAACGCCGCGTCATGCTCGCGCAGATACGCGAGCGCTTCCGGGCTGCCGTCCTGCAGGCCAGCGTGACTGTGCGCATCGACATGCGCGCGCAAAATTACCTGCCCGAGGCCGCGCGAGCCGCTGTGCACCAGCAACTGCAGGCATTTGCGCGCCAGTGCCGTGCGTCCGATCACCTCTTCATCTTCGACCACATCGATCACCTGAAGTTCCGCGAAGTGGTTGCCACGGCCGATGGTGCCGAGCGAGCGCAGCGGCGCCAGGTCGAGCCCGACCGCTGCCAGCGCGGCCGACAGCGTTTCAATGCGCCCCGGCCAGGAAGGATCGCGGCGTTCGAGATCGGCCCATTCTTCCTCGTCGATCACATCGTCGAGGTTGCCGATCTGCTTGTCGATCTTGTCGAGTTTGGCCTTGCCAGCCAAGATGTCGGTTTGCCACAGCGCCATGCCGCAGCCGATGTCGTTGCCAACCAGCGCCGGATACAGGCGTCCGGTGGAAAAGAAAGCGGCCCCGACAGGGTAGCCGCGCCCGGGATGCAGGTCGGGCAAGCCGACCACGCGTTGCATGCCGGCCAGTGCGGCCGTGGTTTTGGTTTGTTGTATTGCAGCGTCTTCGAGCCACAGACGGTCGGACGCGATGATCGAAATACGATCAGAAATATGCTGAACAAAATTGCCCATGTGATGCCAATCCAAAAAGAATACGAATACGGATTGGGCGCTGGCGGAGCGCTGACGATGAACTCGTCAAGAGAGGGCTAAACGGTGCGACAGACGGGCGAATGCCGTCGGTTCAGTGCAGGAGATTAGCCAGCCAGACCCAGAAAAGGAGCGGTAGTGTTCAGTTTTTGCATGATCGATCTCCTTTTCTAAAATGGTTGGCCTGCTTGGGATTGGGATAGTAGGCGATTTTTTTCGCTAATGCAAGTGCTTGTTGAATGTTGGTAGCGATTGACGCTGATCCGTCGCCCCCGCGAAGGCGGGGGTCCAAGTCATTTGCACCGCCGAAGGCTGGGACCGGACTTGGGCCCCCGCCTGCGCGGGGGCGACGGTGGTTTCGCCAGCTTAGCGAACGGCGCAGAAGCCGAACGATTGGCTCGATTTCGGCTGCACGGTCGCGTTATAAGCCTGGCCCGATGCGGTCAAGGTGGCGCCAGTCTGGGTGTAGACCGCGTTCCACAGGTTGTTGATCTTGCCCTGTACCGGCACGCTGATCTTCCACACCACCGGCGTGGTGCCGCTGTTGTTCACGTTCACTTCAGCACAATAACCGGCCGTCCAGTCGGAATTGATCTTGACCACCGCCGTGACCGCCGGGGTTGGCGTCGGCGTCGGTGTCGGCGTCGGCGTCGGCGTCGGCGTCGGCGTCGGCGTCGGCGTTGGCGTTGGCGTTGGTGTCGGCGTCGCACCCGCCCATAAATTCCTCATCAAAGCCATCTTGTCCGGCCACACCGTTTTCCAGTCATCCTGCAAAATACCGCCGGTGTCGCCGCTGTTCGGATTGAGCGTCCAGTAGAACGAGCTGATCATGCCGCGTTCTTTCAGGTATTTCACCAGCGCATCCTGCCAGACCTTGTCTTTCGGATTGCCGCCGCCATGGCCGTACTTGCCGCCCCACTCGCCCAGCACCACCGGATACTCCTTGGCGAACTTGCCCCACTGCTGGTCCCAGATCGCCGGCATGTTGGCCGGGAAGTTGGCAGCCTTGAAGTAGTCCATCTCGAACACGTCAGGACCGTATACGTGCGGCGACAGCACCAGCTTGTTGCGCGGGATGTCGAGCGTTTTGCAGTTCAGCGGTTCCAGGTTGCCGCCCCAGAAGTGACCGTACTGGCCTTGGCAACCGCCCGAATTGCTGCCGATGCCTTCGACAAAGATCAGCAGGTTCGGATTGACCGCCAGAATGCGCTTCGACGCGCGCTCGGCCGCCAGGTTCCAGTCGGTGCGCACATTGCCCGTGCCCCAGGTCGCCTGACCGTGCGGCTCGTTCTTGATGTCCAGGCCAATCAGGTTGCGCAGGCCGGAATAATGCTGGGCCAGGTACTCCAGGTCGGTCAGCCACTGTTCTTCGGTGTACTGCGGCGTCGTCCACAGTTCCGAAATCGCCTGGCAATCCGGACGGTGATGATCCAGCAGGATGTAGATGCCGCGGCGGTCGACTTCTTTCAGGAACACGTCGAGCCACTGGCGCGTGTTCAGGCCGACCAGGTCCGGATTGGCCAGCGCGTCGATGTTCGGCTTGCCGCCTTCGCGGAACGCGGCCGGGCAGACAGGAATGCGCAGGGCGTTGAAGCCCTCCGCCTGCACCTGGTCGAGCATGCTCTTCCAGTTGCGCGTCCACAGGCCGTGCACCGAACCGTCGAAGGTCTCGAAGCCGAACCAGTTCACGCCCTTGAGCGTGACCGGGCGATTGGCATCGTCGAGGATCTTGTTGCCGGATACGGTAAACGCGTGACCGGCGCTGGCCGCGAAGGCCAGGGCCAGCGACAACGCCAGTTTGCTTGCGAATTTAGGGGTAATCATGAAGCATCTCCAATAAGTGAGAGGACTTGAAGCGAACCGGTCAAAGCCCGGCTGGTAGCGGCCGGTAACCGGTCACCGCTGCGACCGCGGCACCCGGGAAGGTGCCGACCAGGGCGTTGTAGCCCTCGGCCGATTTTCCGTAACGGCTGCGGGCATCGGCCAGCGCAAGCTCGTCTTGCGGCAATTTGCCGCGTAGTTCCTTGAGCGAAGACACGGTCTCCAGCTCGGGCGCGCCACGGGTGCCCGCCAGGCGGTACAGCACGCCGGTCAGTTCTCCCTGGTAGCGCTTGTAGTTGTCGACCGCTTCCGGGTCGTTCAGCACGCCGCTGTTGGTGGGCAAGGCCGTTGCACGCACCAGGCTGGTACGGGCCTGGTCGATGAAGGCCGGATCGAGTCCGCCGGCGCGCGCCGCGCCTTCCAGCGCCGTGCTGCCCAGGCGCGCACGCGCCGCGTGGATCTGGGTCAGGTCGTGCCAGGCCTCGGCGCCGCCGGCCCGCGCTTCGCTGAGCTTGCCGTAACTGATGGTACCGCCGACGCCGGCTGCGGCGACCGCCACCGCGAGCACGGCGATGGCAGCGTGGCTTGAACGAATCGTCATGGTCGTCCTCCTCTATTTGGGAATACAAATTCAAATGCAAAAATCCGCGCGGGCCAACAAGGCCCGCGCGGACGACTGACAATTACTTCACAACGATAGTGCAGCTACGACCAGCCCAGCTCAGGCCGGTTGGCAGCACTTTGGCGCCGCTGTAAGCCAGTTGCATGCCGATCTCGACGTTGCCGCCGGCGGCGATGGTCGCGTTCCAGGCTGCCGGCACGGCGTTGAACGCACGGCCGCTCTGGGTCACGGTAGCGCCCCACGAGTTGCTCAGGGTCACATCGTTCGACGCGGTCCAGTTCAGTGCCCAGCCGGTAATCGGCGTGGTGCCGGTGTTACGCAGCGTGACCCGTGGAACCTGGCCCGAACCCCAGTCGTTGGTGGTGTCAAAGTCGACAGCGCAACCGCCGGTCTGCACATCCTTGTCCGCTTCGGTCGCTACCGCGTTGACCGTTGGGGCCGTTGGAGCGCTGACAGCGAAGGTGGCGCTGCCGTTGACGGTGTCCGCATCGACTGCGGCGGCGATCGTCACGGCCTGGGTCAGGTTCCAGTTTGCTGGCGTGAAGGTCAGGGTTGCACCACCGGCGACCGAGAGGTCGGTGTCACCGCTCAGGCGGGCAACGCTCACCGTTACGTTGGCTTTTGGCGCGGCTGCCAGGCGGACCTGGAAGGTGCGCGATGCGCCTTCCGGAACGGACAGCGGCGCACCGGTCACCACCAGCGACACAGGAACGACCACATCGCGGTCGGCCTCGGTTGCCACCGTCGTGGCGCTCAGGTAACCAGGCGCCGTGAAGGTGAAGTTGGCGCTGCCGTTGACCGCATCGGCGTCCACCGCGGCGCTGATCGCCACGGCTTGCTGCACGTTGTAGTTGGCCGGCGTGAACAGCAGGCTGGTCTGTGGTGCGGTCAGGTCGACGTCGCCGCCGGCTGCCTTGGCGACGGCCACCGTGACGTTGGCGGCAGGCGCTTTCGACAGGGTGATGCCCACGCTGCCGGAACCGCCTTCAGGCACGTTGATGGCGCTGGTGCTGGCCACGATCGACGGCGTATCGGTGCCGCCGATGATGTTGGCGTAATCGGCCAGCGCATTGGCGATATCAGCCTGGGCCCAGAAGCGGTGGTAGCGCCAGGTTGGTGCCGGGCCGCCGTCCAGGTAGGCTTTCAGTTTAGGCCACTGTGGATCGTCCTTGTATTTCGGACGGATGCTCAGGAACGTCGCGCTCGAATCGATCGTTGCGCCCTGGGCGTTGGTGCCGGTCCAGCCCTGTGGAATGTACACGCCCGAACCGGTGGCCGGATCGTAAGGCTGGGTAAAGCGCTTGTAGTCGGCGCGCGTTTCATCGACCACCAGGCCAACCGAATCCTGGTGCTTGGCCCACATGCGGTCCAGCAGCTGCTTGGCCAGCGCTTTGGCAGGCTCGTTGTTGGCTTTGGCGCCGTAGTAGATCAGGGTGCGCGCCAAGGCCGCTGCGATACCAACGTCGTTGGTGCTGTCGACGATTTTCACGCGCAGGCCGGCATTCGCGCCAGGGGTTGCCGCGTTCCAGGTGTCAGGCGCGCCGCTCCATGCCAGGGTGTTCGGGATGGTGTAGGTGCCGTCCGCTTTCAGGACCGTGTTGGCCGATGCCCAGGCAACCCATTTGTCCAGCACCGCTTTGGCGCGCACGTCGCCGCTGGCGTAGTAGTACTCGGCCACGCGCTGCATCGACCAGGCCTGGAAGCCGAACCAGGTGTTCGAGGCCGGATCGTGGTAAACCGGTTTTTCATCGTAGAACATGCCGTGGAAGGTCGGGGTGCCTGCCGGTGGGGTCAGGTAATCGCCGCCCCAGCTGTTGGTCGCGCCGCCGGCGATTGCGCCGTCAGCCGATTGCAGCCAGCGGTAGAATTCCATCTGGCGAGTCAGGCTCTTGCCCCAGTCGCCAGCCGCAGTTGGCGACTGCGGCTTGAAGTCGGCCTGGGTCGACAGCGCCCATGCAGCCAGCGGATTCTGGTAACCGAAGTGGTTGTGGCTCGAACCGATGCGCCATGCCCAGCCGGCGTTGGAGTCGGTTGCGCCGCCCCATGCGTAGTACCAGCTCATCAGGTAATGTTGATTGTCGCGTTCGCCATTTGCATCCGGCTGGCCATTGCCGCCTGGGCAAGAGTTCGCATTGGTGCAATTGCCGATTTTCTTGAAGTACTTGTCGAACATGGCGTAGCGCAAGAAGTCGCCCATCTTGGCCGCTTTGGTGACCAGGTCGGCCACTTGTGCGCTCTTGCCTTGCTGCTTGGCCCAGACCGAGGCCCAGTACACGGCTTGCACGGCGCGCGCATCGGCGTCAGGTGCATTGGTGTAGCGGAACTGCTTGGCGCGGTTGTTGTCGCCGATGAACAGGCCGAGGAAGCCTTCGCCGCCGCCGTTTTTGCCCCATTTAAAGGTTTCGCACGATGGGTGCGGCACGGTTTCCCATACCGACTCCTGCGAACCGCGCTGGAAGGTGTTGATGTAGGCCGGACGCGTGGTGCCGTCGCCGCATTTGCCGTAGCCGTACCAGTTATCCACGTCCAGCAGCCAGTGCATGCCGTAGATATTGCTGGTGCCGTAGGTCGATTTGAGTTCGTTGGCGATCGGATCCTGGCCGACCGGCACGCCGCCGTTCAGCGGCGCAGGGTACTGCTTCGGCAGGTCGTACTCGGCGGCGTAGGTCGCCGGTTTGCCTGGGTTGTAGAAGCTGTTGGTCGGCTGGTCCGACTGCGATGGAATGATGTACTTTTCCATGTTGGCCCAGGCCGCGTTCAGCGGACCCCAGTCGCCGGTGGCGCGGCCGTACTGCGCTTCCATCCACAGCCAGTAGCTGTACGCTTCCGAGGTGGTTTCGTGGCCGTGGTCCGGTGCTTCGACCATCAGCGTTTCGATCGAGTGGTACGGCACGCCTTCTTTGCTGAAGTAACCGTTCGCAGGATCCTTCATCTTCTTGTACTGGGTCAGGAAGCGCTGCGTGTATTCCGCATCGGCGGCGGCGTGGGCCGTTGCCATCATCGGCAGGCTGATCGCCGCGGCGCTTGCCGCCGTGATGGACAGGGCCAGCAGGCCGCGCATCGCGCTGCGCGCCAGGCTCCGGCCGCTGCCGCTGTTGCGCAGGGCGTCGGTGACGGCGTTCAGTTTAATCTTGGACATCGAATTCATTCAGGAGTCTCCTCGCAATTGTCGTACTTTATGGCGTGCGTGAATCACGTTCGCCGGCATGGTTGTCGCCATCGTTCCGGATGCACCGGTGCGGATGACGCTTGTTTCATTGTGTTTCCCGCGTTCCGGTCCGTGGCGGGCGGCCACGGCGCGGTTCACGTTGCGCCAGCCGCCGCCTGCCGGAGCAGGAAACAACTTGCGCCCGAAGACAGGTGGATGCCCTCGCTGTCTGCACGCGCCGCACCTTCCACTGCCCAGAGCAAGGCTGCGACGCCCACAGGGCCTGCTCGGTGAGGCCGGCCATGCCGTCCCCGCACTACGCAGGCTTGAAAACGTTTTCAACTCTTTTTCAAAAAAAACGATCAAATGACCGTATTTTGTCGAATCACCGTGGCGACGGACGTGTCCGGACCAAGGCACACCATGGGGTGACAAAAACAGCTTGTCGCCTAGGTATGGACGCAATGTATCGCTTGCAAAGGTTAAATGTCAAGAACGCAAAAATGAGGTTTTTTGCATTGTACATATAGCAATTGCTGGGTGAAAACAGCTGTGTTGATTGTGGAGCTTTGCGGAACCGTTTCCAGAAAAAAGAACAAGTATCGCCCTCAACAACAGGGCTTTCACGGCTTTCATAGAAAAACGGTCGAAAAGACGCATCAAATAATGATGCTTTCTGTTCAAGATCACCTGCGAAAAAGAAATGTTAAATTCCTTGGTGTGCATAACTGCCGCCGACAACCAAACAGCGTTTTTATCTGCTAAACACGCGTGGTGAAAAACTGACGCCGAAAAAGTTTCATATCCTTGAAATCGCTTTCATGCTAAATAGCGCTTTACTTATGCATTTTCTGCGGAGCGACCCGCTTCGATGCGGCGTCCGGGCTGCTCGCGGTGCTACCATTTTGTGTCTTTCATCGCCAACCACGCCGGAAAGTGACGCCGCATGCCCGCCTGCCAGCTCGACCACATCACCATCACCGCACTCACCCTCGACCGAGGCGCCGCCTGGGTCGAGGACAAGCTCGGCGTCAGCCCCGCGCCGGGCGGCAAACATCCCGCCATGGGCACGCATAACCTGCTGCTGCGCCTCGGCGACGCCCTGTTCCTGGAGATCATCGCGGTCGATCCCGACGCGCCTGCGCCCGGCCGTCCGCGCTGGTTTGCGCTCGATACGCGGGGAAGTGATGCGACACCGGCGCTGTCGGCCTGGGTCGCGCGCACCGGCGATATCGCCGCCATGGCCGGCGCGGTGGCCCTCATCGCGCCGCTCGGTCCTGTCACGCCCATGAGCCGCGGGGCGCACAACTGGCTGATCACCATTCCCGCCGATGGCGGCGTGCCGATGGACGGCGTCGGTCCCGCGCTGATCGAATGGGATGCCGGGCCGCACCCGGCGGCGGGCATGGCCGATGTGGGCCTGGCACTGCACAAGCTGGAACTGTTTCATCCGGAGCCACAACGCGTGCGCGCGCTGCTCGACGCCATCGGCATGCACGCACCGGTGACGGTGGTGCCGATCGACGCTGGCGCACGGCCCTGGCTGCGCGCGCACATCGACACGCCAGCCGGCCGACGCATTCTCTGATTAGTGCGCTTGCGCCCGGTGCGTCATCGCGTGCGCCGCTTCGCGCAGCAGCTGGGCGGCGCGCTCTGGGTCGCGCGGGTAGCCCAGCGCGCCTTCCTGCACATACATGGCCATCTGCTGGAGCGCTTCCGGGTGCTCCAGTTCAGCAGCCGCTTCCAGCCAACGCCGCGAGGCCGCCAGGTCGGCCGCACAGCCCTCCCCCGCCGCCAGCATGGCCGACACGGTGAACATGGCCGGCGCATGGCCGCGCCGCGCGCTCGACGCGATCAGCGCAAACGCGCGCAACGGCTCGCGCGCGACGCCGATACCGTTGCGGACCATGCGCCCCAGGTCATACGCGGCCTGCGGGTCCTGCGCGGCCGCTTGCCGCAAGCGCGCCATGACGGCAGCGTCGGCCGCGTCGAGCGGCTGGGCGTGTGCCACGCCGCCGCAAAACACGACTGCCAAAACCAGGCGCCATATCATTTCGACAGATCGACCGCGTACAGGGCAAAGCCCTTGCCCAGGCCATCGTCGGCGCGCAGTTGCGACACATTGGCAAGGCCGGCCTGCCTGGCCAGCGGCAGCAGTCCCGGCCTGGAATGGAACACCACCGGGCCGGCGGTGCGCACTTTGGCAAAGCGCCAGCTGCGCTGCCGGCCATGCTGCACGCCCATCAGTTGCTTGACCTCCTTGATATAGGCGATCAGTACATCGCGGTTGGCGTCCGGCGCGGCCACGGCGGTCTTGCTGCCGTCCAGGCCCGGAAAACCGCCGCCGCCGCTGGCGCGGTAGTTATTCGTCGCCACCAAAAACTCGTTCGAGGCAGTCACCGCCTTGTCGCGGAAGCGCAGGTTCTTGATGCGCTGGCCCGGCACTTTGGTCACATCGATCTCGTAACTGACTTCCTTGGTCGTCATGGCGTCGAAGTTATAGGTCGGGAACGCGGTATTGACCAGCTCCTGCGGCGTCGTCAGCTCCGGGTCGATGGTGTTAAAGCGCCCTGCCGCGTGTTCCAGCCACGCTTTCAGCTCCCCGCCATTGACCTTCACCGCGTACAGCGAATTCGGATACAGGTATAAATCGGCCGCATTGTTGAGCGCCAGGCTGCCGGCCTTGACGTCGGTGTAATCGGTCACGCCGGCGGTGCCGCCCTTGAACGGCGACGCCATCGACAGCACCGGCAAGGCCGCGTATTGCGGCAGGTTGGCCTTGACGTATCTGGCCACGTAATCGGCCTGCGCCAGGTTGACCACCGCAATGGCCGTCACATCGCCCACATCGGCAAAATAGGTCGACATGCGGAAGTCGGTCCCGCCGACCGGCGTCTTGACGTAGCCGATGGTGGCTTCATGCTCGCCCGCGACCAGCGCCGCAATGGCCGGATCGGGCGCAATGAACGATTTGTCGGCCTGCTGCGCGGCGCGCGCCTCCACCGTGGTCTTGCTACGGTCGACCACCCAGCGCTGGCCGTCGTACGACAGGTGCAGGCCGATCACGCCAAGGTGCTTGCCCCACAGGTTGGCCATCACGGTCGGCACGCCGTTGACCAGGCCCTTGACCTTGTCCACGCCCGGCAGGTTAAATTGCGGGACGGTGCTGGACGCGTTCGGGAACGGCAGGTGCGAGTGCCCGATCAGCATGGCGTCGATGCCCGGCACTTTGGACAAATGCCAGTTCCCGTTTTCCATCGACGGCTGGTAGGTGCTGTCGTCCAGACCGCCGTGCGAAATGGCCACCACCAGGTCCGCCCCTTGCGCGCGCATCTCGGGAATGAACCTGGACGCGGTTTCGCGCAGGCCTTCGGTGTAGACCTTCCCTTCCAGCGACCGCTTGTCCCACGACAGGATGGTCGGCGGCGCAAAGCCGATGATGCCGACCTTCAGCGTTACTGTCACCGGCTTGCCGTCGGCGCCCTGCGCGGTGATCTGCTTGTCGATGATGCGGTAAGGCGCAAACAGCGGCTGGCCCGTCTTGAGGCTGTAGACGTTGGCCAGCACCTGCGGAAAGGCCGGCCCGGCGCAGCGCGGCCTGGCCGCATCGACGCCGTCGACCTCGAAGCGGTTGCCGGTCACCTGGCTCAGGTAAGCGAGGCCGTAATTGAATTCGTGGTTGCCGATCCCGCCGCCGTCGTAACCGAGCTTGTTCATGACCTTGTAGATCGCCAGCGTCTGGTCGCACTTGAGCGGATTGGCCAGCGCCTGGTAGTCGGCCAGCGCGCTGCCCTGGATGGTGTCGCCGTTATCGAACAGCAGATTGTTCGGGAACTGTTGGCGCGCCTGCGCAATCAGGGCGGCGGTACGGTCCAGGCCCAGCGACGGCTCGGGCGCGAGCTTGAAGTAATCGTATCCGAGCACGTTCGAATGCAGGTCGGTCGTCTCCATCACGCCGACCACCGCGGTGGAACCCTTCGTCGGCGTGGCGGCGCCCGCGCTGGCGCAGAACATCAGGGGCAGGATGGAAATGCAAATTTGATAACGCATAGCGGGCGCTTTCGGGCGAGTGGACGGGGGAGGTTGGCATCGACGATGGCAACATAATTCGCAGCATAATACGCAGCCATGCCACGCCGATCAAGCAGGGTGCGCGGCGGGGACCGGAAATGCGGCGCGCTGGGGTATAATCGAAGGTTCGATTTAACCAATTCATAGACCGGAAACGCCATGGAAGCCGAACGCATTAACGCCCTCTCCGCCCTGCTCAACGACCTGACGGATCGTGAAGCCGAACTTCGGAGGTATCTTTGACTTCGATAAAAAGTCAGAGAAGCTCGAACAAGTCAACGAAGAACTAGAAGATCCGACCGTCTGGAACGATCCGAAACGCGCCCAGGCTCTCGGTAAAGAGAAGAAGGAGCTTGAAGGCGTCGTCCATACGCTGATCAAGGCGGACGCCGACCTGAAAGACGCGAACGACCTGTTTGCCATGGCGCGCGAAGAAAGCGACGACGACACGCTCGAAGCGGTCATCGTCGACACCGACGCCATCAAGGCCGTGGTCGAAGCCATGGAGTTCCGCCGCATGTTCGGCAATCCGATGGACGCCAACAACTGCTTCATCGACATCCAGGCCGGCGCCGGCGGCACCGAAGCCCAGGACTGGGCCTCGATGCTGCTGCGTCAGTACCTGCGCTATTGCGAACGCAAAGGCTTCAAGGTCGACATCCTGGAGCAGTCCGACGGCGAGGTGGCCGGCATCAAGACCGCCACCCTCAAAGTCGAAGGCGAATACGCCTACGGCCACCTGCGCACCGAAACCGGCGTACACCGCCTGGTGCGCAAGTCGCCATTCGACTCGGCCAACGGGCGCCATACGTCGTTCACCAGCCTGTTCGTGTATCCCGAAGTCGATGACTCGATCGAGATCGACGTCAACCCGGCCGACATTCGCGTCGATACCTATCGCGCATCCGGCGCCGGTGGTCAGCACATTAACAAAACCGACTCCGCGGTCCGCATGACGCACGGCCCGACCGGCATTGTGGTTCAGTGCCAGAACGACCGCAGCCAGCACCGCAACCGCGCCGAAGCGATGGAAATGCTCAAGGCGAAGCTGTACGAGCACGAACTGCGCAAGCGCATGAGCGAACAGCAAAAGCTTGAAGATTCGAAGACCGACGTGGGCTGGGGACACCAGATTCGTTCCTACGTGCTCGATCAGTCGCGCATCAAGGATTTGCGGACCAACTTCGAAACCGGCAACACCAAGGGCGTGCTGGACGGCGACCTGGACGACTTCATTTCGGCCTCACTCAAGCAAGGCGTGTAATTCATGACCGCTACCCGACGCGCATTCATCTTCGACATGGACGGCACGATCGTCGACAACATGTCCTTTCACACCGACTCCTGGATCGCATTCTTCCAGCGGCGCGGCAAGGACATCGACGCCGACGAGTTTTTCCGCACCACGGCCGGCCGCCAGGGCAAGGAAATCATCCGTGCCCAAATGGGCGAGCACCTCGATGACGACGAGGTGCGGGTCCTGAACGACGAAAAGGAAGTGGTTTACCGCGAACTGTACGAGCCGCACCGCAAAACGGTGACCGGCTTCGACCAGCTGATCGCGCTGGCCAAGGAGCATGACGTGGCGCTGGCCGTGGCCACCGCCGCGCCCAACGCCAACATCACGTTCACGCTCGATGGCCTGGACCTGCGCCGCCATTTCGACACCGTGGTCGGCGCGGCCGATGTTGCGCGCGGCAAGCCGCATCCGGACGTGTTTTTGCTGGCGGCCGAGCGCTGCGGCGTCGCGCCCGAGCACTGCATCGTGTTCGAAGACGCGCCGCTGGGCGTGGAAGCGGCGCGCCGCGCCGGCATGCGCGCCGTGGTGCTCACCACCACCCTGCCCGCCGGCGCCTTTGCCGAATTCGACAACGTGATCCACGTCGCCAGCGACTTTTCGGACCTGACGATCGACGAACTGTTTTCGTCCTGATTGTTTGCGTCTTAATTAATAGCCAATCCCACACCTGCAACAACCTCTATAGCGATACCTACCATGACTACGGACACCCAAGACCAAGCACCCGCCCCGGCAGATGAAAACAGGCTGATCGCCGAACGCCGCGCCAAGCTGGCCACGCTGCGCGAAGGCGGCATCGCCTTCCCTAACGATTTCCGTCCGCAGCACAAGGCGGCGAAGCTGGTCGAAGAGTACGCATCGAAGACGCGCGAAGAACTCGAAGCGACCGAGGTGCCCGTGGTCCTGGCCGGGCGCATGATGCTCAAGCGCGAAGCGGGTAAAAAAGCCGTGTTCGCAACCTTGCAGGATTCGTCCGGCCCGCACGCCGACGGCCGCATCCAGATCTACGTCACGCTCGACAAAACCGGCGAAGCGGCCATGGAAGCGTTGAGCCACTACGACCTGGGCGACATTCTCGGCATCGAAGGCACCCTGTTCAAGACCAAGACCGATGAACTGACGGTCAAGGTAACGACCCTGCGCCTGATCACCAAGTCGCTGCGTCCTTTGCCGAGCCATTTTCATGGCCTGTCGGACCAGGAAACCAAATACCGCCAGCGCTATGTGGACCTGATCACCAACGACCAAACGCGCCGCACCTTCAAGGCGCGCACCGCCGCCATGTCGTCGATCCGCCGCTTCATGGAAAAGAACGACTTCATGGAAGTCGAAACACCGATGCTCCATGCCATTCCTGGTGGCGCCGCCGCCAAGCCGTTCGTCACCCACCACAACGCGCTCGACATGGAAATGTTCCTGCGCATCGCGCCGGAGCTGTACTTGAAGCGTCTGGTGGTCGGCGGATTCGATCGCGTGTTCGAAGTGAACCGCAACTTCCGCAACGAAGGCGTCTCGCCGCGTCACAATCCTGAATTCACCATGATGGAATTCTACGCGGCCTACACCGATTACCAGTGGATCATGGACTTTACCGAAGCGGTGATCCGCCAGGCCGCCATCGACGCCCACGGCACCGCCGAACTGACCTACGGCGGCAAGCCGCTCGACCTGTCCAAGCCATTCCGCCGCATGACCATCGTCGGCGCAATCAACGCCTACGCGCCGCACTACACCGCGGAGCAGTTGCAGGATGCGGAATTCATCAAGGCCGAACTGTTGAAATTCGGCGTCAAGCCGTTTTCGACCGCTGGCCTGGGTGCGCTGCAACTGGCGCTGTTCGAAGAAACCGCCGAAGCGCAGCTGTGGGAGCCGACCTTCATCGTCGACTACCCGGCCGAAGTATCGCCACTGGCGCGCGCGTCGGACACGGTAGCCGGCATCACCGAGCGTTTCGAGCTGTTCATCGTCGGGCGCGAGCTGGCCAACGGCTTCTCGGAGTTGAACGACTCCGAAGACCAGGCGGCGCGCTTCCTGGCGCAGGTGGAGGCCAAGGATGCGGGCGACGACGAGGCGATGTTCTACGACGCCGACTACATCCGCGCGCTGGAATACGGCATGCCGCCGGCCGGTGGCTGCGGGATCGGCATCGACCGCCTGATCATGCTGATCACCGATTCGCCGAACATCCGTGACGTCATCCTCTTCCCGCACTTGCGCCGCGAAGAGTAAACAACAGAAGCGGGCGCAATGCCCGCTTTTTTAGTGGGCCGAAGTCGCCATCACAAGGTCCTGGAATACACCAGCGTCCGGGTCTTCACATCGTCGAGGGTTGGCTTGGCCGCGTCGAGTGAAGTCACCTGCAATGTCGCGGCAAGGTAGACATTCACGGTACGATCATTAAACTCGACAATGATAACGGGTTTTCCGACGAACGGTTTCTTGGCGTAGACACGCTCCGGATGGTCATAAGGAATCTGGCGACCGACAATTTCCTTATTGAGGTCGATGACGTGGCTCAGCTCAGTGCCGTCGCGTGAGCGCCACTGCATGTCCATCGGCCCTGCGAAGGTGTCGTACGTACCGAACAGGGCGCGCGGCGTGCGCGTGGCATCCGCAAGTGTTTTCTCAGGTGCGACATGGCCTTTATCATCGAACAATCTGTGTGGGGCGCCGCCGTAGGTCAGCCGCACATTGCTGACTCCGCCGAAACAAAGCAGGCCCAGGTCGTGAGTAGAGTATGCCAGCACGTTGTTGTTGCTGTTATTGTTCGTGGCCGCGCATCCTTGTAACAGTAAAACTCCGGCAAATAGAGGTACCAGCGCCTTTTTCGCTAACATAGCGGTTATATTCAATTCATTCTCCTCGTGTTTCCGGTCTGATGGGCTTGCGCCGCCGAGCCGTGAGAGGCTGGGCGATGCAGCGCACTTAAAACATCGACCCTGGATTAATCCATGTCTTATTGCAATGATACTCCGAGAGCTTCTGGCCTCGCTTGGCGTCTTGCTGCGCCCTCGCTGACGACCTTTCCGCGTCAGTCCGCGTTGTACCACCATACCCCACCGTTTGAGCAAACATTCTATCGAACGCCCCCGCCCTATCGGTACACTCCTCGATTCCATTGCAATATTACAAACAAGCGAGGAACCCCATGTCTGCCACCACCTACGTCCCTTACAACGACAACCTGGAACAAAAGCAGGAAAACGAAGACCAGATCATCGACAGCGTGGTTGAATCCATGATGCGCGTGAACACCCGCGTCTTCGACAAGCATCGCCACGCCAAGCGCGACGCCCACGCCAAGTGCCACGGCGTGCTGGTCGGCCACGTGACCGTCTATGACAATCTGCCCGCGCACCTGGCCCAGGGCGTGTTCGCCCGCCCGGCCACCTACCCGGTCGTCATTCGCCTCTCCACCGCGCCCGGTGACATCCACAGCGACAAGCTGCCGTCCCCGCGCGGCATGGCGATCAAGATGCTCGGTGTGGACGGCCCGCAGTTCCTGCCCAACCGCCAGGACGCCAAGACGCAAGACCTGCTGCTGGTGAACCACCCCGTGATCGCCTTCGGCCACGCCGCCGCTTACCTCAAGACCCAGAAGCTGCTGGAAAAGCACGCGGACGATCCGGACATGGTGCGCCGCATCGTGGCCGCCCTCGCGCGCGGCGGCAGCAAGGCGCTGCACGCACTCGGCATCGACAACCCGGTGGTCGACACGCTCGGCGCACCGAACAACCATATCCTCGGCGAGACCTTCTTCAGCATGGCCGCCGTGCGCTATGGCGACTACGTGGCCAAGCTGTGCGCCGCGCCCCTCTCAAGCAATGTGCGCGCCCTCACCGGCCAGCCGCTCGGCGACGACGCCGACGACTCGGCCCTGCGCAACCTCGTCGTCGACTTCTTCAACGGCCAGGGCGCCGAGTACGAACTGCGCGCGCAGCTACTCACCGACATCGAAAAGATGCCGGTCGAAGACGCCTCGATCGAGTGGCCGCAGGAAGACTCGCCCTACCAGCCGGTCGCCAAACTCACCATCCCGCAGCAGCAGGCGTACAGCCCGGCGCGCCGCGTGTTCGCCGACGACGTCTTGTCGTTCAACCCGTGGCACTGCATCGAGGCGCACCGCCCGATGGGCTCCATCATGCGCGCCCGTATCAAGGCGTATGAAGCGTCGTCCAAGTTCCGTCACGAGATGAACGCGCAGCCGCGCATCGAGATCGACAGCATCGGCCAGGTACCAGATTAAGTAGTCCTGTAATCCCGTAGTCAGCATCACCCTTTTTCAAGACCCAAGGAGCAATCATGAGCGACACCACCCCACAAAACAAATCCTCTACCGACCTCGCGGACATCAAGCGCAAAGTCCAGGAGGTCCTGGGAGACGCCCCCGACCTGCTCAAACTCGCGCTCGAGAACATGTTGCGCG
Organism: Massilia sp. CCM 8734; assembly: GCF_011682155.1. Classification (NCBI taxonomy): domain Bacteria; kingdom Pseudomonadati; phylum Pseudomonadota; class Betaproteobacteria; order Burkholderiales; family Oxalobacteraceae; genus Massilia; species Massilia sp. CCM 8734. The sequence goes on from NZ_WHJI01000002.1 coordinate 222,083, forward strand.
AGCAGGACCCCAACACCGAAGGCCACGCGGGATCGGCCGGCCGCATCGGCCGCCAGTCCGGCAAGATCTCCGAACTGACCGCCATGGCCGACCTGAAGCCGGGCGGCGCCGACCGCCTGCGCCGCATCTTCAAACTGGTCAACGGTAACTTCAACGGCGCGCAAAAGGTCTCGACCCTGCACGACATGCGCTTCGTCTTTTTCGAAAACGACACCAAGATCCTGTTCGCCACCACCTACGATGGCGACTGGGACACCTACATCGAAGATTTCGCGACCAAGATTCCCGATTTGATGGACCTGCTGTTTTCATCGGTCGAAGGCTGGCCCGGCATCACCGATCCGGGCGTGAAAGACTTCATCGCCGGTCACCAGATCACCGCCGACGGCTGGTACGTCGCCAATCCGAATCTGTCGGTGGTCGAAACGCGCCGCCTGCAAAAACAGAACGACGCGCTCCAGGAATTCCTGGACAAGATTGCTTGAGGTTCCCATGACGATTATCGATACACTCAAGAACCTGGTCCACTCCTCGCCAACGCTGGAACTGGACGACATCCAGGCCACCATCCTGTTCAAGCGCCCCGACCCGTATTACGGCACCCACGTGCTGCTCAAGATCGAGCAAGCCGCCGGCGGCCGCGCGCTGCTCTCGCGCCTGGCCCCGCACGTGCGCAGCGCCGCCGATGCGCCCACCAACACCACCGCCTGGATCGCGGTGGCGTTGAGCCACGCCGGCCTGGTGGCGCTGGACATCCCTGAAGATTCGCTGGCCAGTTTTCCGGCCGCCTTCCGCGCCGGCATGGCGGCGCGCGCCGACCGCCTGCAAGACATCGGCGCCAGCGCACCGGCCAACTGGGAAGCGCCTTACGGCAGCGGCGACGTGCACGTGACGGTGTCGATCTTCGCGCCCGATGAAGCATCGTGGAAGCACGCGCTGGCCACCGCCAAGAACGAATTCGAGAATGTCCAGGGCGTCACCCTGCTCGGCATGCACGACTTCGGCGCGCAGCCGGACAGCCTCAATCCCTTCGGCTACCGCGACAACATCAGCAACCCGGCCATCGACGGCGGCATCGAAGAGCTGCTGCCGGGCCAGGGCGACGCCATCAAGGCGGGCGAGCTGATTCTCGGCTATCCGGGCGAATCGGGCGTGCCGATGGCGATGCCGCAGCCCGACGCCTTGGGCCGCAATGGCACCTTTGTGGTGATCCGCAAGTACCAGGCCGACGCCGCCGCGTTCAACCGGTTTTTGCGCGATAACGCCGACGACGAAGCCGGCCAGGAACTGCTGGCGGCCAAGCTGGTGGGCCGCTGGCGCAGCGGTGCGCCGCTCACGCTGGCGCCCGAAAAAGACGATGCGGCGCTGGGCGCGGACCCGAAGCGCAACAACGACTTCACCTACAAGGACGACCAGGCCGGCCTGCAGGCGCCGCACGGTTGCCATATGCGCCGCATGAACCCGCGCGACAGCAAGCTGGCGGTGCTGACCGACGTGAACATCCATCGCATCATCCGCCGCAGCACCACGTTCGGTGCGCCGTGGCGCGCGGACCTCCTGGAAGACGACGGCCAGGAACGCGGCCTGTTCTTCATCGGGATCAGCGCCAAGGCGCCGGAGACGGTGGAGTTCATGCAGGCCGAGTGGGTCGACCACGGGAACTTCATGGACCTGGGCAAGGAGCGCGATCCCATCCTCGGCCAGCAGGATGAAGACAGCACCTTCACCATCCAGAAACGCCCGGTGCGCCAGCGCGTCCACGGCATCCAGACTTTCTGCACGGTGCGTGGCGGTGAATACCTGTTCATGCCGAGCCTGACGGCGCTGCGCTGGCTGGCGGGCGAAGGGCGCGACCCGGGCTGACAGGCACGGCTGCATCGCACCCGGGCTGGCGGCAGTAGCGTGTCGCCGGCCCGCTCCCCCGTGGTCATGCACGATGGGGGGCATCAAGTAGCAAGTCACTTTCTTCCTGGCATTCTGACGCGCTTTCCCCTGCGTCGCCCTGTCCAGTCCGCACGGTAGGGTGCCTGGGGGTTCTTCTCGCGCTTCCCTGATGACGATCATTACCGACGTCCACTCAACATCGCGCCAGCATCGAAAAACACATCAAGCCTGGAATCGGACGCTAATTGCAAGCCGACCGCCAATTCAGCCCTTATCGCCGCCGGCGACATAATCCCCCCCCGATTGGCCCATTCATCTCTTTATCGATCGAGCGATGAAAGTTTTATCGACTCCCGAAACACACGATATCAATTAAGGCGAATATTTTTACTGGCGCCCATCCGCCTTGCACAAACCGCGATCCGACATTGCAAAAATATACGCAGATCAGGTTTATTGCAATCGACGCAGCCACTTGCAAAACTGCTCATGCGTGTGAATTTGATCGCCGGACTCGGCATGATTGGAGGGATGTGGGCGGCCATGGCGCTGGCGACGATGACGGCGGCGCGCGGGACGAACTTGTATGACGTAATGGATACGGCCGACGCCGTGTGCGGCAAGGAACGCACCGTGGCCGAGCACAGCAACGCAAGGCTCAACGGTGAATTCGGCGGGGCGCAACATCAGGGTGCGCGGCCCGCACAAGGTGATGTCGCACTGGATGTTTGCTTGCCGGTTCCTGATAGCCCTTCATACAGCCTGAACAGTTTTAAATGATCCGATCCAGACTCATCTTTTATGTCTTTCATCTTGAATGCACCGGCTGAGCCAGGTGTGGCTGAAAAAGCGAGCACAGGTACGATTGTTTAAAAAACGCTTGATCGACCGAGATTCCTTTTCCTATAATTTCCTACATAAGTTTTCCAGCCTTCGCAGTTTTTTGACTGGAATAAAATAAACATTAGCCGCAGTAAATTGCCGCGCCGTTTTTAACGGTCGAGGCAATTTCCGGTATTTAATTTCTTATTCGAATGGAGCTCACGTGGAACTGTTTACTTTGGAAAAAAAGCATAGTTATGACTTGACACCGGAAGCGGCGCCAGATGCCAGCGCGGCCTATGGGCCTACCGATGCGCCGCATGATCAACCCCTGACCGCCGCGTTCAACACAGCCGGGACTGCCGGTACGTTCGGCACTGCCGGCGGCTGCATCGGCACTGTCGGCTCCTTCGGTTCCGCCAATTGCGACGGGCCGCCACCGCCGAAAATGCCGCGGTAGCAGCAATTCTCCATTGGCATCGGTTCCAGGCTCATATGCGGAATCGATGCCGCCTCCCCATTCATTGACATCCCGGCTTGGGAGACCCTTCGGCCCGCGCGTGAGCGACGACGATGGAGAATGATTGTCCCGTTTTAAAATGCCTATGAACCACCTTGCGAACCATCGGCCCGAGTTCCACGCTGTCGACTTCACCGACGTCAGCAAGCTATATGGCGACAAAATTGCGCTCGACCGGGTCACTATCCATATCGCTCACGGTGAAGTGATCGGTTTGCTGGGCCCGAACGGCGCAGGCAAGACCACCCTGCTGGAAATTCTCGAGGGCTTGCAGGAGCCGAGTTCAGGCCTGGTTTCCATCTTCGACAAAAGACCGGCCCTGCTCACCCCCGGTGAGCGCGGCAGGATCGGCATCGTGTTCCAGCGCTACGCTCTTCCGTCCGAACTAACGGTGGGGCAGTTATGCGAGCTGTATCAACACATGTATCCGGCTGAGCCTGACAAGAAAGGCTTGATCACCCAGCTTGGCCTTGCCCACTTGATGGCGCAGCAGATAGGCGACCTGTCGGCGGGCCAGACCCAGAGATTGAGTATTTTTGCCGCCTTGTATGGCGACAAATCGCTGGTCGTACTGGACGAGCCGACCTCCGCGCTCGATGTGCGGTCGCGCCGCACGGTGTGGGACGCCTTGCTGTCCAGGAAGCAGCAGCGCAATTTTTCGGGCGTCATTGCCACCCATCACATGGAAGAAGCGATGGAGCTGTGCGACCGCATCTATTTTATCGATAACGGAAAAATACGCATGAGCGGCAACGCCCAGGAGCTGCTGCAACAGCACGCCTGCCGCATCTCGATCAAATTTACCGCCCCCACGTGGCTTGTCGACGAACTGAGGGCATCGCTCCCGGCTGATGCGCCACTGACCTTGCACGGGCAGCAACACATGATTTCGTGCGCCTCCCACCAGGCGGCCGGCTTGATCGGCGCTATCTTGCTGCTCGAACAAGCGAACGGACTACGACTCAACCTGGTGGTCACTCAACCTTCGCTGGAAGATGTGTATTTGAGCGTGATTGCCAACTAAGGAACCTGACCAATGAATTGCGCCGTCGCCGCGCCATCGCCGTGGCCGATTTTCCTGAGATTTTCCCGCCTCTCGCTTGCCTTTTATCACAGAAGCCTGACGTCGCTAGCCATGACCCTGGTCATTCCTCTCGGCTTTCTGCTGATGTCGAGCTTTACTTACTATGCCAACAGCGGCCCGTTGCCGATCACCATGGGAAGCACCGTGTCGGTCGCGCCGGAAGTGCTCAAGCGCATCGAACAGATGCGGCTGCCCGGGCTCCAGATCGTCCCAATCAGCGGCAACGCGGCGCAGAACGTGCGCGACGGTAATGCCAGGCTGGTCCTGAGCCAGGACCCTGGCGCCCCGACCCCGGCCATCTATGCGCTGGAACAGAACAAGGCGATTGCAGAGCTCGTGGCGGTCGCACTGTCGTCCCCCGGCAATCGGCCTGCGTACGCGGTCAGGGTGGCCGCCGATGGCGCCATGTCCTTCGCTTTCCTGCCTGGCTTGCTGATCATGTCGCTCATGAACCTGGCGCTGTTCACGACCGGCGCCAAGCTGCTCAGCGACCGCTCCAAAGGCACCTTGCGCCTGTTCAGGCTGTTTCCGGTCCCGCTGTACCTCATCTTCTCGGCGGAGGCCACGACCAAGTTGCTGCTGGCGCTGGGGCAGTCGATTCTGTTCGTGCTGCTGGGCGACTATCTGCTCGGGCTCAAGCTGAGCTGGTCGACGATTATCGCGAGCATCGCGGTGGCCTGCTTGTCCAGCCTGAGCCTGCTCAGCCTGGGGATCGCACTCGGAAGCAACCTGCGCTCTTATTCCAGCGGCATTCACCTGTTCACCATCTTCAATTTACTGATGATCTTCATGGGCGACCTGATCTTCCCGAATACCCAGTATCCGGCTACCCGCATCGTCGCATTTTTCCTGCCGGCCACCCATTGCGTCAACCTGCTGCGCCAGACCATGCTCGACTATCCCCCCAGCTTCAGCATCGCCACCTCGGTCACATTCCTGGTGCTGTTTACGTCCGTCATGGCGTGCTGGACCTTGAAGGGTTTTCGCTATACGGCGGAGGAATAGACCATGCAGCCGCTTCCTCTCGCCCACGCCTACGCGCTGCAACTGCGCGCAGGACGCCAGAACAGCCTCCTGTCGCCGTTGCTGGCGCGCTTGCATGCCCTCCTGGCGGCGTTGCCGCACGCCCGCGTCGTCGCCATCCTGCGCAGCTTTGCCCAGCCCGCCAGCGAGGCACAGGTCCTGGTTCACCTGCCCGGATATTCGTCCCGCAACGCGCGCAATGTGCTGGTTGGATGGGCTGAAACGATGATCGACACACTCAACCATGAGCAACCCTGCCGCACCCCCGAACTGCTCGGCCGGGGTCCGGTGCGCGACAGCGGCGCCCATCAGACGCTCGTGCGGTGCCAACCCGCGCACGCCGCGCTGTGGCTGGCAACGCACGCCGATGCGCGCACTTCCGCCACCTTGGTCGCGCTGAACGACCATCTGCCGCCCCTGCTGATGACCGACCCGGCGCTGTTGAAGACGGCCTTGCCGGCCGCCATGGCGGCGGCACTGGACATGCGCTACCCGCCGCCGGCCGCCATGCTCTCGCCGCTGGTGTTTGCCAACACGCTGTCGGGCGCCCTGGTCGCGCAGATGCTGACCCAATCCGACGCGCTGGAGCGTGATGGCCTGCTGGTGCGCAGCGCCAACTTGCCAGCTGCCACGCTGCCCACGTTTCATCACCTGGTATGCGCACTCAGACACGGTTTGGCCGCCAGCGGCGAGGGAACAAACCGGTTCGACGTACTGCGCTTGCTGCTGAACCAGCTGGGATTTGACGGATCCGAGTCGGACTATCTGATCCTGCTGGCGCTCCCGCCGCACGCACTGCGCGCCCTGCAACAGCACTGGAGGCGGCAGCATGCGCTTTGAAGCCTTGTGCGGGGCGTTCGGCGGGGTGTTGAGCATGCCCCGGTCCATCGTCCTGTCCAATTTCTCCGACCGAATCTTCCACAGTTACGGCTGCCATGCCGGCAACCTGAGCGCACTGCTCCAGGGAGCGCGCACATACAGTGGGGCACCCCTCTGGAACACGTATCTCAGCGGCTGCGGCACCGACGTCGACCCCGACCTGGCGCGCCTGAAGGCGGTGTGCGAAGCAGCGGAGCGGTATAGCTCGTGCATGTTGCTGGAGCACGAATATATGGTCGCCAGCGCCAACGAACTGGGCAAGGATACGTTCGACTGGCTCACCCTGCCGAGCTTTTCCGCGGACGAACTGGCCTTGCCGGACCAGCCCTTCCACCCCTTCGACCCGGACGAGCCGATGCGCTGGGTCGAGGTCGTGAGCTTGAACACCGGCGACAAGAAATACGTGCCCGTCGTGATGAGTCACTTGTATCCGCGCGCGTGGACGAGCGAACGATTCTGGGCCGCGATTTCCACCGGCACCGCGGTCCACCACGATCCCGCCACCGCCCTGGTGACCGCGACTGCGGAAGTGCTGGAAAGGGATGCGATAGCACTGACGTGGCTGCTGCGCAGGCGGCTGCCGCATATCGCCTTCGACAGCACCGACCTGGTGCACTTCGCGCCCGCCGTACGCACCTTGCTCGAACAGGAAGATGAATACATGCTGTTCGACGCCACCACCGATGTCGGCTTGCCGACCGTGTATCTGCGGCGGCATCGTTCGTGCCACCCGCATGCGGCCAACCTTGTCACTTGCGCCAGCAGTTTCAGCTTCGCGGACGCGTGCTACAAGGCCTTGCGCGAGGTCGCAAGCTTGAGTTCCATCCTCGACACCGGCCAGCTGAACGTTCCCGCAAGCGCCGAGCAATGCGCGGACATCGAAGATGGCGCGGTGTACATGGCCCGGCCCGAACGTGCCCATGCGTTCGATTTCCTCGACGGGAGCGACAGAGTGCGTTTTTCCGACCTGCAAGCCGGACAAGCATTGCCGGACCACAGTCATGCGGGCGCCCAGCTGGCCTGGCTGAAACAACGCGCACAAGCGCTGGGCCACGAGATCCTGCTGCTGGAACTGAGCTCCGACGAGCTGCGCCAGGTTGGCCTGCGCGGTTTTCGCGCCCTGGTTCCCAGCCTGATGCCCATGAGTACGATCACCACCGCGCGCTACCTCGGCGCCGCGCGGTTGGCGCAATTCCACACCTTCCTGGCCGAGCGCGGCGACATCGCGCCCGGCGCGGCCATGACGATCAACCCTTTTCCACAACCGTTTGCCTGACATGTCGACCTTTATCTACAGCGGCGAGTTCGGACGAAGCGTGGCAGGCTGCATTGCCCCCCGTCAGTCCGGGCGCGCGGCTACCATGCTCGACCCCGCGCAGTGGCGCACCTCCACCGGGCCGCTGGAAGGCCAGGTGTTTGCCCTGTTCTCCTCCTTGCGGCTCGACCTGATGCAGGAAGCCGCGCAACGCCTCGCCCCTTGCGCCAACCTGTTTACCTGCTTCGCGTTCGAGCGGCACGTGCTGCTGGCGCCGCCCTGCTCGCCCGATGGCATCTGCGCGCAGTGCTTTTGCAAACGCCTGCTGAGCCAGCCGCCAGAGCCGTATGGCGCCGAAACCCTGTTTTTCCTGGCCAAACTGGCGGCCCAGCCCGAAGCGGCGGAGTTCCGCGCTTATCCGGCCAGCCTGGTCGACCTGACGGCGCAATTGTGCTTGCTTCAGGAACGCGGCCTGCTGGCGCCCACCGACAGCCTGGCGATCGACAGCGCGAGTGGCGCGATTGTCAGCAGCGGCATCATGCCCGTGCACGGGTGTACCTGCCGTAGCCCGAGCCGCAGCACCTGCGCCGGGCCGCAGCGTTTTGCCGCGTTTCATGGGGAACTGAGCACATGGCTGGCCTGACTCCACGCTTCGCGCTTACCGGAGACGCCGAACTCGACGACGCGTTTCCCAGCCAGCCACGCTTGCTGGACGAGGTGGCGGTGGCCGCCATCGACGATACGCGCCTGATGCTGGTCGGCGGCCTGGACGCGCCGGTCGTCGGGCGCCGTTTCGGGGCCCTGGACGTGCTGGCATTCCTGCGCCAGCTCGACGGCACGCGCACCGTGGAGGAACTGTGCGCCGATCATCTGGCGGGCGCGTACGAACGCAAGCGCCTGTTGTGCTGGCTTCAGCAGCACGGCTTGCTCGAACAGCCGTCCGCGCCCACGCCGGCGGCGCTCGATTCGCACACCTGCGCTTTCCTCGCCAAGGTGATGAACCAGACCCGCATCCACCAGCGCCGCAGCGACGCGGCCGCCGCCTTCCTGCGTCCGGTCGGCATGCTTGGGACCGGCCGCTTCTGCCGCGAACTGTCCCTGGCGCTGCGAGGATGCGGCTTGAACGTGGTCGACTGCATGCCGGGCGCGCCGCCCTGCCACATGAGCATCGCCGTTCTCGACGGCACGATTGGGCTCGACGAGCAAGTGGCCCGCTTGCAGGCCGCCGGCGCCGCGGTGTTGCTGGTGTCCGCGCGCGCGGGCTCGCTCGATGTCGGGCCGCTGCTCGCGAACCGCGGTTGCTGCACGACGGCGTGCTACCGCGCCGCCGCCGGCGCTGTCGACGACGCTTGTCAAGCCGCCACCCTGCCGCTCTGGGCGGGGATCGTGTGCAATGCCCTTGTGCTGCTCAACAGCGGCAGCGCCCCCTTCTCGCTGCTGAACAATTTCATTCGCTACCAGCTCGACAATGGGCATCTCGGCTGCAGCACCCATCCCGTGGCGCGCCTGCATGCACTCGGCGACGCGCCCCACGCGATTGCCGCAGTGGACAGACCCGCATCGTTGCAGCGGCTGGAACGGCACAGCCGGGCTGCGGTTCCTCCACGGCGCATGATCGGGGTAAAAAGTTATGAACAACATTATGCGCCGAAGAATATCCTCGCTGCCAAGCAGTTTCCGCTGCCGCACGGCGATGCCGGCAAGGTCATTTCCATGGACAGCGCCAGTCCGCCGCAGCGCTTGCTGCTGCAACTGGTCAAGCGCGCCTTCGGCTATTGGAGCGATGCCGCCGGCAACCGGCGGAGAATCTGTCCGAGCGGCGGCAACCTGGGGGCCGCCGAGTGCATGGTCGTGTGGCGCGACCCGTCGAGGCGGCGTACCCGCCTGATGCGCTACGTGCCCGTCGTCGACTGGATCGAGCCCCTTGCGGAAGCGCCCCTCGACGGCGCCGGCCAGGCCGAGTATGCCATCGTGTGCCTGGCAAACACCGAGAAAATCCGGCAAAAATACGGCGATTTCGGGCTCAGTCTCGGCCTGCTCGACAGCGGTTTCGGCGCCGCCTTTCTCCAGGCTGCCGCGTCGGCGGCCGGCCATGCGCTGACACCGACCTGCCAGCCGTTCGAAGCGCCCTGGCTGCGCGACATCGTCGAGCACCGCCGTCATTACTACAACTTCGCGTGGCGCGCCGACCTGCCTTCCGTCTCCGCCGCACCGGTCGAATGGGACCGATTCGACCGCTTGCTGCGCCAACGAAGCGCGGCGCGCGATTGTTCCGAACTCGACGTGGCCGTGCCGGACATTGCCGCGCTGCTGAGGCAATCCCGCCCCCGGCCAGGCGACCGTGCGGCCGCCGCCTTACTGTCGAGCCTGCACCCAATTCTCGTGATCGAACGCGCCGGCGTGTGCGTCACCTACGAGTGGGCCGACGAGGGCAGCTTGCACCCGTGCCCCGGCAGTACTCTGTCGCGCGACGGACCGGACCAGGAGCTGCTATCCCAGCGCAATCTCAGCCAGGCGGCGGGCCGTCTTTTCATGCTGGCCGACCTGTCGCGCGTGCTCCACACGCACGGGCCGGCCGGCCATGACCAGCTGCTGGTCCTGATCGGCCAATGGATCGGCAGCTTCTGGCTGGCCATCGAGTCCCGGCGCTTGCGCGGTTGTCCGGCCGGTGCGGCGGTCGAAAGCGACTTGCTGGCCCATCTCCCGCCATCGTGCGCTCACCTGTTCAACCTGTTCGCGTTCACGTTCGGCAACGCCCCGGAGACCATGCAATGACTTCCATGCGCTTGCGCTTGTATGCCGCCTGGCTAGTCCTGGCCTTGTTATGCGCCTGGCACATCACGCTGTCGCTGGCGTTTTTCCTGCAGTTGCCCCTGGCCGAGCCGCCCCGTATCGCCCTTGGCGCCCTGATACGCAGCGCGGTGCCGGTGGTGGCGCTTGCCGGCTTGCTGGCATGGATCGCCGTGCATGAGCTGGCGCACGCCACAGCCGCCCGCTGGTGCGGCGTGCGCGACGGCCGGATTCGTTGGTCCGCCGCGCTGCCGGCCTTTCACGCCCCGGCCCAGGCCTCGCTCGAACGCAGCGATACGCGCTTTTTGATCCTCAGCGCCGGCCCGCTGCTGGACATGCTGTGTTCGCTGTGCCTGGCCATCGCGACAACCCTGGCGCCGCCTGCGCAGGCAGCCACGCTCCAGGGACTGTTTGTCGTCAGCTTGCTGGTCGGATTGCCAAACTGCTGCATGCTGACACGCGCCGACATGGAACAGGGCATCCGCCAGTTTCGCCTGTTGTGCGGCTGGCGTTGGCCGGCAGCCGTGTACGGCGCCGTGTCGCTCCTCTACGCCGGGGTCGTGCTGCTGATGGCGGTCAAGCTTCTCCTGCACTCCCGTCCCGGTATCGTGTAAAGGCCACCCATGCAAACAACACCAAACCGCCATGACGACCAGGCGCGATCGGAGCAGCAGCAAGCCTTGCACAGCCTCATGCAGCACAGCGCGCAGGAAGCACCGGCCGGCCATCCCTCCAGGCGCGCGCTCGCATGGGCAGCGGCGCTGGCCGTCGCCGTTATCGCCACCGCGGGATACTGGCAGCGCGCGGGGGCGCCCGTCGCGCCGGCCATCCCCGCGCCCCCCCGCCCCGCTCCGCCCGCCGCGAGCGACCCCGCTGACGCCAGCTTGAAGATGTCCGGCTTTTTCTCCGCCCACGAAATGGTGCAGATCTCCGCCACGGTCCTGGCGCGGGTAAAGACGATACGGGTCAGCGAAGGCAGTACGGTCAAGAAGGGTGAGCTCCTGGTAGAACTGAGCAATATGCGGGGCGACAACGATGTCCGCTCGGCGGAACAGCGGCTGGCCGCCGAGCGGCTCGCATCGCAGAAAGCGGCGCTCGACGTGCGCCAGGCGCGCGACGAACAGCAGCGCCAGGCCAGCCTGGCGGCACGCGGCTTCGGCACCCGCAAGGCCATGGACGAAGCCGACCTGCGGGTCGAGCAGGCCGTACTGGAACTGAGCCGCTCGCGCAGCAATATCGGCGACGCCCTCGCCAACCTGGACGGGTTTCGCGAAACCCAGCGCGAATACGCCATCCGCGCCCCGTTTTCCGGCGTGGTGGTGGCGCAGAACGCGCGCGTCGGCGAAGTCGTCTCGCCCACCAACGGCGGCAGCTATATCCGCAGCGGCTTGCTGTCCCTGCTCAATCCCGCCACCCTCGAAGTGCATGTGTCGGTACAGGAGCGCTTGCTTCCGCAATTGCAGCGCACCGGTTGCGCGCTGGTGTCGTCCCTGGCGCAGCCGGACCAGATTCACGCGCTGCCGTTCCGGCTCGACCGGGTCGGCAGCACCGCCGACCGCCAGCGCGGCGCGGTCAACGCCATCCTGGTCCCGCTGCACCCGATCCGCGTGTTGCCCATCCTTGAAACGAGCGCCGACGTGCAGTTCGTCGGCGCCGGCGACAGCCGTTGCGCAACGCCTCCCCTCCTCACCCACCAGAACCCATGAACCACGCCACCATCGACACCCCCTCCCAGGGCACGCAGGCCGCCCATCCGTTCATGCAGGCGCACGGCATCTGCAAGTCCTTCCTGTCGGCCGCCGGCAGGGAAACCATCCTGGGCGCCGTGCAGCTCAGCGTCGGCCTGGGCGAGGTGCTGGCGATTACAGCCCCGTCGGGCGCCGGCAAGAGCACGCTGCTCAAGATCCTCGGCACCCTGGAAAAGCCCGACGCCGGCACCCTGTGCTGCGGCGGTGAAATGGTCGACTTTCGCAATGGCCGCCAACTGGCGCAACTGCGCGCGCGCAGCATCGGCTTCGTCTTTCAACGCTTCAACCTGGTGCCCTTCCTGACTGCCCAGGAAAATGTCGAACTGCCCCTCAAGCTGCGGCGCATGACGCGCCAGCACAGGCGGCGCCAGGCGCAGGCGGCGCTGGCGCTGGTGGGCCTGGAGCCGAAGCGCATGGCCATGCCCGCCACGCTTTCCGGCGGCGAGCAGCAACGGGTGGCCATTGCGCGCGCCATCGTTGGGGCGCCATCGCTTCTGCTGTGCGACGAACCCACCGGGAGCCTCGGAGAACAGGCGGGACAGCAGATATTCGAGTTGCTCTACACCTTCGCCCAGGCGCATCGGCGCGCGGTGGTGCTCGTCACGCATAACGAGTCGCTCGCGCGCCAGGCCACGCGGCGCCTGTATCTGCATAACGGCGCGCTCCAGGGACTTGCGCCATGATGGGCCTGCTCCTTCGCCACCGCGCCCTTGCCGCCAGCCTGGCAACCCTGGCAGTGCTGTTGGCCACGTGCACCGCTTTGCTTGCTGGCAATTCCTACTGGCATCCGCGCTTTGTCAAGACGGACGACCGCTTGCTCACAGTCAGCAACGCCCTCTCCCCATCGAACCTGCTGCCGCGTACCTATATCGCGCGCATCCAGGCTTCGCCGGGGGTCGCCAGCGTGACCGAGTACAGTTCGGTCGCCCTGTTCCTGGCAAATGAGCGGCAAGTATTCACCGGGGCGATCGTCGACAAGGACCGGGTTGCCGCCACATTCCCCCGCCTCGGGGCGGACAGCGCCACCCTTGCGCGCTGGCAGCAACGGCGCGACGCGGTACTGGTCAGCGCCGCCCTGCTGAAAAAACAGCAGCTTGCGGTCGGGAATATGGTCGCTGCGCGCCTGTTTTCGGGCGACGCCGAAAGCAATCAGGAGTTCTACATCGCCGGTACCTTCGGCGCCGACAATGAATTGAAATGCACGACCTGCGTCATGCTCGGGCGTGATTTCGCCGACCTCGCCCTGCCCACCTATCGCGCGGTGGTCGCGAGTTTTCACGTGCGCCTGCGCGAGCACGTGGACAAGGCCCAGGCGCGGCGCGCGCTCGACACCCTGTTTGCCCACGACACCCCGGCTACCCGCAGCACCGATTTCCTGCCGGCCGCATCTGGTTTCATGAACGACCTGATCGATCTGCGCCAGCTGGTGTATATCGCCTTTTGCATGACCCTGGCGGCAGCGCTGTTGCTGCCTGCACTGTGCAGCAACATGCTTGCCCTTCATTACCGGACCAGCCTGGCGCTATTGCTGGTGGTCGGACAGCGCAAGCTTCCCTTGCTTTTCCAGGCAATGCGCCTGGCGCTCGCTGCCGGCCTGCTGATCGGCGCGGGCGGCTTCGTGCTTGCGTTCGGGACCGGCAGCTACCTGTTCGACAAGCTGCTCTGGCTGCGCATCGAAGTGCCGACGGCAGCGCTGCAGGCGGCGGCGGCGGCCGGCACCCTGGTCGCGCTGTCGGCCTGGACCGCGGTGAGCTCCGTGATCGCCCGCCTTGACGTCAATGACCTGTTCAGCGACACCCTCGATTGAGTGCCACCGCCATGTCCGGATCCGCCATGTTGACCTCCTCCCTGCGCCAGACTCCCATGATGTTCGGGCTCTGGCTGCGCAGCTACCGCCGCAGCCCGCTGCGCCTGGCCCTGGTCATGATCAGCATCTGCGCCAGCGCCCTGACGTTTGTCACGGGAATGAACCTGTCGGACGCGCTCGACCAGGCCAAGCCGGCGGCGCCCGCAAACGCCTACCTGATGCTGGCGGCAGGAGCGGGGACGGAAGCGCGCAGCTTCCTGCCGCTTTCCGCCTACGAACAGCTGCGCACCGGCTTTTCGGCCTCGCCGGCCTTGCGCGGTAAAGCGCTGCACGCGGCGCTGGTCCTGCCTGCCGACATCGTGCTGGGCGAGCGGGATGGGGATCGGGTGCCCACCCTGATGCGCGGTTTGCCGGCCGATGACGCCGGCGGCCTGGCCGGGCTGACCTTGATGGAAGGACGCTTGCCCCTGCCGGGCCGGCGCGAGCTGCTGCTGAGCCCGGCGCTGAACGCTTCGATTGCAGAGCGTAAGGCCGGCCCCGTGCTGAAACTGGGGCACGTCGAGTGGCGCGTCGTCGGGGTCGCGCAGCGTGCGGGCGTGAGCCGGGAAGTGGAGATGTACAGTAGATTGCCGGCCTTGCAGCAGCACTTCGAGGTCAACGATATTGTCAGTTCCATCAGCATGACGCTCGATCCCGTCCAACTGGCCGAGGTACGCCGCCTGAGCGAGCAAGTCGAATCAATCCGCGTCGACCTGCTGCAACTGAACGACTATGGCGGCCGCTTCGTGGCCCACCTTCAGTCGCAACTGAACAAATTCTGGATCGCCTTTCAGGTATTGACGGTAACCTGCACCGGCTTCGGCATCTATACGATCGCACTGGCCCTGGAGATCGAGCGCGACAGGGTGCGCCAGATCGTGCTGCAGCTTGGCTTCCTGCCACTCGCGGTGCGCCTCGGAGAACTCGCCGAAGGATGTGCGATCGGTATTGTCGCGGCCGGCCTGGCGCTGCTGCTGTACGCCTTGTTTTGCCAGAATTTGCAGCTGCAAAGCCTGCTGCCGTCGGGCGCGATCAGCATCGGTTTGCCCGCGTCGCCCTCGGGCGTGGTGCCGACCCTGATCATGGGCGCCGCGGTCGGCGCCTGCACCTTCGCCTGGCTGCCGGCGCAGCGTGCGTCCCTGGATCGCCAACGTTAAGGAGAATCGCCATGTCGTCCAAATCACGCGCCAGCCTGCTGGGGATCATTCTCGGCAGTATTTTTGGCCTGGGAGGTTTGTTCAGCGGTATCTATTTCGGGATTATCGTGCCGCTGCGCGACAATCCCGGCGCCGACAAACTGCCGATGCCGCTCATTGCCATCAGCATTTTGCTGCTGCTGGCCTTGAGCGGCTACATCATTTACATGCTGGTCAGCCGCGCCCGCAGGCGCCGCGATCGCCCGCCCGAGTGGTAATGGGGGTGGGCAATCCCGGCGCCTGCATAAACGGCCGCCAGCGACCCCGCCGTATTTGTAGCGGCTCGCGTTTGAAATGGGCCGTGCTCGCATTTGACGCCGATTTCGGCTCGAATTAACTGCAAATGACGGCTCATATCGGCAAGCCCGCCGCCAGCATGCGCTCGCGGATCTCGGCCGTCCGCTTCGGTTCGAGCTGATTGCTGAACATCGCGCGAATCTCCGCCGCCTTGGCATCGAATTGCTCGCTCATGTCCTTGAGCCGATAGCCGTGGCGCGCCAGCGTCGGCTCCAGGTCGTCGAGCTGGCCGCGCTGCGCGTGTCGATGGGTTGCCCGGTCGCCTTGAGGGTGACGCCGCGCTCCTTCAGCGTGTGCACGATGTCCTGCAAATCCTTGATGCTGCGCGCCAGGCGGTCGATTCTCGTCACGACCAGCGTCTCGCCCCGCCGCAGGAAAGCGAGCAGCGTCTCCAGTTCGGGGCGGCCGGCGCGGCGGGTGGCGGGAATCGAACAGGACAGTGCCGGACCAGCTATGTCTACCGCAGGGCTTGCGGTATATGCATTGTTAATGCCTTGTCATTAACGCTGTACGCATGTACAGTTCATATGCGTCAATCGCACACAACAATCTACCTCAGGAGTAACTCACCATGCTTGACCACATGACTTTCCGCGTGACCGATATTGGTCGTGCTAAAGCGTTTTACAGCGCGGCACTTGCGCCATTGGGCTACAGCGTATGCTTCGAAGGCAACTACGGCGCGAACATGTTGGGGTTTGCTTACCCTGACTCCTCTGAGCCTGACGGCAAAAAAGCCGATGTATGGTTCATCGATGGCCCATCACCATACGAGGGCCCATCAGCGACTACCGGCTGCCACCTGGCATGGCGAGCAGAGGATCGTGCGCAAGTGGATGCTTTTTACCTTGCAGCGATCACCGCCGGAGGAAAAGACAATGGCGCCCCTGGCCTCCGCCCAGACTATCACCCTAACTACTATGGTGCCTTTGTCATTGATTTAGAAGGCAACAACATTGAAGCAGTGTGCCACCAACCAGGATGAGTAGCGCTCGGTGATTACGCGTGAACGGCCGGGTATGCAGACTGCCGAAAACGCCGAGCGCATTCGGGGCGCAGGAAGTGCAGACATGGACCTTTATTTGCAAATAGCACGAGCACGTTGTCATTGAATGCAAGCAGCGCCGTCGATTGCAAGCTCATTTGCAGATAGCGTGAGCATGGAGGTCCCGTCATTTGCAGTTAATTCGAGCCGAAATCGGCATCGAATGCGAGCACGTCCGGTTTAAAGCGCGAGCCGCTACACCTATTCAGGCATCTTGGCAAACCCCACCGCCAGGCGGTTCCATCCGTTGATCGTCGAAATCAACAGCGTAAGATTAACCATCTCTTCCGCGCTGAACTGCGCTGCCAGCGCAGCATAACTCTCGCCGGTGTCCGGCTGCTGCGCCAGGCGCGTCATGGTCTCGGTCCACGCCAGCGCGGCCCGTTCGCGCGGCGTGAAGAACGGCGTCTCGCGCCACACGGCCACCGCATGCAGGCGCCGGTCCGTCTCGCCGCCCATGCGCGCCTCCGTCACATGCATGTCCACGCAAAACGCGCAGCCATTGATCTGCGAACTGCGCAGGCGCACCAGTTCGGCCAGCGGCTTGTCGATGCTCGACGTGGCGATATACTCCTCGAGCGCCACCCAGGCCTTGATGGCGTTCGGCGAAGCGGTCATAAAATTGATGCGTTCCATGCTGATTCCTTTTTGGTGAGATTGATTGTCTGGCCTTACAATCATTAGACGAACCTGTCGCAACGTTTGTGACAGCCTGCCCAAAAAAGAATGAACGACATCTTCACCACCCAGTTTCACCAGGTCCGTGGGCGCCTGTTCGGCATTGCCTACCGCATGCTCGGCTCGCGCGCCGACGCCGACGACGCCGTGCAGGACGCGTGGCTGCGCTGGAACGCCAGCGACACCCGCGCCACCCTGGCCAGCAGCGACGCCTGGCTGGTCACCGTTGTCACGCGCCTGTGCATCGACCGTTTGCGCAGCGCCATGCTTGATCGCGAAGCCTACATCGGCCCGTGGCTGGCCGAACCGATCGTCACGCGCGCGGCCGACCTGCCCGAGTCGCGCCTGGAACTGGCCGGCGACATCTCGATGGCCTTCATGCTGATGCTCGAGCGCCTCGGTCCCGAAGAACGCGCGGTGTTCCTGCTGCACGAGGTATTCGACTGCGACTACGCCGACATCGCCAGCGCCGTGGGCAAGACCGAAGCGGCCTGCCGCCAGCTGCTGCACCGCGCGCGCGAACGGGTGCGCGCCGACAAGCCGCGCTTTTCAGTCAGCGCCGAAACGCACATGGCCTTGCTGGAACGCTTCGTGACGGCCGCCCAAAGCGGCGAGCGCGCGCAGCTGGCGCAGTTGTTCGCGCCGGACGCCACCTTCCGCGCCGACGGCGGCGGCAAGGTCTCGGCCACCATCAACGTGGTGCGCGGGGCCGACAAGATCGCCCGCTTCTACGAAAGCATGGCGCGCAAATACGGCGCCACGACAACGTTCGAGCATGCCACCATCAACGGCCAGCCTGGCCTGCTGCGCCTGGTCGACGGCAAGCTCGATTCGACCATGTCGTTCGAGATCGACGATGGCAAAATCGGCGCCATCTACGTGGTGCGCAATCCCGACAAACTGGTGCGCGCAGCGTGAATACCGACGCCGTTTCAACGCCCCTGGCACGCCTGCGCGGCATGGTCGCCGCACGCGCCGTGAACGAAGGGCGCACCGATTCGATCTGGCCGGGCTTGCGCTACTACCGCTTTTCGACCCCGCTGCGCTACGATAAAACCCAGACGCTGGCGCCGGGCGTCGTCATCGTGCTCCAGGGCCGCAAGAGCGCCCGCCTGGGCGCGATCACGCTCGCCTACGACGACATGAGCTGCCTCGTGCTGGGCGCCGAAACACGCTGCGAAGGCACCGTGGTCGAGGCCAGCGCCGGCCGGCCCTACCTCGCGATCCACATGGACTTGCCGCCGGACCTGCTGGTGAAGACCTTCGTCGCGCTGGCCGACGCCGCTCCCGCCCCGGACGCGCAGGCGAGCCCGAACTACGTCGCCCCGGTCGACGAGCGCGTGCTCGACGCGTTCACGCGGCTGCTGCCGGCGACCGACCACGCCATCGACCGCGCCACCATCGCCCCGCTCATCGTCGAAGAAATCATCGTGCGCCTGCTCAGGTCCGTGGCGGCAAGCGCCATCCGCGACGCCGCCGCCATCAAGCGGTCGGCCGCCCGCATCCACCAGGCGATGCAGCTGATACAGCAGCACTTCCGCCGTCCGCTGGACATTGCCGAACTGGCCGGCGCGGTGGCGATGAGCCCCTCGCACTTCGCCCACACCTTCCGCGAGGTGGCCGGGCTGGCGCCGATGCATTTTTTGCGCAATACGCGCCTCGACGCGGCGCGCGCGCTGCTGCTGGCCGGCGGCAGGCGTGCCGGCGAGGTGGCCGCCCTGACAGGCTTCGACAGCGCCGCGCACTTTACGCGCGAATTCAAGCGCCGCTACGGCGCGCCGCCGGCGCAGTACGCCCGCCAGCTCGCAAGTTCGCAGCCACAGTCAATATAAACGCAGGAGGGGCGCTGGCGGCGCGGTGCGCGAGCGCCTATCGTATGCACACGGCCGGACTGCGGCCGCCACACTCACTATGCAAAGCGACGCAACCATGACAGGCACCACCTTTATCATCACCTTCACCACCCGGCCCGAGGCGGCGTCGGACTTGCGCGCGATCCTCAATGACGTCAAGCGCACCCTGCCCAGCGTTGCCGGCTGCCGTGGCGTGAACATCTTTTGCGCCAGCGACGACCAAGCCGTGTTCACGCTGGTCGAGCAATGGGACAGCGAACAGGCCCACAAGGCGCACATCGGGACCCTGGCCGCCTCCGGTGGATGGGACGCGGTTGCCGCCTGCTTGCGCGAGCCGCCGTCGGGCCGCTACGCCAGCGAACTATGACGATGCGATCCACAATCGGCCCGTTGATCGCGCAGAAACGTTAAAATGTCGTCATGCATTTCAATCAAGCCTCCCTGCCCAGGACAACCCTCTCCCTGATCCTGTTCGGGTGCGTCGCGCTGCCGGCGCAAGCGCGCGCCGAAGAACCGGAGGTGGCGACGGTGACCGTCACGGGCAAGAAGGCGCCGGTCGTCAAAAAGCTCGACAAGACCGTGTATGACGTGTCCAGCATGCCGAGGGCGGCCAACGGCAGCGCCCAGGACGCGCTGCAGTCGACACCCGAGATCGCGGTGACGGCCGACGGCCAGATCTCGGTCAAGGGCAACGCCAGGGTCACGGTGCTGGTGGACGGCAAGCCGACGGCGATGATGTCGGGCGATGAGCGGGCGGTGGCGCTGCAGACCATGAGCGGCGCCGATATCGCCAGCATCGAAGTGATCACCAATCCCTCCGCCGCCTACAACGCCAACGGCGGCGCGATCCTCAATATCGTCCTGAAGCGAAACCGCAAGCCGGGTGCGCACGCGCAGATGCAGGCCAGCGCCGCCGACCACGGCTTGTGGAATGTGAGCACGTCGGGCGACCTGACCAGAAAACAGCTCAGCGTCCACGGCAACCTGGCGTACCGGCGCGACGGCACGCAAAAATTCCGGCAGTCGGCAGTCGACTGGAATAATCCCCTCAGCGGCCATACCGGAGCGACACTGCAAACGTCCGGGATCTTCGTGCGGCGCAAAGTCCACAGCGCGGCGCTGGGCCTCGATTACGCCCTCAGCGACACCGATAGCCTGGCCCTGTCGGCAAAATACAACGAGCGCGCCTCGCGACCCCTGCTCGACACGCTCAACGTGGCGCGCGACGGCGCCGGCCAGCGTGTCTATCATCGCATCTCCTATGGCCCCAACGAACAGGCCGACGACAGCGCCAGCCTCGGTTACAGCCGCCAGGACAAAGGCAGCGCGCTCAAGGCCATGGTCCAGCGCAGCACGACAACAGGGCTGATCGACAAGTCGTACAGCGACGTCTTCGTCGAACCGGCGCGCGCCACCGGCTACAGTCGCGGCGCCACCAGGTCGGCGCGCCGCCTCAACCAGGCCACCCTCGACTGGACCCGCGCCAGCGCGCACGGCCAGTGGGGCATGGGGGTCGATCTCCAGGACGAGGTCAACGACCTCGATAACTATCAGGCCGCCGTCGATCGTTCGACGGGCGCCGAGACGCCCGATCCGGCTACCACCAACGGCTATGCCGTGGCGACAACGCTGAGCGCCATCTATCTCACCGAGCAGCTCAGGCGGGGAAACTGGGAAGCGCTGCTGGGTGGACGCCTCGAGCGCATGGCGCTGCGGGTCAGTCCGGCCCAGGGCCTCGTGCAACGAAGCCGTTGGCAGGCCTTCAATCCCAGCCTGCACGTGAAGTACGCCGCCAGCGACAAAACCGACCTGACATTGAATTACCGCCGCAGCCTGCAACGGCCCGATCCGCGCGACCTCAATCCCTTCAGCACCTACGTCGATGCGCAAAACCTCAGCCGCGGCAATCCCGGCCTCACACCGCAGCGCCTCAATTCGTGGGAGATCGGCGCCAACACCGAGGCGGCGCAGTGGAGCGCCAGCGTCAATGCCTTCTACCGCACCAGCGGCGATACGGTGGCCGATGCGCGCAGTTTTGCCGACAATGTGCTGGTGACGTCGAAACAGAATGGTGGACAGGCGCGTTCGACCGGCATCACCGGTTCGCTCGACTGGACGCCCGAAGCGACGTTGCGCTTCGGCGTGGATGGCGGCGTTTATCGGGTGGCCTTGTCGACGCCCGACCTGCATGGCGCGGTGCGCCAGGACGATATCGCCGGCTATGTGAACCTGCGGGCCGCCTACAGCGCCGGAGCGCACGACGTGGCGCTCGACGCGCACGGCCAGTCGGCAGCCATCACACCGCTCGGCCGGCAGGGATCGACCAGCAGCGTGAACCTGAGCTGGAAGCGCCAGTTGAGCAAGACGCTCAGCTTGACCGTCAGCGCCAGCGATCTGTTCGATGGCAGCAAGCGCAGCTACCGCACCGACGCCAGCACCTTGCGCCAGGCTGGCTTCGATCATTTCGTCGCGCGCCGCATTGCTGTCGGCTTTGTCAAAAAGCTCGACTGACGCTCACGGCGCGCACCGTGCGGCTTACGTAATGACGCGATAGCAAGGCGTGTACGCCTTGCCCGGCAACTTCATCCGGCTCTGCGCCACGAATGACGCCAGCAGCGCATCCATCGGCCCCATGATGGCGGCGTCGCCGTGGATTTCGAAGTGGCCGAATTTTTCGATCGCGCGAATGCCTTCATCCTTGACGTTACCGGCCACCACGCCCGAAAACGCGCGCCGCAGGTTGGCCGCCAGCAGGTGCTTTTCCTGGTTCTTGTGCAGCGACAGGTTGCGCATGTTTTCGTGCGTCGGCCGGAACGGGCGCTGGAATTCCTCGTCGATCTTGAGCAGCCAGTTGAAATAATAGGCATCGCTACGCGACTTGCGGAATTCGCGCACCTGGCGGATCCCCAGCTGCATCTCCTTGGCCACCATTTCCGGATCGTCGATGATGATCTTGTAGCGCTTCTGCGCTTCCTCGCCCAGCGTATCGGCGATGAACTGGTTAATCTGGATGAAGTAGTCGCGCGCCGTTTCCGGACCGGTAAAAATGAGCGGATACGGCATGTCGGCGTTATCCGGATGGAGCAGGATGCCGAGGATGTACAAGATCTCTTCGGCGGTGCCGGCGCCGCCCGGGAACACGATGATCCCGTGCCCGGTGCGGACAAACGCTTCCAGCCGCTTTTCGATATCGGGCATGATCACCAGGTCGTTGACGATCGGGTTCGGCGACTCGGCCGCGATAATGCCCGGTTCCGAAATACCCAGGTAACGCCCGCCGGCCAGGCGCTGCTTGGCGTGCCCGATGGTGGCGCCCTTCATCGGCCCTTTCATCGCGCCCGGGCCGCAGCCGGTGCAGATGTCGAGGTCGCGCAATCCCATCTGGTAGCCGACTTCCTTCGAATAGTTGTATTCGATCCGGTTGATCGAGTGCCCGCCCCAGCACACCACCAGGTTCGGATTGCGCTGCGGTTGCAGCACATTGGCATTGCGCAGGATGTGGAACACCGAATCGGTGATCCCTTCCGTGCGCGACATGTCGAACTTGGGATTGTCGGTCACTTCACTGCTGATGAAGATAATATCGCGCAGTACCGCGAACAGGTGCTCGTGGATCCCCTTGATCATTTTGCCATCGACGAACGCGATCGCCGGGGCGCCCTTGATCTCCAGCTTGATGCCGCGCTCGCGCTGTACGATGCTGATTTCAAAGGATTTATAACGTTCCAACAGCTCTTTTCCATCGTCGATGGTGCTGCCGCAGTTCAGCACCGCCAGCGCGCAATTGCGGAAGATTTGATACAGGCCGCCCTGGCTGGTGTCGAGCAGTTTGAAGACTTCGGCTTTCGACAGCACTTCGAGCTGGCCTTCTGGCGAAATCAGGGTATCGACAACGTCGTGTTCCATAGTACAAATCCTTTTCGATTCGGTGTAACAAACAAGCCTGCCATGCCAATATACGACAACTCGCCGCTCTTGGGGGACACAACTGCGGCTGTGCTTGCGCAGCCTGGTTTCTTGCCTTAATTAGCACATCCGGCAAAAATTCGCTGAGCATAGTCGATTTACATTAAAATGCGACCCTATTGGAAAACCGGGGTCACGAGCCGCGGTTGTCCATATGATTTATCCAACCATAACCATAATTCAGGAGAAACCGCATGAGCGGTGCCGCTACCCCACCCAACCAGGAAGTCGTAATCCCGGAATTCAAGCAGATCTTCGGTCATCCGAGTCCGCTCTGGATGTTGTTCATGACCGAATTCTGGGAACGTTTTGCGTTCTACGGTATTCGCTGGGCGCTCGTGCTATATATAGTCACGCAGTTCTACGGCGGCGACGCCAGCGGCCAGCAGGCGGCCAACCTCACCTATGGTTCCTACCTCGCGCTGGTGTACGCCGGCGCCGTCTTCGGCGGCTATGTGGCCGACAAGATCATCGGCTACCAGCGCTCGATCCTGATCGGCGCCGCCTTCATGGCCGTCGGCCTGTTCGCCATCACCTTGCCGAATGAAGATATCTTCAAGCTGGGCCTGGCCACCATCATCGTCGGTAACGGCCTGTTCAAACCGAACATCTCGACCATGGTCGGCAAGCTCTATACGCTGGACGACCCGCGCCGCGACCCCGGCTTCACCATTTTCTACATGGGCATCAACGCCGGCGCTTTCCTGGCCCCGATCTTTACCCAGGTCTTGGCCCAGAAAGTGTTCAACACCGGCGACATCCCGGCCTACAAGGTCGTGTTCTTCGCTTCCGGCATCGGCATGGTCATCAGCCTGGTCTGGTTCTTCTTCGGCCGCTCCGCCCTCAAGGGCATCGGCGCGCCGCCCCCGGAGGACAACAGCCCGAAACGCATGCTCATGGTGGTCGTGGGCGCGCTGCTGGCCATTCCCGTCATGTTCTTCCTGCTCAAGGCCGGCGCCAACAAGCTGCAGGTCGGCCTGACCATCCTGTTCGTGATCCTGGCCGGCATGCTGATCGCCGAAGGTATCCGCGACGGCAAGGTTGCGCGCGACAAGACCTTTGCGATGATGATCATCTTCGCCTTCAATATCCTGTTCTGGATGTTCTTCGAACAGGCCGGCAGCTCGTTCACCTTCCTGGCCGAGAGCATCGTCGACCGCAAGGGCGCGCTGTCCTTCATCACCGCGCCGTTCGGCATGACAGAATTCCCGACCGCCTGGTTCCAGAGCGTGAACTCGGTCGCCATCATCGCCTGCGCTCCGCTGATGGCGTGGATGTGGGTCGCCCTGGGCAAGGTTGAAGTGAACCCATCGATTCCGCGCAAATTCGGCCTCGGCATCATCTTCAACGGCCTCGCCTTCGGCCTGCTGATGTACGCACTGACCTACCTGGTCGATCCGACCTACGGCAAGATCCCGTTCTGGACCCTGTTCGCGGTCTACTGGGTGCAGTCGATCGGTGAGCTGTGCCTGTCCCCGATCGGCCTGTCGATGGTCACCAAGCTCGCCCCCACCCGCCTGGTTGGCCTGGGCATGGGCGGCTGGTTCCTCTCGACCGGTATCGGCAATAACCTGTCGGGCATTTTCGCCAGCCATGTCAGCGGCGAGTCGGGCATGTCGATCACGTCGGCGCTGTCCGGCTACACCCAGGGTTTCATGTGGCTGATGATCGGCGGCGTGCTGCTGTTCCTGCTCGCACCATTGATCCAGAAACTGATGCACGGCGTGAAGTAAGCACGCCCGCACCATGAACAACGGCGGCCCTCGGGCCGCCGTTGTCGTTTACATGCCCTGGTCCAGCGCGCGCTGCATCTCGTTCATCTCGGCCACCAGCCAGGCGCGGAAACGCTGCACCTTTGGCATGTTCTCCTTGCTGCGGTTGACCATGAAGCGGTAGCCGCTGCCGAACGGCGCGCTGCGGCAGCTGATCTGCCGCAGCGACCCTTTCAGGATATCCTGGAACGCGATCCCGTACGCCACCAGCGCAATGCCCTGCCCCGCCACCGCCGCCTGCGCCAGCACGCCCCAGTGGCTGTAGCCGCGCGAGAAATCGTATTTCCCCTTCAAGGCCTTGTTCTCGTTGAGCAGCTGCAGCCACGACTCGGTCGAATTTTCGTACAGGAGCGGAAAATTGGGCAGGTCGGCCAGGGTCAGTTCGGACTGGCCGGGCGAGAGCAGCTCGGGACTGTAGACGGCGATCAGGCGCTCGCGGAACAGCAGCGCCGGATCGCCATCGCTCACCGGGCCATAGCGCACCGCCACGTCACTGCTGTCGTCTTCCAGGTCGACCGGCGCATCGTTCGAATCGAGCCGGATATCGAGTTCCGGATACAGCTTGGTAAACCGGTGCATGCGCGGCACCAGCCACTTGATGGCGAACGAATGGGTGGTCGAGATGCGCAGCACCGACTCCTCGTCGCCGCCTTGCAGCGCGCCCACCTTGGCGCGCAGCTCCGCCAGCATGCGCCCCACCACCACCGCCAGTTCCTGCCCCTTGGCGGTCAGGGTCACATGGCGCGCATGGCGGATGAACAGGGCAAAGCCCAGGTTTTCTTCGAGCTGCTTGACCTGCTGGCTGATCGCCGCCGGGGTCTTGTGCAGCTCCTGGGCCGCCAGCTTGAAACTGCCCCAGCGCGCCGCGCAGTCGAAGTCGACCAGGCCGGAGAGCGTCCGAAGCGGCTTCATGCATATCCCATGAATAAATTTTTCTTGCTCATCGGTTCAATTTTTCTCGGTTGTTGAATCGCCATACTAAGCAGAAAATATACTGAGATCAACAAGGGAATGCAATGCGCAAGAATATATTGGTGATAGGCGGTACCCGCTATTTCGGCAAGCTGCTGGTGCAGCGCTTGCTCAACGCGGGACACCAGGTAACAATCGCCACGCGCGGGCACACCCCCGACCCGTTCGGCGCGCGCATCGCCCGCATCAAGGTCGACCGCCGCAACGAGCACGCCATGCGCGCCGCCTTCGCCGCCAGCGCCGGCTACGACATCGTGTACGACCAGATGTGCTACAGCCCGGTGGACGCGGCGATCGCCGTCAAGGTCTTCGCCGGCAAGGTCAAGCGCTACATCGTCGCCTCCACCATCGACGTCTACCGCGAACTGCTCGGCCAGCAGGTGGCGCCGTTCGCGGAAAGCGATATCAATATGCTGGCGCAGCCGATCGACACCCGCTATCCGTGGCATGACCCCGCACTGGCCACCGAAAGCTACGTGGCCGGCAAGCTGCAGGCCGAAGCGTATCTGTACCGCGACGGCTCGCTGCCACTGGTCACGGTGCGCATCGGCCACGTGCTGGCCGGCGCCGAAGACTTCACCGGACGGCTGGCCCATTACGTCGACCTGGTGCGCCAGCACGCGCCGCTGCGCTACGCCAACGCGGCCGCCGCCAGTTCCTTCATGAGCGCCCAGGGCACCAGCAACTTTTTGCTGTGGGCCGGCGCCCAGGAGTTTGTCGGCCCGGTCAATGCGGCGTGCGAGGGCGGCCTGTCCGCCTTCGACCTGGTCCAGCGCATCGGCATGCTGCTCGAGGTGCCGGTGCGCGCCCTGCCAGCCAGGCCGGACGTGGCGGCCGGCGAACTAAGTCCCTTCGACTACCCGGCCCCCTACCTGATGAACACCGCGCGCGCCGCCCAACTGGGCTACCGCTTCGGCCACAGCGACGACTGGCTCGACCACCTGATCCTGCAGCACGACCTGGCCTTCGTCTGACGCCGGTTGCGCATCGGCGGCCCGCCCGCCTATAATGCGAATAATTCTTATTCTCTTTTAGGTGATGGTCATGTCGGCGGCCGAGTCAATTCCGCAACAGCACGCCCATGCGGTGCATGCACTGTATGGCGCGCACCATCGCTGGCTGTTCGGCTGGCTGCGCAACAAACTGGGCTGCGCCCACAATGCGGCCGACGTGGCGCACGACACCTTCTTGCGCATCATCGCCTCGCGCGACGCCCTGCTCGGGGTCGAACAGCCGCGCGCCTGGCTGGCCACCACCGCCAAGCGCCTGATCGTCGACCGCGCGCGCCGCCAGGCGCTGGAACAAAGCTACCTGGCCGAATTGGCCTTGCTGGCCAAGGTCCTGCCCTGTTACCCCTCGCCCGACGAGACCTTGATGGCCTTGCAGGCGCTCGACCAGATCGGCGCCGCCCTGCAAGCGCTGTCCGCCAAAGCGCGCGAAGCGTTTTTGCTGCATTACCTCGACCAGCAGTCGCACGCCGCCATCGCCGCCCGGCTCGGCGTGTCGACCCGCATGGTGCGCAA
Organism: Massilia sp. CCM 8734; assembly: GCF_011682155.1. Classification (NCBI taxonomy): domain Bacteria; kingdom Pseudomonadati; phylum Pseudomonadota; class Betaproteobacteria; order Burkholderiales; family Oxalobacteraceae; genus Massilia; species Massilia sp. CCM 8734. The sequence continues at coordinate 249,236 of NZ_WHJI01000002.1, forward strand.
ATACCTGGTGCAGGCGCTGCTGGCCTGCCGCGCGCACTGCCCGGCCATGACCGCATGAGGCGCGCCGATCCGCTCGCCGCCCGGGCGGCCGCCTGGATCGTCCGCCTGACCGGCGACGACGCCGCCGAGCGCGCCCGCGCGCACGCCGGCTTCGCCGCCTGGAAGGCGGCCGACCCGCGCCACGCCGCCGCCGCCGCCGGCATGGAACGCCTGCTCGGCCAGGTCGACGCCTTGCGCGGACATGCCGGCGGCAGCACCCGGCCAGCCCGCGCCGCCTTGGCAACGGTGCCGGCCGGGCGTGCGCGCGCAAAACGCGCCAGGGCCGGCGCCGCCGTGGCGCTGGCTTTGACCGCGCTGGCACTGCCGGCCTGCCTGACCCTGCACGCCTGGCCGCCCGCATATCTGCTGGCCGACGTGCGCGCGGGCGCCGGCCAGTGGCACAGCCGCACCTTGCCGGACGGCAGCCGCATCACCCTGCATGGCGCCAGCGCCGTCAATCTGCACTTCGACGAACGCCGCCGCACGGTCGAACTGGTGCAGGGAGACATTCTGGTTGAAGTCGCCAAGGACCCCGGCCGCCCCTTCGTGCTCGAGACGCCGCAAGGCAGCATTCGCGCGCTCGGCACCCGCTTCACCGTCGCCCGGCGCGAGCAGGTCACCGTATTGAGCATGCTCGAGTCGCGCGTGGCGGTGCGCAGCGTCGCCGGGACGCAGGCCGAGGCCGAGGCCATCGTCGGCGCCGGCCAGCGTGTCGCCATCGACGCGGCCGGGGTCCACGCTCCCGAGCCGATCGACCCCGCCGCCATCGACGACGCCTGGCGCCTGCGCCAGCTGGTGGTCAGCGACCGGCCGCTGGGCGAAGTGCTGGAGCAACTGAACCGGCACCGGCGCGGACAGATCCGCTACGACCCGGCCCGGCTCGATGGCATCCGCGTGTCCGCCGTGCTGCCGCTGGACGACACCGACCGCGCCCTGCGACTGCTGCAGGCGAGCTTTCCGCAACTGCGGGTGCGCACGCTCACCCCCTGGCTGGTGCTGGTCGATACAAAAACAGAGTAACTTTTTTCGCCAGGCGGTTCCGCTTGGGGTTTTTCATTCGTCATGTCAATGAAACCCACCTACAAGGAAGCATCGACATGTCCACCAGCACCTCTTCGCGCCGCCTGCGCGCCTCCGCCCTCGCCGTCCAGCTCGTCTGCGGCGCCCTGCTCAGCGCCGGCCCCGCCCTGCACGCCCAGGCCCAGGAACGCCAGTACACGATTGCCGCCGGTCCGCTGGCCGACGCCCTTAACCGCTACGCCCAGTTGGCCGGCGCCGCCATCGTGCTCGACGCCGGCAAGGTGCGGGGCTTGCGCACCGAAGGCCTGGCCGGCAGCCACGGCGTCGAACAAGGTTTCGCGATCTTGCTGCGCGGCACTGGCTACGCGCTCGGCAAGTCGGCCGCCGGCTATGTGCTGGTGCCGGCCCCGGCCGCGCCCCCTCCCGCCCCGGCCGGCGCGGCCCAGACCATGGACGAAATCAAGGTCAGCGCGCGGGCCACGCCCGGCCCGACCACCGAAGGCAGCAACGCCTACACCAGCAACCGGGTCACCCTGGGCAAGGGCGAACTGGCGCTCAAGGACATGCCGCAGTCGGTCAGTGTGCTCACGCGCGAACAGATGGACGACCAGGGCCTGACCGACCTGATGGACGCGGCCAACAGCGTCACCGGCGTGGTCGGCGTCAAGGGCGTGGGGCAAGGAATGGTGATCAACGCGCGCGGCTTCCAGATCGATTCCTGGCAATACGACGGCGTGCCGATCCCGCGCAATACTTATGTGCTGGGCAACTGGGGCACCGAGGGCCTGGCCTACTTCGACCGCATCGAAGTGCTGCGCGGCGCGGCCGGCTTGCTGCAAGGCACCGGCAGCCCGGGCGGCGCGGTCAACCTGGTGCGCAAGCGCGGCCAGGCCGAGCGCACCGTCGCGCTCAGCGCCAAAGCCGGTTCCTGGAGCCACGCCGGCGCCCAGCTCGACGCCGGCGGCCCCCTGAACGAGGCCGGCACCCTGCGCGCCCGCGTGGTTGCCGATCTCGAGCGCGCCGATTCCTTTATCGATTACGTGTGGGAACGCAAGCGCGCCCTGTACGCCGCGCTCGACTACGACATCAGCGCCGACACCACGCTCGGCTTGGCCGTCAGCAACACCGACAACCGTTCGCGCCCGATGGTGCGCGGCCTGCCGCGCTATCCGGACGGCGCCGACATCGGCCTGCCGCGCTCCACCTTCGTCGGCGCCGGCTGGAACCGCGCCGGGATCGAGCAAACCACCGTCTACGCCGACCTCAGCCACCGCTTCAACGCCAACTGGCGGGTCAAGGCCGCCGCCGTCCACATGGACGAAAGCAACAGCTCGGTACACCAGCGCATGCACGGCGCCGTGGCCGCCGACGGCAGCGGCCTGACCTATGCCGATTGGGCCACCGATTTCAACTCGGCCAAGCTGGGCGCTGACGTTTACCTGAACGGGGCCTTCGACGCAGCCGGCATGCGCCACGACGTCATGCTGGGCGCCAATTACTCCAAATACACGTCGGATGACCGCTACGCGCGCACCTTCAATCCGGGCGGCAACATTTTCAACATCGACCACGATCGCGCCTGGGTCGACTTCGACATCCTGCAGGCGCGCAACAACGGCGGCACCTACGCCAGCTACGACGTGCGCCAGAAAGGCGTGTACGGCAGCTGGCGCGCCAGGGTGGGCGCGGCGCTGACCCTCATCGGCGGCGCGCGCGTGAGCTGGTACGAGGAACTCTACCGCCTGCGGCGCGACAATTACCAAAGCACGGTGACGGCCTCCGGCAAAGTGACGCCCTACGCCGGCCTGGTCTACGCGCTCGACAAGCAATGGTCGGCCTACGCCAGCTACACCAGCGTCTTCGAAACGCAGTCCGCGCGCAGCGTCAGCGGCCAGATGCTCGAACCCATCAACGGCGGCAACGTCGAACTCGGCGTCAAGGGCGAGCTGATGGACGGCCGGGTCAACACCTCGCTGGCCATGTTCCGCTACGACCACAAGAACCGCGCCGTGGCCGATGTCGCCGCCGGTTTCGCCTGCGACGGCTGGTATTGCTCCAAGGCCAGCGGCAAGGTGCGCAGCCAGGGCGTGGACGCCGAGGCCAGCGGCGAAGTCTTGCCCGGTTTGCAACTGTCGGCCGGCTACACCTGGAACCCGACCAAATTCCTCGAAGACGCCGATAACAAGGGCAAGATCTTCAGCCAGTGGACACCAAGGCACATGCTGCGCGCATGGAGCCGCTACCAGTTGCCGGGCGCCTGGAACAAGCTCAGCGTCGGCGCGGGTTTCAGCGCCCAGAGCAATTCGATCGGCTACGAACGCACCTTCAAGGTGCCCGGCTACACCGTATGGAACGGACGCCTGGCTTACCAGCTGAACCCGCAGCTCGCGCTGGCCTTGAATGTCAACAACCTGCTCGACAAGCGCTACTACATTCCCGCCTTCAACCAAGCCGATGGCAACAATGACTATGGCAGCCCGCGCAGCGTCATGTTCACCATCAAGTACACGCCCGCCCTGTAACCATGATACTCAGTCCAAGCCAGCAAATGTGGTCGCGCCTGCTCGCCGCCGTGGCGGGCGGCTATGCCTTCGCCGCCGCGCTGGCCGTGTTCCTCGGCGCGGTCTTGCCGATGGCGCGCGCCGAAGCGGTGCTGATGGGCGGCTTCGTCAGTTTCGCCGGCTACACGGCGGCCATCGTCTGGGCTTTCGCACCGCTGCCGCTGGGCCGCGTATGCGGGGTCCTGGCGCTGGCCACCGCCCTCCTCGGCGGCGCCGGCTTGCTGCTCGCGCGCAGCGGCGGTGGCGCATGAAGGCCGGCTGGCGCCAGGCGTTGGCCTGGCTGCATACCTGGTGCGGCCTGTGGTTTTCATGGCTGCTGTACGCCATCTTCCTGACCGGCACCCTGGCCGTGTTCGACGAGGCGATCACGCACTGGATGTCGCCCGAACACGCGCTGGCCGAACACGCGGGGGCGCCGCCCGCGCCGGTGGCCGCGGCCGAGCGCGGGCCGCGCCTGGCGCTGGGCGCATCCTTCATGGCGCGCGCCCATCCGCGCGCCGACATGTGGGAAATCTGGCCCATCAACCGCAACGACAACAATGCGCTGGTGGCCTACTGGTTCGACCCGCAGGGCGGCTACGCCGAGGCCCGGCTCGACCCGGCCAGCGGCGCCCAACTGGCCCAGGGTGCGGCCGACAAGCCGGTCCGCCCCACCCTGGGCGGCCACCATTTCGTCGATTTCCATTACGAGCTACACGCCGGCAAGGCCGGCTTGTGGGTCACGGGCGTCGCCGCCATGGCGATGCTGGTGGCGCTGGTGTCTGGCGTGGTCACGCACAAGCGCATCTTCAAGGACTTTTTCACCTTCCGGCCGGCCAAGGGCCAGCGCAGCTGGCTCGACGCCCACAATGCGGTGGCGGTGCTGACCTTGCCGTTCCTGTTCATGATCGCCTACACCGGCCTGGCCATTTCCAGCACCACCCTGATGCCGGCGCCGCTGCTGGCCCATTACGGCCCGGGCAGGGACAAGCTCAAGCAGTTCCTCGCCGACCTGGGCGGGCCGGCGCGGCTGGCGCGCGACGGCCGCGCGCTGGCCGTGCCCGACCTGGAACACTACGCCGCGCGGGCCGAGGCCATCTTCAGGCAACCGGTGCGCTGCATCGTCATCGACAACCCCGGCGACAGCAGCATGCGCATCGGCGTCTACGGCTGGGACAACGACGCCGACAGCCTGCGCCGCATCGCCAACACCAGCGGCATGGTCACGTTTTCGGCCGCCAGCGGCAAGGTGCTGGCCGTGCGCCAGGGCGGCCAGGTCGATGGCGGCGCCGCCTCGCTGGCGCGCCTGGTGATGGGCAGCCTGCACATGGCCAGCTTCGGCGGCGTGACCGTGCGCTGGCTGTACTTTGTATGCGGCCTGGCCGGCACGGCGATGATGGCGACCGGCGCCATCCTGTTCATGGTCAAGCGCAGCACCAGGCATGGCGCCGAATTCGGCGCGGCCACGGCCCGCGTGTACCGGCTGATCGAGGGCATGAACGTGGCCGCCATCGCCGGGCTGGCGATCGCCTGCGTCGGCTTCCTGTGGGCCAACCGCCTGCTGCCGTTGGCGCTCGAACAGCGCGCCGGCTGGGAATTGCGGGTGTTCTTCGGCCTCTGGCTGGCGGCGCTGGCGCACGCCCTGCTGCGCGCGCCGGCCCGGGCCTGGCGCGAACAACTGGCGACCCTGGCGCTGGCCTGCCTGCTGCTGCCACTGCTGAACTGGGCCAGCACGGGCGACCATCTGCTGGCGCAAATCGGCGTGCGCGGCGACTGGGAAAGCGCCGGCGTCGAACTGGCCGCGCTGCTGGCCGGCGCGCTGGCGGCATGGGCCGCGCTGCGGGTGCGCGCGCCCGGGCGACGGGAGAAGCCATGAGCGGTTTTCAGACAGCGAGCCTGCTGGCGCTGGGGCTGGCGTATGCCGGCATGGGTTTGCTGTGCCTGGCGATGGACCGCCACCATGTGCAGGCGTGGCGGCGCGAACCGTCGGTCAGGCTGCGCCTTGGGCTGCGCGGCGCAGGAGCGATCCTGCTGGCGCTGGCGCTGCTGCCGTGCGTAGCGACTTGGGGCGGCACCGTCGGCACGGTGCTCTGGCTCGGCTTCCTGTCGGCCGGCGCGCTGCCGCTGGTGTTCCTGCTGCCATACGCGCCGCGCGCCACCGCGTGCTCGGCGATGCTGGCGGCGCCCGCAGCGCTGGCCGCGCTGGCGGTGCTTCCCTGAAAGCGGGGCGCTAAAAGCGATCGACTATAATTCGCCGGAACAGGGCCGTCACTCCCGGCATGGCCCCTATTGGCGGACATCGTTTTGACTACAGAGACCTTTATCAAGCGCTGGCTGACGCGCAAATACATTATCCGCGCCGTGCTGCTGGCGACCGGCGCCGGCCTGCTGCTGGTGCTCGGCGCGCTCGGCTACTTTTACGGCGTGATCGTGCCGCGCGTGCCGGCCATCGACGCTGTCACCGACTACCGCCCCAAGATCCCGCTGCGCATCTACACCGCCGACAATGTGCTGATCGGCGAATTCGGCGAAGAGCACCGCGACTTCATCCCCATCGAACAAGTGCCGGCGATGATGAAAAACGCCGTGCTGGCCATCGAAGACACGCGCTTCTACACCCACGGCGGGGTCGACTGGATTCGCGCCGCCGGCGCCGCGCGCGCCAACCTGCGCGGCGGCTTTCGCGAAGGGGCGTCGACCATCACCATGCAGGTGGCGCGTAACTTCTTCCTCACGCGCGACAAGGTACTGGGGCGCAAGGCCGACGAAATCGCGCTCGCCTTCAAGATCGAGGCCGCGCTCAAGAAAGACAAGATCCTCGAACTGTATATGAACCAGATTTTCCTGGGACGGCGCTCGTACGGCTTTTCCAGCGCCGCCCAGGCCTACTTCGGCAAGCGCCTCGACCAGCTCTCGATCGCCGAAATGGCGATGCTGGCCGGCGTGCCGCGCGACCCGGTCGGCAACAACCCGGCGGTCAACCCGCGCAACGCCAAGAAGCGCCAGATGATCGTGCTGCGGCGCATGCGCGAACTGGGCTACCTCGACGAGACCCAGTACGCGAGCGCCAGGGAAGAACCGATGCGCATCGCCGCCAAGCGCCAGGAATTCGACATCCACGCGGAATACGTGGCCGAACTGGCGCGCCAGGCGGTGTTCGAACAATACAGGGACGAGGCCTACACGCGCGGCCTGAGCGTCTACACCACCATCCTCAAGGCCGAGCAGGAGGCGGCCTACGACTCGCTGCGCCGCAATGTGCTGGCGTACGACCAGCGGCACGGCTACCGTGGCCCGGAGTCGTTCATCGACCTGCCCTCGGACGCCCAGGAACGCGCCGACGACATTCGCGAAGAACTGCGCAAGCGCCCGGTCAGCGACGGCCTCACGCCCACCGTGGTGACCGAGGTATCGGGCAAGCTGGTCGCGGTAGAAACCATGGACGGCGAGCGCATCGAAATTACCGGCGCCGGCCTGCGCTTCGTGGCGCCGGCCCTGGCGTCCGGCGCCAAGGCCGCCATCAAGCTGCGTCCGGGCGCGGTGGTGCGCATCGCCCAGGACAAGGTAAAAGAGAAGGACAAGGACAAGGACAAGGACAAGGAGACCAAGACCTGGTCGATCGTCCAGCTGCCGCAGGTGGCGGCCGGCTTCGTGGCCATCGATTCGGCCACCGGCGCCTACCATGCGCTGGTCGGCGGCTTCGATTATGGGCTCAACAAGTACAACCACGTCACCCAGGCCTGGCGCCAGCCCGGCTCCTCGATCAAGCCGTTCGTGTATTCGGCGGCGCTGGAAAAAGGTTTTTCGCCGGGCACCCGCATCCTCGACGAAGCGCTGGTCATGCCGAGCGGCGCCGGCGGCGCCACCTGGTCGCCGCAAAACGATGACGGCAAGTTCGATGGAGAAGTGAGCATGCGGCACGCCCTGGTGCACTCGAAGAACGTGCCGTCGGTGCGCTTGCTGCGCGCCATCCAGGTCGGCTACGGCCACGAATTCCTTGGCAAGTTCGGCTTCGACCTGACGCGCCATCCCAAGAACCTGACCATGGCGCTCGGTACCGGCGCGGTGACCCCGCTGCAACTGGCGGGCGCATACGCGGTGTTCGCCAACGGCGGCTTTTCGGTCAATCCTTACCTGATCGCCAAAATCAAGGACGGCAACGGCACCATCCTGCTCGAGACGCCGGCGCCGGCCGTGGCCGACGAAACGCGGCGCGTGATCGACCAGCGCAACGCCTTCATGGTCGACAGCATGCTGCGCGACGTGACCCGCTTCGGCACCGCCGCCGGCGCCACCCGCGCGCTGGGCCGCAACGACCTGGCCGGCAAGACCGGCACCACCAGCGATGCCTTCGACGGCTGGTTCGCCGGGTACGCCGGCAACGTGGTGGGCGTGGCCTGGATGGGCTACGACGATCCACGCTCGCTCGGCGGACGCGAATTCGGCGCCACGCTGGCCATGCCGATCTGGGTCGACTACATGCGCGCGGCGCTCGACAAGCGTCCCGCGAAGGAACGCCCGACGCCGGAAGGCGTGCTGCGCGAGGACGACGACTGGATCTATGCGGAATACGCGGGCAGCAGCGAGTTCAAGACGATCGACATGAACGAGCTGCCGGCGCTGCCGGCAGATGGCGCGGAGCCGGGCGAGCCGGGAGAACCGGGTGAGCCGGGCCAGCCGCCCGTGCCAGGCGCGGCGGCCGTGCCGCCAGCGCCACCCCCGCAGAACACCCATGGCGCCGAATCGCAGGCGGGAGGCTAGCCGACACGCGCCCGCAGCGTCATTCCCGCGCCAAGGCGGCCCTCGGCGGGAATGACGAGATAGCGGCCGGAGGCGCGACCGACGCCGCGTTCGCATTTTCCTTCCGCGTTCATGCATTGCCAGCTATGATAAGACGCTTTTTTAGCACCCCTCTTTCATACTGGAGCAATGGATGGCGATTGTCGCACTGGCCGGACCAAAAGAAATCACGATCCGAGGAGTCCTCCTCGGCATCGTCATCACCCTCGTCTTTACAGCCGCCCAGGTTTACCTGGGCCTGAAAGTCGGGCTCACCTTCGCGACCTCGATCCCGGCCGCCGTCATCTCGATGGCGCTGCTGAGCGCCTTCAAGGACGCCACCATCCAGGAAAACAATATCGTCCAGACCATCGCGTCGGCGGCGGGCACGCTGGCGTCGGTGATCTTCGTGCTGCCTGGCCTGATCATGATCGGCTGGTGGGCCAAGGTGCCGTTCTGGCCCGTCTTCGGCGCCTGCGCCATCGGCGGCGTGCTGGGCGTGATGTACACGGTGCCGCTGCGGCGCGCGCTGGTGTCGCAGTCCGACCTGCCCTACCCGGAAGGGGTGGCCGCGGCCGAAGTGCTCAAGGTCGGCACTTCCTCGCGCAGCGGCGCGGCCGAAGGCAAGCTCGGTCTGATGGCGGTGATCTGGGGCAGCGTGGCCTCCGCGCTGTTCGCGGCCGCCGCCGGCGCCAAGCTGATGGCCGCCGAAGTGGCGTTCTATTTTAAAACCGGCAGCGGCGCCACCGGGATCGGGGCGGCCAGTTCGCTCGCCCTGCTGGGCGCCGGTCACCTGATGGGCATCACCGTCGGCATCGCCATGCTGGCGGGCCTGATCATCGCCTGGGCCGTGCTGGTGCCGGTACTGACGTCGATGGAGCCGATGCCGGCCCTGGCGGCAGCCGACCAGGCGCTCGGGATGTGGAGCTCCAAAGTGCGCATGATCGGCGCCGGCGCCATCGGCGCGGCCGCCATCGTGACCCTGGCCGGCCTGGGCAAGCCAGTGCTGGGCGGCCTGAAATCGGCGCTGGAGATGGCGCGCAAGGCCAAGGCCGAAGGTGCGGAGATTCCGCGCGCCGAGCAGGACCTGCCGATTTTCGTCGTCGGCCTGGTCACCCTGCTGGCCATGGCGCCGGCCGGCTGGCTGCTGGCCAGCTTCCTGCAAGGCGGCGTGCTTGCCAGCCTGGCGCTGCCGCTGGTGGCGGTCGGCGTCGGCTACATCCTGGTGGCCGGCGTGTTCGCCGCCGCCGTCTGCGGCTACATGGCCGGCTTGATCGGATCGTCCAATTCGCCGGTGTCCGGCATCGCCATCCTGACCATCCTGGGCGCCTCGCTCAGCGTCGGCTTCGTCGGCAAGCATCTCATCGGCCCGGACGTGGCGCACGCGCTGGTCGCCTACGCGCTGTTCGTCACCACCGTGGTGCTGGCCGTCGCGGTGATCGGCAACGACAACCTGCAAGACCTGAAAACCGGCCAACTGGTCGGCGCCACTCCGTGGAAGCAGCAAGTCGGCCTGTTGATCGGCGTGGCCGCCGGTTCGACCGTGGTCCCGCTGGTGCTGGACCTGCTCAATAGCGCCAAAGGCTTTGCCGGCGCCCCGAACGTGGGCGTGGTCGGCGACGATCCGCTGGCGGCCCCGCAGGCGGCCCTGATTTCCACCCTGGCCAAGGGCGTCATCGGCAATAACCTGGAATGGAACCTGATCGGCTACGGCGCCCTGCTCGGCCTGACGCTGGTCGTCGTGGACTTCGTCATCCGCAAGGCCAGCAAGGAGCGTTTTAGTTTGCCGCCGCTGGGCGTGGGCCTGGCGATCTACCTGCCAAGCGCGGTCACCGCGCCGGTCGTGGTCGGCGCCGTGGCCGGCTGGCTGTTCGAACGCGCCGTCAGCAGCGCCACCTGGGGCGAGACGGCCAAGCGCATCGGCGTGCTGGTCATGTCCGGCTTTATCGTCGGCGAGAGCCTGTTCAACGTCGGCCTGGCCGGCCTGATCGTGGCCACCAAGGTCGCCGAACCGCTGGCCGTCCCGAACAGCATGAGCGAAACGACGCACATGCTGATCGCCCTGGTGCTGGGCGCGGCCATTGTCAGCGGCCTGTATCGCTGGGCCGCGCGCAGCGCCCAAAAAGTCGCCGCTTGAGCGCGACTTAAGCTGCGCTTCCCCCGCCAGGGCGCCGGCCGGCGCCCTGGCGAACCGTGGACCAGTCAATGCGATGCTGCACTGGTTGTCCTTCGAGTAGTGCTTCACGCCCGCCCCATGCCCCCCTTCCGACTCAGTCTCTTCATCGCCGCGCCGATCGCTGCCAGGACGGGCTGGATTTCAGCTCAAGGTATAAGTCGACCCGCTGGCCGACGCGTTTCCGCAGGTTCACTGAACATTTTGCCAGGCAATGTCACCAATATAGCTTGTTTTAGTGTATATTCAACAATGCTTTCCGTTAAAAGAGTTGTGCAAGAGGCTATACTGAACACGCTCAGCAATAGAGTTCATTAAAAGATGAACCTGTCATTCCGACCCGGACGGAGGGTGCGATACTGGTGTTTTCCATGTCATCAGTAAAGCAAGCAATTGAAATTTCACGTAAATAAAGGAAACCTAGAATGCCTTGGAACGTAAATGCCGCCGTAGCACATCTTAATTCACATGCAATGCCAGCCAGCACAAGCAACTGTGCGAAATTTGTCAGGCAAGCCATTGCGGCTGGCGGTGTAACTGTTGTAAATACAAACTCCGCAAAAGATTATGGCATCCGCCTTACTAATGCCGGATTTGTTGCAGTACAAGGCGCGCCAAGAGCCGGCGATGTTGCGGTTATTCAACCAATTCCCGGTCATCCTGATGGCCATATGACGATGTATAACGGTACGCAATGGGTATCTGACTATAAGCAGCCAGCAGTCCATGGGTATTATCCATCACCTGCCTATAGGCAACAGAAACCACCAGTGACATTTTACCGAAAGCCGTAGAAATTAAGATCAATGATTCAATTTTAAATTGATACTAAAATGAAAATCGGAATTTATTCTCTCTTAATACTTTCGCTTTTTTTCGGAAAATCTTCTTTTGCAAGTGATGCGTTCAGCACCATTAAATGCGGATCGGAAATTTCAAAGAAACTGATCGGCAGGCACGTAAAAAACGAAAAAGTTGTAGATATCGAGGCTAGGCATAAGAGCATAGACCTTAAAAATTTGGGAATGGATGACATTTCTGAAAAATTGCTCGCAGGATACTGGATGATTTGCGGGAATAAATTTATCCTGCTTGAGGATAAAAAGCTTTTGATGATACACGACGTTATACAAGTTCCAGACGATCCAACACGCTTTGTAGATTTTACTGGACAATGCACGGTACACGGTAAAGAAAAATCAGAATTGATTTTTGCTATTTTGAATAAAGAAGACGGTGTTGCGACCCTATCAGCAAATTCCGCCTGGATTGTTGATGAAAAGAAAAAAGTATTCAGGAAAACTTCTACGGATGGGATGAGATGCGAGAATTTTTCATCCTCCCCGCCGCCATAAAGGCGCGATGCGTGCGAGTCGCTTCGGTGGGAACTCCTGGCAAGCGCCTTGTTGAACGTTGACAAGGCGCTTTTTTCATGGTCCCCCGGCACAGGGAGCGCCGGCTGGATCGTCAATGTTTTCGCTCGGTGGCGGAAACACGCCGCCGCCCAGCTCGACCGGGCGCGCGACTGGCTGCTGCGCGCAGCGGGCTTTGTTACCCTGGGCTAGCAGCCTGTCGGACTTGGGGAGTCGAAGCGAAAAAATAGCTGGGCGCGGCCAGATTTTGACGATTTCGCAGTGCCAATAGCGAGCTATTGGCCGAGAAAGCGGCGAAATATGGACCGTCCCAGGTATTTTTGCAGCCGACGATCCCAAGTCCGACAGGCGGCTAGCATGGCAATCATGCGCGACTGACTCACGCCGGTCCACCCTGAACGTGGTCGGCGCCGTTGCCGGCTGGCTGTTCGAACGGGCCGTCAGCAGCGCCACCTGGGGCGAGACGGCCAAGCGCGTCGGCGTGCTGGTGATGTCCGGCTTTATCGTCGGCGAGAGCCTGTTCAAGGTCGGCCTGGCCGGCCTGAGCGTGGCCACCAAGGTCGCCGAGCCGCTGGCCGTGCCGAACGGCATGAACGAAACGACGCACATGCTGATCGCCCTGATGCTGGGCGCGGCCATCGTCAGCGGCCTGTATTGCTGGGCCGCGCGCAGTGCCCAAAAAGTGGCCGCCTGACCCGGGCTTGAGGCTTCCCCAGCCGGGGCGCCGGCCGGCCTCCCGGCGAAACGTGCACCAGTGCAGTCGACGCCGCACTTGTTGTCGCTCGGATACTATTTCACGCGCTCCATGGCGCCTTCGCGACTCGGACTCTTCATCGCCGCCCCCGATCGCAGCGGCGGCGCACCGGGCGCGCGCGTTACCGCAGCGCGGCTACCGACGGGCGGTACGCGCGCAATGCGCTCTCGAGTTGCTCATCGCTGGGTGGGTCGGCAAATAGCTGCTCCAGCGTCTTCCCCCGCTTGTCGATCAGGTAAGCAGTCTTGAGGTGAAACTCGCGATACAGCCCGCTCCTGTCGAAATCGAGCGCCGGATCGCCGTCGGCGAACTGCTTGCGATTCGCCTCGAAATCGAATGCGCCGCCTTTTGCCACGTAGTCCGCATGCCCTTCCACCAGCCACTGCGGATAACGCAGCACGGCCAAGCGTCCGAAGCGGCGCTCATGGTCGCTGTGCGTGATCTCATGGGCGATGAAATACGACAGCGGTCGTTGCTCCGCATCGGCGATCGGCCCCGGTCCGGGCGCGTGGATGCGGTTCGCCGCAATGTCGGAAGCGCGTATGAATATATTCTCCACCACGATCCCGCCGCCCGTGCCGCCGATGTTGGTGTTGAAGTGGCCGCTATAGAACCACAGCCGCCAGGGCTCGTTGCAAAAGAAGATGTTGACCCGGGTGCGGCTGTCGTACAGCGCCGAGGTGCGCCAGCGCCGGGTGGCGTCGTCGAGCACGGCGGCGATACTGGCGGGAATGGGACGGTCCGACCAGACCTGGTAGTTCCGGTGCGTTGCCCGATGGCTGAACAAGGGCTCCGGATTGGCCGCGATGACGACGTATGCCGGCACGAGGATCAACAGGCCGACGCAGCAGCGCTTGACGATACAAAATGCGCGGCGTGCGCGGTTGTTGGCGTGCATGGTCAGGATGCCAGTCGAGTGTGACGTGGGGCGGCCGGCGCCGTTGCCGGGCTGCGATCCGTCCAGATTAGCATCGCTGCGTTAGCGGTAGCTTAAACACGCCGCAGCGCCTGGGCCGTCGCAAGCCATGCCGGCAGTGGTTTTTTGCCTCTGCAAGCCGGACAAAGCCGACCCTGCGTGCTAGCATGGCAGATATGCGATTGTCGCCTACCGTCGGCGCCGGTCCACCCTCAGGAGACGCCTTGTATTTTTGGAAGCAACTTTCACCGTCCACACCGCACCGCCTCAGCGCCGGTACGGCTTTCGGCATGACCGACACCGGTACCGTACGCCCTTCGAACGAGGATAATTTCCTGATCGAGGCCGACCTGGGCCTGGTCGCCGTGGCCGACGGCATGGGCGGTCACGACTCGGGGGAGGTCGCCAGCGCCGAAGCATTGAGCTCGCTGGCCCGCTTCCTGCGCGCCAGCGCCGACCCGGATAGCGGCGTGGCGCCGCCCGACTTCCGCGCCAGCCCGTTCGACCCCGAAGCGACCGATCCGCACGCCCACTGGAGCGAAGCGACCCTGGCCAGCATGGTCACGCTGCACGACGCGGTCGAATTTACCAACCAGCGCATGTACCAGACCAACCTGGCCAACCGGCGCGGCGACGGCGGCGGCATGGGCACCACGCTCACCGGCGTGTGGCAACCCGAACCGGGCGCCCCGCTGCTGGTGTTCCACGTTGGCGACAGCCGCCTGTACCGCTATCGGGCCGGCCAGCTGACCCAACTCACGCGCGACCAGACCATGTACCAGGAAGCCGTCGAAGCCGGCGCCACCGAAAACCTGCCGCCGCGCAACCTGTTGCTGCAGGCGATAGGGCCCTCGGGCGACGTGCGCCCGGAACTGCACATCCAGGCCGCCCAGCCCGGCGACCTGTACCTGTTGTGCAGCGACGGCATGTACGGCGCCACGTCCGACGAGCGCATCGCCGCGCTGCTGGCCGACGTCCTCCCGGCCCAACTGGGCGATTGCTGCAAGGAATTGATCGCCACCGCCTTGCGCGACGGCAGCCGCGACAATGTCACCGTGGTCCTGTTTCATTGCGATTAACCATTGCAATTCCATAAGATTAATAATCAGCAAATACTCGTGTACCAGACACGACGCTGGACAGCACAACCCTAAGTTTCTACTGAGTAATCATGTAAAATCCAGGGAACAGCCTTTGTGCAGGTAAAAGAGAACAAGCAATGAAATGGCTGAAGAATTTGTTGGGCAGCGACAGCGAAGAAAGCAAGCCTGCGCCAGCCCCCATAGCCGCTCCCGCTCCCTCCAGGGCGCGGGCGCCCGAGCGTGCGCACGCCGGCATGGTCGATGTGCTGTTCTACCGCTGGCTGGCCGGCGTCACGCCGAACAGCGGCCCGTCCAGCGACGAAAAAATCCTCGCGGTCGACCTGGCCTACATGACCCAGCTCCCGCTCGACGAAATCACCCTCGCCCCAAGCAGACCGCCCGTGTTCACGCCATTGCTGCGCTCCATGCGCGACAGCAGCGTCTCCGGCGCCGACCTGGCGCGCCAGCTCTCGCAAGACAAGGAACTGGTCGCCGAAGTGCTGCGCGAAGCGAACCGTCCCTGCCACCACCCGCACTATCACGCCAACGACCCGGTGACGACCGTCGAACGGGCCACCATGCTGCTGGGAGTGAACGGGCTGCGCATGCTGGTCGGACGGGCCTCGCTGCTGCCGGTGATCATGAGCATGCATCCGGGGCCGTTTTCGCAGCTTTCCACGCCGCTGCTGTGGCGCCAGTGCGAAAAATGCGCGCTCGCCGCCAGCGTGCTGGCGCCCTCGGTGCGCGCCAATCCGGTCGAAGCGTATTTCGCCGGGCTGCTGCACAATATGGGCCTGATCGTGGCCTTCCGCCTGCTCGACCAGGCCAATACCGAACCGTCCTTGCCGCAGTCCGAAGAGTTTGTGGCGGCGCTGCATGGGCACGCGCGCGTGCTGTCGGTGCGGATCGCCGAAGCATGGGGTTTTCCTGAAACCGTGACCAGCGCCATCCGCGAAGCCGGCGACCCTGACGGCGAAGCGCTGTCGCAGGTGGTGGCGCTGGCCGACATGCTCAGTCGCCTGCGCATGCTGGTCGACTCGGCCCACTTTGAAGAGGACGATCCGTTCGTGGTCGAAGGGCTGGACGCGGCCAGCCTGGCCTGTTTCGAAGAACTCCGTAACGAAGACGAATAATGAGGACCATGAATGGCATTCGAGATTGAGCGCAAGCTGGTGATCGGCGTGGCGTCGAGCGCCCTGTTCGACCTGACCGCCTCGCACCAGGTGTATATGGACAGCGGGCCGGACGAATACCGCAGGTACCAGGAACGCAATCTGGACGCCATTCTCGAGAAGGGGGTGGCGTTTCCCTTCATTCGCCGCTTCCTCAACATCAACAAGGTCTTCGCGCGCCACCATCCGGTCGAAGTGGTGCTCTTGTCGCGCAACTCGCCCGAAACGGGCCTGCGCGTGATGCGCTCGATCGCGCACTACGGGCTCGATATTTCGCGCGCCGCTTTCATCACCGGCAAGTCGCCCTACACCTACCTGCCGGCGTTTAACGCGGCGCTGTTCCTGAGTGCCAACGAAGAAGACGTCAAGAGCGCGATTGCGGCCAACTATCCGGCCGGGCTGGTACTGCCATCGAAAATCGTCGACGACGATGACGATATCGAACTGCGCGTGGCCTTCGACTTCGATGGCGTGATCGCCGACGACGAGTCGGAGACCATCTTCAAGCGCAATAACAACCTCGAAGAATTCCACGCCCACGAGACCTTGCACATGGCCGTGCCGCACCGTCCGGGGCCGCTGGCCGAGATGTTCCGCAAGCTGTCGCTGATGCAGAAGCTGGAAGAACGCGCGCAAAAGCGCGACCCGGACTACAAGAAGGTGCTGCGCATTGCGATCATCACCGCGCGCAACGCGCCCTCGCACGAGCGTGTGGTGACCACGCTCAAAAGCTGGGGCGTATCGGCCAGCGAGACCTTCTTTTTGGGCGGGATGAACAAGTCGCGCGTGCTGTCGATCTTCAAGCCGCATATCTTTTTCGATGACCAGCTGACCCACCTGAGCTCCTCGCCCGGTGGCACGATACCGATGGTGCATGTGCCGTTCGGGATTGCCAACCGGCGCCCTATGGGGTAGGAAAACTTGGGTTCCCGCCTGCGCGGGAAGTCGGTTCCGGCAATGCCGGGAACGACGGCTCAACTTCGAACGGTCTCCTTGAAACCGTCGTTCCCGCGCAGGCGGGAACCCAAGTTCTGCTCGCTTGGTCCTGCTCCCATTGCATTTCCGATATCCAGCTATAATTACCCGTCCCGCACCCAGCCAGCACAGCGCATGCCCTTCGATTTAAAGAAATCACTCCCAAAAACCGGTAACCGCTTCGCCCTGCCGACCCTGTACGGATCCTCGGACGCGTATGCGCTGGCGGTGGCGGCGCTCGAACTGAAGGCGGCCAGGCAGATGCTGACCGTGATCGTGGCCAACGCCAGCGACGGCCAGCGCCTGCTCGACGAAATCCCCTGGTTCGCCGACGGCAAACTGGCCTGCCACCTGCTGCCGGACTGGGAAACGCTGCCCTACGACGCCTTCTCGCCGCACCAGGACCTGGTCTCCGAACGCCTGGCCACCCTGCACGAAATCCAGAACGGCCAGTGCGATGTGTTGATCGTGCCCGCCACCACGGCCCTGGTGCGCCTGGCGCCGCCGTCGTTCCTGGCTGCCTACACCTTCTTCTTCAAGCAGGGCGAAAAGCTCGACGAAACGCGCCTCAAGGCGCAACTCACCCTGGCCGGCTACACCCACAATTCGCAGGTGATGTCGCCCGGCGAATACTCGGTGCGCGGGGGGCTGATCGACCTGTTCCCGATGGGTTCGGCCCTGCCCTACCGGCTCGACCTGTTCGGCGACGAAATCGAAACCATCCGCACCTTCGACGCCGACACCCAGCGTTCGCTCTACCCGGTGCGCGAAGTGCGCCTGCTGCCGGGGCGCGAGTTCCCGATGGACGAAGCGGCCCGCACCACCTTCCGCAGCCGCTGGCGCGAACGTTTCGAGGGCGATCCATCGCGCTCGGTGGTGTACAAGGATGTCAGCAGCGGCATCGCCTCGGCCGGCATCGAATACTACCTGCCGCTGTTCTTCGAGCACACCGCAACCCTGTTCGACTACCTGCCCCAGAAAGCCAGCCTGGCGCTGGTGGGCGACATCGACGGCGCCATCAAGCGCTTCTGGCTCGACACCGAATCGCGCTACCGCTTCCTCAAGGCCGACCGCGACCGCCCGATCCTGGCGCCCGATGAACTGTTCCTCAGCGACGAGAACTTCTTCACGCTGGCCAAGGCGTACGGCCGCTGGGTCGTGACCAAAGACGCCGACCTGGAGCCGTCCGAGCTGTCGGCGCCGATTCCGAACGTGGCGGTCAACCGCCGCGTCGAGGACCCGCTGATCAACCTGCGCGCCTACCTGCTGCAGAACGACAAGCGCGTGATGATCTGCGCCGAATCGAACGGCCGGCGCGAAACGCTGCAGCAGTACTTCAACGAATACAGCCTGGCGCTGGTGCCGGTCGAAGGCTTTGCCGGCTTCGTGCAGTCCGACGCCCGGCTGGCGCTGGGCGTGGCGCCCCTGCAGGCAGGTTTCGAATTGTCCGAGGCGGGCGCCGGCGAGCTGATTTTCATCACCGAGACCGAGCTGTATGCGGGTTCGGGCCGGCGCGCCGGCAAGAAGAAGCAGGAAGGCGTGACCCAGGTCGAGTCGATGGTGCGCGACCTGTCGGAGCTGAAAATCGGCGACCCGGTGGTCCACATCAACCACGGCATCGGGCGCTACATGGGCCTGACCAGCATGGACCTGGGCGAAGGCGAGACCGAATTCCTGCATCTCGACTACGCCAAGGACGCCAAGCTGTACGTGCCGGTGTCGCAATTGCACGTGATCTCGCGCTACTCGGGCGCCTCGCCCGAAGACGCGCCGCTGCACTCGCTCGGCTCGGGCGCCTGGGACAAAGCCAAGCGCAAGGCGGCCGAACAGGTGCGCGACACCGCCGCCGAACTGCTTAACCTGTACGCGCGGCGCGCGCTGCGCAAGGGTCACTCTTTCGAATACTCGGCGCACGACTACCAGAACTTCGCCGACAGCTTCGGCTTCGAAGAAACGCCCGACCAGGCCGAGGCGATCAACAACGTCATCAAGGATATGACCGCCGGCAAACCGATGGACCGCCTGGTGTGCGGCGACGTCGGCTTCGGCAAAACCGAAGTGGCGCTGCGCGCTGCCTTCATCGCGGTCATGGGCGGCAAGCAGGTGGCGATCCTGGCGCCGACCACCTTGTTGGCCGAACAGCACGCACAAACCTTCGCCGACCGCTTTGCCGACTGGCCGGTGCGCATCGCCGAGCTGTCGCGCTTCCGGACGGGCAAAGAAATCAACAACGCCATCAAGGGCATGGCCGACGGCACGCTCGACATCGTGATCGGCACCCACAAGCTGCTCTCGCCGGACGTGCAGTTCACCCGCCTGGGCCTGGTGATCATCGACGAAGAACACCGCTTCGGCGTGCGCCAAAAAGAAGCGCTCAAAGCCCTGCGCGCCGAAGTCGACGTGCTCACGCTCACCGCCACCCCCATCCCGCGCACGCTCGGCATGGCGCTGGAAGGCTTGCGCGACTTTTCGATCATCGCCACCGCCCCGCAAAAGCGCCTGGCGATCAAGACTTTTGTCCGCGGCGAAGACGGCTCGGTCATCCGCGAAGCGTGCCTGCGCGAACTCAAACGCGGCGGCCAGATCTACTTTTTGCATAATGAAGTCGAAACCATCCAGAACCGCATGGCCATGCTCACCGAGCTGCTGCCGGAAGCGCGCATCGGCGTGGCCCACGGGCAGATGCACGAGCGCGACCTGGAAAAAGTCATGCGCGACTTCGTGGCGCAGCGCTATAACATTTTGCTGTGCACGACGATTATCGAAACCGGCATCGACGTGCCGACCGCGAACACCATCATCATGCACCGGGCCGACAAGTTTGGCCTGGCGCAGCTGCACCAGTTGCGCGGGCGCGTCGGCCGTTCGCACCACCAGGCGTACGCCTACCTGCTGGTGACGGACGTGAGCAGCCTGACCAAGCAGGCGCAGCGCCGCCTGGACGCGATCCAGCAGATGGAAGAACTGGGCAGCGGCTTCTTTTTGGCGATGCACGACCTGGAAATTCGCGGCGCCGGCGAAGTGCTGGGCGAGAACCAGTCCGGCGAGATGCTGGAGATCGGCTTCCAGCTGTATTCGGACATGCTCAACGAAGCGGTACGCTCGCTCAAGGCCGGCAAGGAACCCGACCTGGCCGCGCCGCTGGCCACCACCACCGAAATCAACCTGCACGTTCCCGCGCTGCTGCCGGCCGACTTCTGCGGCGATGTGCACGAGCGCCTCTCGATCTACAAGCGCCTGGCCAACTGCAGCGCGCAAGAGAAGATCGACGACATGCAGGAAGAGCTGATCGACCGCTTCGGCAAGCTGCCCGACCCGGTCAAGGCCCTGATCGAAACGCACCGCCTGCGCATCGCGGCCAAGACGGTCGGCATCATCAAGATCGATGCGCATGGCGAAGCGGCCAGCCTGCAGTTCATGGTCAACCCGCCGATCGACTCGATGCGCATCATCACCCTGATCCAGAAAAACCGGCACATCAAGCTGGCCGGCCAGGACAAGCTGAAAATCACCGCCAGCATGCCCGACCTGGCGGCGCGGGTCACGCAGCTCAAGCAAACGATCAAACAACTGTTAGCGTAAAACGAACATGACGACCATGAACCTGGTGCTGCAAGGCCTTGACGCAACCCCCGACACCTTGCGCCGCATTGGCGCGCTGGCCAATCCGGCGCGCGTGATTGAGCTGGGCGCACACGCCATCCGCTGCGAAGGGATCGAATTTTCCGATGTGCTCAAGCAGACCATCGATGTCGCCGCCGAGGCGGCGCGCATCGACGCCACCTTCATCGCGCCCGGCCGCGTGCTGGCCGACTTCAAGCTGGTGGCGATGGACATGGACTCGACCCTGATCACCATCGAATGCATCGACGAAATCGCCGACATGCAGGGCCTGAAACCGCAGGTGGCGGCCATTACCGAGGCGGCCATGCGCGGCGAGCTGGAGTTTGCCGAAAGCCTGACCCGGCGCGTGGCGCTGCTGGCGGGGCTGGACGCATCGGCGCTCGAACGCGTGTACGAAGAGCGGCTGGCCATCTCGATGGGCGGCGAAGCGATGCTGGCGGCGCTGCGCGCGGCCGGCCTGAAAACCTTGCTGGTGTCGGGCGGGTTCACCTTCTTTACCGAACGCCTCAAGGCGCACCTGGGGCTCGATTACACGCATGCGAACGTGCTGGAGATCGTCGACGGCAAACTGACCGGCCGCGTGCTGGGCGGGATTGTCGACGCCGGGGAAAAGAAGCGCACGGTGGAGCGCGTGTGCCTTGAGATCGGCATCGACCCGGCGCAGGCGATCGTCATGGGCGACGGCGCCAATGACCTGGCCATGATGAGCATCGCCGGCCTGTCGGTGGCGTTTCGCGCCAAGCCGGTGGTGCGCGCCCAGGCCGATGTGGCGCTGACTTACACCGGCCTGGACGGCTTGCTCAACATCCTGGCCTAAGGGCTGCTGCGCTCAGAGACCATGCGGGCACGCGCCCGCATGCAAACACCACTCAGGCAGGCCGCTTGCGGCGTGCCACACCCGCCACCAGCGCCAGGCCGGCAATGAGCATGCCATAGGTCGCCGGTTCCGGCACCGGACTGGCCACCGGCGAGGTATCGAGCGAGTTCGCTTCGGACCACAAGGTGAGCAAGATCTTCAGGTTCACCGACGTCGCCCGCGTGTTCTGGAACATGATCGACAGGCGCTCGCTTGCCGACTCCGCATACGGATCGGCGCTCCAGGTGTGCGCTCTCATGCTGAACTCCGAAACGAAATCCGGGTATCCGTTGGCGCTGAATTCAGGGAAGCTCATCGAGGCCGAGAGTCTTGAACTCTCCTTCAGGAAATTCGTGTCTGCCCGTGATTTTGCCACGCTGCCACTGGCGTCGGCAAAGAACTTGACCTGCGTTCCGGGCGCGAGGACGAATTCTTCGATCATCACGTAATTCGACGCGATCACTTGACGCTCATAGCCGGCGCCGTTTTTGGTCGATGCTGCCGTATTCAAGGCCAGGGTCTGGAAATTTGTTCCGCTGACGGTCGAGACCACGCTGCCTTGGGGGGCGGACAGGCCGGCATCGAGATTGCGGCTATACAGCACGCGCGACCTGTCTTCGCTGATCTCGCGCGTCCGGCGCAATCCGCTCTCGCTGATATCGCCGACCGCGCGTGTGCCGGGGTGCTCGGGATAGAGCGGCTTGACGATCGAGAGCGTTGGCGCGATGCCGTCGTTCGGCAGCAAGTCTACCAGCGAGCACGAAAAATTGTTCAATGTGCCTTGCGCGCTCACTTGCGCACTGGCGGACAGCGGCACGGCGAGCGTTGCGCCAAGTACCAGCGTGGTAACGATTGTCTTCATAAAAATCCTGAGTTGAATAATGATTTAGTTGCCCTGGATTTTGCGACGGCGACGGGCCGCGCCCGCGACCAGGCCCAGTCCGGCAAGCAGCATGGCCGTGGTGGCCGGCTCGGGTACCGGCAGTGGCAGCATGCTGTAGTACTCACTGTCCGCAGACGAGTTCAAGGCGAACTTCAGGTCCAGATTCGATGACAACGCTGAGTTGTTATCGAACGTGAGCGAGAAACGCTCCTTGGTCGACGCCATGGCGGGAGGACTTGCGTCGTAATAACCGTTCGCCGCTTTCACCCTGATCACTTTCGAGTCACCACCAATCGCGCGGTCCTGCACATAGCCGACTAAAGAAAAAGAACCCTCGATATCCACATCTTCCCGAAACAGACTGCTTGCCGGCTTCGCCGTGGACGCACTGCCGTTGAAGTCAGCGAAAAACGACACTTGGGTGCCCGGCGAGAGCACGAACTCGACAACGCTGGAACTGACGGACGCATGCGCCCGCCGGGTTCCAGCAACGCTGCTGGTTGTCGAGGCCGTGGTACGAAATTGCAGTGAAGCAAAATCAGTACCAGTCACGCTGGCGCTTGACTTGCCGGCAGCCGAGTCGAGACTCGCCTTGATGTCGCGGTTATAGCGGGTGGTAAATTGGCTACGGTGGTCATCGAGCGATGGGAGCGTGCTGCCATACTGCCTGAGGTTGGCAGAAATCTGGGAGGCGCCGGCAAAACCTCCGGGCGCGACGATGGTGAGGGAGGGGACGATGCCATCGTTGGGGAACAAGTCGACCAAGGTGTACGAGAAATTGCTCAGGCTGGCGTCAACGCGCACCTGTGCCTGAGCCAGCAGCGGTGCCCCCAAAACGGCCGCCACCATCATACTTACGGCGAATTTGTTCATGAAATGCCTTAATTGAATGACAAAATTGTTTGAACCAACAATATATCGCAGTGGCCACCGGATACGCGCAGGATTGTTGCTAAATTTACACAAAATTCACACTGACAAGCGCGTCGAGACGGCCTGTCAGCAGGCGCTCTGGAGCGCCAGGCTGCGCCCCATGCGGGTCAGCCTGACCACCACGCCGTCGGCCAGCGCCAGCGCGATCGGTTCGATCGCCACGAAACCGTGCGCCAGGTACAAGGGCTCGCCCGGCATGGTCGAGACCAGTTCCAGCGAACCAAAGCCGGCCTGTGTGGCAGCGTCGATGCAGTGCCGCAGCAGCATGCTGCCCAGCCCGCGCCGCGCCATCGCGGGATCGACGAAAAACGCGCGGATGCGCGCCGGCTCGCTGGCCGGATCGAGCAGGCGGTCGTTGCCATGCTTGGCGCCATCGCCGCCGAAGTCGGTGGCGCGCCGGCTCCAGCCGCCGCAGGCCACCACCGTACTCTCTTCCTCGATGGCGAAGTAGGTGCCATCTGCGACCAGGGCGCTGTCCACGCCGAACACGTCGCGCGTGATGGCAGCGGCTTCCTGCGGCGTGTAAAAGCCGGCGGCCAACCCGATCCCCGAGCGCGCAATCAAGGCGTCGAGCAGGGGTTTTTCAGACATGCGTGCGAGGCGAATGGTGAACATGCGTGCTCCCGTCGTGGTGAAAACCCGATTATAGGCGGCCCGGCAAGGCGAAAAAAAACGCGCACCTTGGTGCGCGTTAAAAGAAGACGACATGTGTGGCGGTGGGCGTGGTGGAACGCCATCCGCCTATCGTCTGGCGGTATCCCTCGTTCGATCGAGGTTATAAGGTACCGGGGCCGACTGCGCTGGCGCGGGCCCGGTTGTCAGGGCGGTTGTGGGCTGCTTGCCGGCCATGGCTGCGCGCTCGGGCAGGTCGACCGCCAGCGCCAGCACGGCCATCAGCACCAGGATCCAGTCACGCAGCTTCAAGCAAGACTCCATAGGCGGTAATGCCGCTCGGCGGGGCCGATTTTTGCACCTTGCGGGCGGCGAACCAGCCGGTCAGGCGACCGTCCTGGCTGCTGATGATGGGGCACGATGCGCTCAGCATGGTGCCGCGCCCGCTCTCGCCAACCAGGGCGCCGCCGCCGGCCACCACGGCATTGCCGTGCGGGACAGCCACCAGCGCGCTCGGGTAGCCGGTCAGCAGGCTGGTGTTCGAGATGATGCGCGCTTCGAGCGCCACGTCCGGCCCGGTGCGGATGCCGATCACAAAGGCGGTCACGCGGGCCTGGTCGAGCGCGTCGTGTTCGCGCCCGGAGGCGCTCCAGCCACAGATATTGCCGTCGGCGCCGATCAGCGGGTAGCTGGCGGTGAGCATATTGCCGTTGATCGGGGTGGCGTAGTTATCCTGGGCGCCGCCGCCGGTGCCGATCCAGCCGGCGCCGAGCTTGACGCTCACGCCCGGGTCCGAAATCAGCGCGCTGGTGGCCGAAAACACTTGCTGCTCGATCTTGACCGGCACGCCGTCGCGGATGATGCGGATGCCGACCGCGTACACGGCCAGCGGCACCGGGTCGGCCAGGCCGAAGTCACGTCCGGCTGCGGCCCAGCCGTTGTAGACGCCGCACTGGTTGCGGGTCGGGTAACAGGCCGTCAGTGTGTTCGACGTGCCGCGGCCCATGTCGTAGGCGCCGCCGCCGGTGAGCGTGAAACCCGGCGGCAGCCATACCTGCGCCGTCGGCCCGGTCGCCCGGGTTGCCACGCCAACGAATGCATAACTTTCGATCACAATACCCATGTTTACCAACTCTCTCCGGCGGATTGACTACTTGCTGCCCAACAAGGCCGCGATAGATACTTAGCAACTACCGTGCCATGCTGATAAGTGCCGAAATATCATGCAGAAAAAGCTTGGTTTTAGGTAAAACATGTCAACGAGCATGTAAATGCGCTTCTATTTACATGTCTGGCGGAAAGGTAACGCGTAAGCCGCTGACGTGTCATTGACACGCGACGTGTAAAAAACGTGTAAGCGGACCACTCTTTACATGTCAACAATTGTCGTCCGTGCTCTATAATTGGCAAATACTAAACGCGGTACCATGGAGACCCCGGTGAATGATGTTGATAACACGTTGACGACGCAGCTTTTCTCGCAAAAAAATGGCATCACGAGTGCCTTGCTGGGCCTGACCATCCTGTGGCATCCGGAAACGGAGCGCATCGGCGAGCAGTTCATCGGCCCGGCCGAGGAAGGCACGATCGAGGTATGCCGCTATACGCCGCTGTTCTTCCGTCCCGGCCAGGACGGCATCGCACTCGGCCACCGCGCCATCGCGCGCGCGCCGCTGGTGGTGCGCCGTACCAGCGATGACAGCGTCGAGCTGGCCGCACCCGACAGCCGCATGGCGCTCGAAGTCAATGGCACAGTGCTGAGCGGCACGCGCCGCTTTACGCGCGACGAAGTCAAAGGCGGCGTGGTGCTGGGCCTGGGCGGCCATGTGCTGCTCTGCCTGCACTGGATGACGAGTTTCCCCCGCCCTAACCTGTTTCCGGGCTTATTGGGCGTGAGCAGTGGCGCGATCGCCACACGCGAGCTGATCCGCCAGGTGGCGGGCACCGACCTGGCCGTGCTGCTGCTGGGCGAAACCGGCACCGGCAAGGATGTGGCCGCGCGCGCCATCCACCAGGCCAGCAAGCGCAGCGCCAATCCGCTGGTGGCGGTCAACATGGCGACCCTGAGCGAGTCGCTGGCCGCGGCCGACCTGTTTGGCGCGGTCAAGGGCGCGTACACGGGCGCGCAGGCGCCGCGCCAGGGCCTGTTTGCCGAGGCCGATGGCGGCACCCTGTTTCTCGATGAATTGGGCGACACCCCGGCCTCGGTGCAGCCGATGCTGCTGCGGGTGCTGGAAACGGGCTCCTACCGCCCGCTTGGCGCGAGCACCGATGCGCGCACCACAGCGCGCCTGATCGCCGCCACCGACCAGGATCTGGACGCGCGCGGCTTCAACCAGCCTTTGCTGCGCCGCATGGAGGCCTTCGTGATCCGGGTGCCGACCCTGCGCGAGCGGCGCGAGGATATCGGCGTGCTGCTGCTGCATATGCTCAAGGGGTGCGAGTTGAACCACGCCGAGCTGGCGGCGTTTCCGCCGGCGCTGGTGTCCGAGATGTGCAATTACGACTGGCCGGGCAATATCCGCCAGTTGGCCAATGTGGCGCGCAGAATGGTGATGGCCTTGCAGGCGGGCGAGCGGCCGGTGCTGTCGCAATACGTGCATGCGCCGGCGCCGGCGCGCGCGCTCGGCCTGGGCTACCCGGCCTCGGCCGCGCAGCCGCGCAGCGCCAGCCAGAAAGCGCCGGCGGACGCCACGCCGCGCCGCAAGCTTGCCGAGGTCAGCAACGACGACCTGCTCGGCGCGCTGGAAGAACACGGCTGGCAGATCAGCGGCGCGGCCCAGCAACTTGGCTTGTCGCGTCCGTCGCTGTACAAGCTGATCGAAGCGCATCCGGCGATCCGCCCGGCGGCCCTGATTCCGCGCGAGGAACTCGACGCCGCCCTGAGCGCCCACGGCGGCGACCTGGCCCGCTGCGCCTCGCGCCTGAAAACGCCGAGCGAAGCCTTGCGCCGCCATTTGCGGGTGCTGGGACTCGACACCAGTCCCGCCCAAAGCTGATCAGGCCGGAGCGATGCCTCCGCCGACTTCGCTTTCTGGCATGCACGCGACCTGGTCGGACGCCGCGCCCGGAGCGAGCGACTCGACGGTTGGGGCAATGCCCCCGCCGACTTCGCTCTCCGGATCGAACACGAACACGCGCTGGCTGGTCTCGCCCGAGGCGCGCGTAATCAGCACGGTCAGCACAAAGGACACTTCCCAGCGCCCGGTACAGGCGCCGACGGTCAGGTGCTTATCCCATTTCAGCGCTTTTTTGTGATACAGCGGATCGTCACTGTCGGCCTTGTCCCGCAAGAACTGTTCTGCCGGGATTTGCACGCTGGCGCCCTTGACGCGCACGTGTTCATTATCGATGAACGGCGATGGCGGCGCGTACTCGGGCAGCACGCCCGGCGCGATGGAACGAATCTGCGGACGCGTGATCAAGGTGCAGTCGAGCACCTGGAACGATTCGAATCGCTCGTAGCCGCCGGCGCGGATCCGGATATGCATCCGCTCGCCCACCGTGAAATAGATGGCGCCGGCATAGCGACCCTTGACCGGATTGCCGTTGCCATCCTTGCGGCTGAACTTCCATTCCAGCGTCTCGCCGATCTGGTTAATATCGAAATTTGCTTCCAATAGCATCGATGTCGGTTTTTTCATTTTTCGCCTTTGGTGGTGGATTGGAGATAGCGGGGGTCGCGCCGCAACGCGGTCAGGTCGGGCTCGGACCGGATCAGGTTGGCCGGATAACCGCGCTCTTGCGCGATCATCAACTCGGCAAGTGCAGTGTCCCGGTCACCCAGGATTTCGTGTGACATGGCTGCGCGGAAGTGCACATCGGCACTGGACGGATCGGCCTTGAGCGCCTGGCGCGTGTACACGATGGCGGCGTCGCGGTCGCCCACGCGCGCCGAATACAAGCCCATGCGCGAGATCAGCACCGGTTTCGACCCCGAGCGCTCAAGCAGCGGCTTCAACAAGCCGACCGCCTGGCGATAGGCGTTGTTCGAGGCGGCGGTGCGTCCGGGTATCCAGCGCAAGGTATCGCCCAGGTTGGCCCAGCGCAAATAATCGTTCGGATTGCCTTTTGCCCCGGAGACCGATTCTTCAAAGGCTTGCGCGGCGCCCACGTAATCGCCACGGTTGAACAAGACATTGCCCAGATTGTTGTAGAGCCGGCCACTCGGGCGCACCTGTAGACCCTGCTGCAGCACTTGCAGCGCTTCATCCGTGCGGTTCTGGCGCAACAGCGCGGAACTCAGGTTGGCATAGGCGATGATCGCATCGGGCTCGAGTCCGATGCTGCGGCGGAACGATTGCTCCGCCGCCGGGTACTTGCCCTGGTGATGGTAAAGCGTCCCCAGCAAGTCGAGAAAAACATGATCGCGCGCATGCGTGCGCACCGCATCGAGCAAGGTGTGCTCCGCCTCCGCATAGCGCCGCATGCGGGTCAGGGCATCGCCCTTGAGAAGCAGTCCGAAGCGGTTCATCGGATCGAGCCGCAAGGCCTTGTCGGCAAAACCGAGCGCTTCCGCGTCGCGTTGCTGTCCCATCCGGACCACGCCCTGCGCCGCGTACGCCAGCGCCAGCTGGTCGTTCAGCTTCAAGGCAAGCTGGGCGCTGGCGTCGGCCCGGCGCAGCCAGACATCGTCGCGCGTGTCGCCCGTGTGGCGCAGCGCGTAGGCCAGCGACAATCCGGCGGCGGCGGCGGCGTGATCGGGCTGGCGGTCGAGAATCGAGGTGAAGTTGCGAATCGCCAGGTCAAGGCTCTCGTCGCGGTCGAAGGTGGTCAGGGCCGCCAGTCCGCCGCGCATGGCGGCCGACTCGGAAAAGAAGGGCGTGTGCTGTCCGAACCACGCGGGCGCAATCAGCGCTTGCCCGGCGCCGATGGCGCACACGACGACAGCGGCGGCCACCAAGCCGTAGCGGCGCGCCGGCGTGTTCAACAGCGCGGCGGCGCGGCTCCTGAGCGAGCGCGTCGGGGCAGCCGCCGCCGAGGGCGCGCCCGGCCCGCCGCCCAGCGCGGCGAGCGCCGCGCGCACCGCCTGCATCGAGGCCAGGCGGTCCTCGGGCTGGCGCGCCGCCATGGCCCGCACCAGGGCGATCACGTCCGGGCTGGCGTCCGGTGGAAACGGCCACACGCCCGAGGACGACTGGATATGGGCGGCGGCCAGGGCCAGCCCGCTCAGGTGCGAAAACGGGCGCGTGCCGGTCAGCAATTCATACATCACCACGCCCAGCGCGTACACATCGCTTTGCGGGCTCAGGGTCGAGCCCATCATCAGTTCCGGCGCCAGGTAGGCGATGGTGCCTTCGGTCTGGTCGAACACCACCGATTCGGTCGCTTGCGGGTCGATCTTGCGCGCCAGCCCGAAATCCATGATGCGCACCCTGCCGCCGGGTTCGAGCATCAGGTTGGCCGGCTTGAGGTCGCCGTGGATCAGCTTGGCGGCGTGGGCTTCGCACATGGCGTCGGCCACTTGGTCGACGATGTCGAGCACCTGGGCCTCGGGCATCGGGCCGCGCTTGCCGGCTTCGCGCAAGGTGCAGCCGTCGACGAATTCCATGATGATCGATTGCTGGGCGGCGTCGCCCTCGATCGAGAAGATGCGCACGAAGCCGGGATGGCGCAGGGACGCGGCGAGACGCGCCTCGTCGAGCAGGTTTTCTGGTCGCGCCGAAAGCAGTTGCGGCTTGAGCCGCTTGATGGCGATAATACGCTGGAGCTTGGAGTCCCAGGCTTCGTACACTTGCCCGAAGCCACCCTCTCCCAACAGTCGCTTCAGCTGATAATGGCCCGGTCCCTGCTCTTCATCCTGCAAATTGCGCTCCACGTTATATCAGTTACAAAAACATTTCCGTAGTGTACATGTTTGGCACTGTCAATGACAAAAAAGTTTCATGTCTTATCATGAGTGTAACAACGTGTAAGTAGCAGCGCCGGCATGCGCCGTTTGCCTATAGTGATCGGATCAGAATAAGGAGTGCCTTGCCATGAAAAACCTCTTACTTATCGGAACCTTGGTCGCGCTGGGCGGCTGCGCCACCTATCCGTCCGCGCCTGGCTATGCCAACGGCGGCTACGCCCAGCCGTCCGACCCGTCGCAGTGGCGCGTGGTGTCGGTCACGCCGGTCGCGCCGGGCACCGGCGACAAGGTGGCGGCGGCCTCGCCCAACGGTTCGCGCGTCGAATATTCCTCGCGCCCGGTCACCGTGACGCAACCGGTCTACGTGCAGTCGCCTATCTACGTGCAGCGGCCGGTGTATGTACCGGCTCCGGTGTACATCGAGGAACCGATTTGGTATCCGCCGGTGTCGCTCAGCCTGGGATTCGGCTTCGGGCGTTCGTGGGGCCATCACGGCTACGGGCGCGCCCACGTGGGGCGCGGCTGGCGCCACCGCTGACAAGCCCTACAGGTAGCCCGTTTCGGCGGGCGCCTTGTCCCACTCGTCGTTGCGCCCGTCCACGTAGCGGATCGGCACCCACGACAGTTCTTCATCCGACACGCCGTCCAGGCAGGCCACGCTCACGCCATAAAACTTGCCGAGCCGGGGCGACTGGCCGATGCTGAACGGGCGCACGCCGCAATGGCGGCAAAACAGGTGATGCTCGACCCGCCGGTGAAACTGGTAGTCGCCCAGCTCGGACGCCCCGCACAGCAGGCGGAACGATTCCGGCTTCACGATGGCCGCCCACCAGCGGATCTTCTTGCACATCGAACAGTTGCAGCGCAAGGTGTCCAGGCTCAGGTCAATATCGGCCTCGAAGCGCACCGCGCCGCAATGGCAACTTCCAAGATACGTTTTCATCGTCAGTTCACAGCCCCGCAGTATCGTCTGGATGAAGTTAAGAGTTAGTTTCAGTTAAGCATTGGAGCTGAGTGTACCAGCAAGGAACGCGCTAACGCCACTCGCGTACGCGACGCTATTGCCAATGGACAATCGGCCATCCAGCTTGTATGCTTGCCTGCATGAACATCACCCAACAGATCGCCCTGACCCTGAGCACCGTCGCCCAAGCCAAGGCCGCCAACTGGCGCGCCTGGGCGGCGCTGGCCGGCATGCTCCTGATGATCGGCGGCATGGTGGCGATGATGTGGTTCCTGTCCTCGCAACCGACCCTCGACCTGCGCGGCTGGCTGTGCGGCGGCGCCAGCCTGGCCGGGCTGGCCCTGTGGCGCGCGACCTTGCCGCTGGCGGTGCACGAGGTGGAGCAGCGCCGGCTGCGCGGCGGCGGGCGCTGAAGCGATTCTCGCAAGCCGGCCGGGCGGTGCGGTAAAATTGCGCACCGTCCCCCTCACCTTGCGCCATCGATCCATGCCAGAGCATTTCAACCACTTCCGCCGCGTCGCCCACTGATGCGCCTGCGTTCCCATTATATCGTCCTGGCCCTCTCGATCGTCGTCCCGGTCGCCGTATTCGGCGCCATTGCGCTGCACATTTTGCAGGAAACCCAGCACAGTTCCGCTATCGGACGCATCGAGCAAAGCGCCACGCTGACCGCGCGCGCCATCGATGCCGATATTTACCGCGCCCAGTCGGTGCTCAAGGTGCTGGGGCGCTCGCACGCGCTGGCGCAGGGCGACCTGGCCCACTTCTACGAGGAGGCGCGCGAGGCCAGCGCCGCGCCGGGCGGCTGGATCATCCTGTACGACACCCATGGCCAGCAGTTGGTCAATACGCGCCGCCCCTACGGCATCGCACTGCCCAAGCGTCCCGATCCGGACCAGGTCGGCGCCATGCTGGCATCAAACCAGGGCCAGGTCACCGGCATCAAATGGGGCGAAGTGCTGAAGAACCATTTCGTGATGGTGGAGGAGCCGATACAAACGGCGTCCGGGCAGCGCTACGTAATCGGCCAGGCCTTTTCGCCAGCCTTTTTCGCGCACTCGTTTACCGGGCGCGCCGTGCCGCCCGGCTGGCGCGTGGCGATCCTCGACCGCGCCGGCGTGATCATCGCGCGCAGCGAGAACGCCGACAAATTCGTCGGCCTCACGGTGCGCCCGGAAACGCTGGCGGTCATCAACAAGACCCCCAGCGGCGTGTTCAAGCATCTGTCGCGCGACGACAAGGAAGTGGTGGACGCCTTCACCCGCTCCGAGCGCTCGGGCTGGGCGATCGTCATCGGCGCGCCGGTGGCCGAGATCAACGCGGCCGTCTGGCGCGGCGTGCCGGTCATGGGCGCAGGCCTGGTGATTGCGCTGGCGGCGGCGCTGGCGCTGGCCATGCTGGCCGGACGCCACCTGGTGCGTTTCGTGGCGCGCGCTTCGCAAGCGGCCGCGCTGCTCGGCCGGGGCGGCGAAGTGCGCGCGCTGGCGCGTTCCGGCATCCATGAACTGGAAAGCCTGAACGAAGCGATCCGCGAAGCGAGCGACCGCCTCCAGGCCGAAATGCGCTCGCGCACCGACGCCGAGAACGAACGCAATGCGCTGCTGGTATCCGAAAAAACCGCGCGCGCCCGCGCCGAAGAACAGAATGCGGCCAAGGATGAATTCCTGGCGATGCTCGGCCACGAGCTGCGCAACCCGCTCAGCGCCGTGGCCAGCGCCGTCTCGATCCTCGACAACGCGCGCCAAGTCGACGACGCCATGGCCCAGCGCGCGCGCGACGTGCTGCGGCGGCAGACCGACCACCTGCGCAAACTGGTCGACGACCTGCTCGAAGTGAACCGCGCCCTGATGGGCAAGCTGGAACTGCAAAAGGCGCCGGTCGACCTGGCCGAGGTGGCGCAGCGCTGCGTCGACACGCTCACGGCCAGCGGGCGCACCGCCGGCTTCAGCGTGCGCGTCGAGAGCGTGGCGGCGACGGTCAACGCCGATCCCACCCGCCTGCTGCAGGTGATCGACAACCTGCTCGACAACGCCATCAAATACAGTCCGGGCGGCGGCGAGATCGTGCTCACCGTGCGCCAGGTGGGCGAGGCGGCGGAACTGTCCGTGCGCGATGCGGGCCTGGGCATTGCGCCCGAGCTGCTGCCGCACGTGTTCGATATTTTCGTGCAGGGCAAGCAAAGCCTGCAACGCGCGCATGGCGGCCTGGGCATCGGCCTGTCGCTGGTGCGCCGGCTGGTCGAGTTACATGGTGGCTTTGTGCGCATCGACAGCGAAGGCAGCGGCAAGGGCAGCATCGCCACCGTCACCCTGCCGCGCCTGGCCGGGCACACGCCGGCGCTGCCGGGTGCGGTGAGCGCGCCTGCGCCGCGCCTGCGCCGCGTGATGCTGGTGGAAGACAACGCCGACGCGCGCGAGATGATGTCGATGCTGCTGCAACTGCGTTCCTGCGAGGTGGTCAGCGCCGCCAGCGGGCTTGAGGCGATTGCCACGGCCCTGGCCACGCAGCCGGAACTGGCGCTGATCGACATCGGCCTGCCCGGCATGGATGGCTATGCGCTGGCGCGCGCGCTCAAGGCCGACGCCCGCACGGCCGGCATCGAACTCATTGCGCTGACCGGCTACGGCAGCGAAAAAGACCGCAACCAAGCCATCGACGCCGGATTCACACGCCACTTCACCAAGCCGATCAGGCTGGAAGACCTGGACCTGGCGCTGGCGTGAGCGCCGGGTCAAGTCCGAGCGCGGCGCGTAGCTCAAGCGCATTGGGCAGCGCCGCGCCGGACGCCGTGTTATCGAAAATGATCCAGACGTCGCGCCCCTGCTGCGCGTGGATGGCCATGTCACGCGCCAGCTGCGCAATGTAGGCCGGCGAATACGACGAGTAGTAGATGCGCGGCGAGCCATGCAGGCGCACGTAAATGGCCTGCGTGGTCGGCACGTGCGGCCCTGGCTGGCCCTTGGCCGGATCGGCGATCACGCGCGTGACGCCCGCGCGTTCGAGCAGTGCGCTCGCGTCCTCGCCGAACCAGGTGGGGTGGCGCGCTTCGCAGGCGAGCATGCAGCCGAAGGTGTCTTTCACGCGCGTGAAAAAATCCCCGGCGACGGCGGCGTTAAAACCGAACTTGGGCGGCAGTTGGACCAGCAGGCAGCCAAGCTTGTCGCCCAGCGCCCCGGCTTCGCTGGCGAACTGGCGCAGGGGCGCGTCGATGCCGGCCAGGCCCGCATCATGCGTGATGGTGCGCGGCATCTTGACCGCGAAACGAAACGCCGGCGGCACGCTCGCGGCCCAGCGCGCGTAAGTCTTGCTCTGGTGCGGCCGATAGAAGGACGAGTTGATTTCGACCGTGCCGAGCACGCCCGCATAGCGCTCCAGGTGACTGCCTTCGATGCCGAAAGAGGCCGCCGCCTCGCGCGCAATAGTCCAGCCGGCGCAGCCGATGCGTAGCACGCCGGGCGCCTGATGTGATGTATTTGTCATGATGCGAAAGTGTAGCAGCCCTCGCGCGCCAAGCCGAACACGCTTGGACGGCGCGCGGTCTACAATGACGTTTTACCAATCCGTACGCAGGAGGATTTCATGACCGACCCCGTCCACATCGTCTGCCCGCATTGCGAAGCGGTCAACCGGCTCGCCCAGGAGCGACTGAAAGACACGCCGGTATGCGGCAAATGCGCGAAAGAGCTGTTCGTCGGCGCGCCGATCGACGTCAACACGGCGCGTTTCAACAAGCATATCGAGCGCAACGACATTCCGGTGCTGGTCGACTTCTGGGCCGAATGGTGCGGGCCGTGCAAGATGATGGCGCCGGCCTACCTGCAAGCGGCCAAACGGCTGGAGCCGCGCGTGCGCCTGCTCAAGGTCGATACCGAGCACTTGCAGGACCTGGCGGCGCGCTACAATATCCGCAGCATTCCCACGCTGGCGCTGTTTCGCAACGGCCGCGAGGTGGCGCGCCAGCCGGGTGCGATGGACGTGACCGGGATTGTTTCCTG
This sequence comes from Massilia sp. CCM 8734, assembly GCF_011682155.1. Taxonomy (NCBI): domain Bacteria; kingdom Pseudomonadati; phylum Pseudomonadota; class Betaproteobacteria; order Burkholderiales; family Oxalobacteraceae; genus Massilia; species Massilia sp. CCM 8734. The sequence continues at coordinate 283,777 of NZ_WHJI01000002.1, forward strand.
GGTGGACGCTCTCATGCGAAACGCATGATATGCATGCGAAATTTCAGGATAGGCGGCAGCGCGACTGCTACAATCGGCCCATATTGTTAAAGGAGCATGCAACATGACGCAAGACCTGACCCTGGAACGGAATATGGAAGAACAGAAAAACATGGCGCGCATTCTGTACATTGTGCATGCGCTGGCACTGGTTTTCTCGCTGGGCATGCTGTCGGTGATCCCGCTGATCGTCAACTACATCAAGCGCGGCGAGGCGCAAGGGACTTTCGTGTACAGCCATCACAGCTGGATGATCCGCTCGTTCTGGTGGTTCGTTTTCTGGATGGTGGTCGCTATTTTCTTTGCGGTGGCGCTGGGCTGGGTGTTCGGTATCGGCCTGTTCATCGCATGGGTCATCGGCGGACTGGCGTGGATCTGGAAAGCGTATCGCCTGCTGAAAGGATTTTTCGATCTGGAGAAGAACCAGGCGATGCCGGCTTGACGACGGAAAGCCGGACCGTCCGCCACCGGTTAGCTCGTCGTTACTGGCAGCTCGCTGCCGGTGGCCGGACCGCACACGCGGCTCACAGCCGCGCCAAGCCCTGCTCCAGATCCGCGATCAGGTCATCAGCCTCTTCCAGCCCGATATTGAAGCGCACCAGCACCCCCGCATCTCTCCAATCCTTGCGCATTGCCTGCACCCGGTACGGCATGACCAAACTGTTCGCCCCACCCCAGCTGTAGCCAATCCCGAACAAGGCCAGGCTGTCCACGAAGCGGTCGGTCTGCTCTTCGCTGTAACGGGCATCGAACACTACCGAAAACAAACCTCCCGCCCCGGTAAAATCGCGCCTCCAGTGTGCATGACCCGGACAATCGGCAAACGCCGGATGCAGCACGCGCGCAATCTCGGGACGCGCCTTGAGCCAGAGCGCCACCTTGCGCGCCGCCGCATCGTGCGCCGCAAAACGCAGCTGCATGGTGGGCAGCGAGCGCAGCACCAGATACGCGTCGTCGGCGCTGACACCCATGCCGAGCCGCATATGCGCCATCGCCAGCCGGTCGTTGAGCGCACGCTCGCGCGTGATCACGGCGCCCATCAGCACATCCGAGCCACCCGACTGGTACTTGGTCAGCGCCTGCATGATGATGTCGACGCCATGCTCGAAGCCGCGCAGCGCCAGCCCGGCCGACCAGGTGTTATCGAGCGCCACCAGCGCGCCGGCGGCATGCGCCGCCTTGCAGATGGCCGGCAGGTCGGGCACTTCCATCGACACCGACCCCGGCGCCTCGGTCCAGACCAATTTGGTATTCGGCTGCATCAGTTGCGCGATGCCGGCCCCGATCATTGGATCGTAATAGCGCGCCGTGATCCCGAAGTCGGCGCTGAGCCAGCGCCCCAGTTCGCGGTTCGGGTTGTACACATTATCGGGCAGCAGCACGTCGTCGCCGCTTTTGAGCAGCGCAAAATCGACCATGGCGATCGCCGCCAGCCCGCTCGGCGCCAGCAGACAGAACTGCCCGTCTTCGATGGCGGCCAGGCGCGCTTCCAGCGTGAACGTGGTGGGCGTGCCGTGCAGTCCGTAGGTATAGGCGCTTTTGTCTTTCCAGTCGCCCGAACGCATCGCCGCGACATCCTTGAACAGGACCGTCGAGGCGTGATGGATCGGGGTGGGAAACGCCGCGAAGCCGGCGGGCGGCTGGTAGGCGTCGTGAATCAGTTGGGTTTGCGGGGAAGTTGTTTTCATCGTGCTGGCAGGCTTGGCAGTGGCGGCGCGGCCACTTGCTGCGGCCGTGCCAGCCGTGGGGGACTAGACTACCGAAGCCCAGAGATCGTGGGCGTCGGCGGCGGTGATGGTGACCTCGGCGAATTCGCCGACGGTGAGCTTCTTGCCCGGCACCAGCGAGCGCTTGATGTGGACCACGCCGTCGATTTCAGGCGCGTCGGCCCACGAGCGGCCGATGGCTTCCTTGCCGCCGACTTCATCGACCAGCACGCGCATGGTCTTGCCGACCTTGGCCTGCAGGCGCTTGGCCGAGATTTCTTCTTGCAGCAGCATGACGCGGCCACGCCGCTCTTCGCGCACTTGGTCCGGCACGGGATTATCGAGCAGGTTGGCGGTTGCGCCTTCCACCGGCGAATACGCAAAGCAGCCGAGGCGGTCGATCTGGGCTTCCTTGAGGAAGTCCAGCAGGTACTCGAATTCGGCTTCGGTTTCGCCCGGGAAGCCGGCGATGAAGGTCGAGCGGATCGTCAGGTCCGGGTTCATGGCGCGCCAGGCCTGGATGCGGTCGAGGTTTTTCTCGCCGCTGGCCGGACGCTTCATGCGCTTCAACACATCCGGATGGGCGTGCTGCATCGGAATGTCGAGGTAAGGCAGGACATTGCCGCCGCTCATCATCGGGATGATCTGGTCGACGTGCGGATACGGATACACATAGTGCAGGCGCACCCAGGCGCCGAACTGCGCGGCCAACTGACCCAGCGCTTCGACCAGTTGCGTCATGTGGGTCTTGACCGGGCGGCCGTTCCAGAAACCGGAGCGGAACTTGACGTCGACGCCGTAGGCGCTCGTGTCTTGCGAGATGACCAGCAATTCCTTGACGCCGGCCTTGAACAGGTTTTCGGCTTCCATCATCAGGTCGGCGATCGGACGCGACACGAGGTCGCCGCGCATCGACGGGATGATGCAGAAACTGCAACGGTGATTGCAGCCTTCGGAAATCTTGAGGTAAGCGTAGTGCTTCGGCGTGAGCTTGATGCCCTGCGCCGGCACCAGGTCGAAGAACGGCTCGTGCGGCTTGGGCAGGTGCAGGTGGACCGAGTCCATGACTTCGCCGAGGGCGTGGGGACCGGTGACGGCCAGCACTTTCGGGTGAACCTTCATGATGATGTCGTCGCCGGCAGCATCTTTTTTGGCGCCGAGGCAGCCGGTGACGATGACGCGGCCGTTTTCGGCCAGCGCTTCGCCGATGGCGTCGAGCGATTCTTGCACGGCGGCGTCGATGAAGCCGCAGGTGTTGACGATGACCAGATCCGCGCCTTCGTACGACTTCGCGGTTTCGTAGCCTTCGGCGCGCAGCTGGGTCAGGATCTGTTCGGAGTCGACCAGCGCCTTAGGGCAACCGAGCGAGACAAAGCCGACTTTTGGAGCGGCACCAGGAAGGGGAATACGACGAAGTTCGGACATGTTGGAGGCACAATAAAGCAGAGTAATCTGCGATTATACCTGTTTGGGACGGGGAGTTGGTGGTTTGAGTGTTGCCTTGCGATACCGCCGGCTCCCCCGCCGCCGATCCCGCGCCTTGGCGCGGGATCGGCATGCTTACTTCTTCTCCACCGGCGGAAACGGAAACGCCGCCCCGAAAATGCTCTTGCTCTGGTTCTGCATCTGTTCCTGCATCTGCACGAACAGGTTTTTGCTCTGGTCGATGTAGTTGTTCATCATCCCCTGCATCATCGGTCCCTGCACGTTCATGAACTGGGTCCACATCTCCGGGCTGAAAGGCTTGCCTTCGAACGCCCCGGTCTGGCCGGTCGTGAACTTGCTCTGGATATCGGTGAACGCCTGGACGTTTTTCTCCAGGTACGAGCCCATCATCCCCTGCATGGCGTGGCCATAATAGCGAATGATCTGTGACAACACGCCGCTCGAAAACATTGGCGCGCCGTTCGCTTCTTCTTCAAGGATGATCTGAAGCAAGATGCTGCGGGTCAGGTCTTCGCTGCTCTTGGCGTCGATGACGGTGAACTCGTCGGCGTCGAGCACGAGCTGCTTGACGTCGGTCAGGGTGATATACGAACTGGTCTGGGTATCGTACAGACGACGATTCGGGTACTTCTTGATCAGGCGTTCCGTACTCTTTTTTGCACTACTCATCTCAAGGTTCCACTTATTGCGCCGCAGCGCATGTTGACTGATCACGAAAAAAAAGCGGACTGAGGTCCGCTCCTGACACGCCTACTTTTTGCATTATAGAGTGGATATTCGCAAAAATGCCACTTTACGCGGTCGGGCGCAGCAAATAGTGCGCCGCACCCAAACCGTAAGTACCGGGCAACGGCCGTTGCCCTGCCTCATTGCAAGATTCAGTCGGCCCGCACCTTCACATAACGCCCCGGCGCCGGCTCGATCGGCTGGAAGTCGGCATTCCCAAGTTTCTTTGGAGCACTGACATCCTTGCCGCCGTTATTGGCCAAAAAGGCCGCCCATTCCGGCCACCAGCTGCCGACATGCTCGGTGGCGCCGCTGAACCATTGCTCGGCCGGCACGATGGCGGCGTTGGCGTCGGCTTCCGGCGCAGCCTTCTTGCCCTTGCCTTTCCCCTTGGCCGGCGTCGCCACCGGGGCGGGATCGTTGGTCCAGTAGCTGCGCTTGTTCTTCGATGCCGGATTGATCACCCCGGCAATATGCCCGGACGCGCCCAGCACGAAGCGGTTGGCCCCGCCCTTGCCGGGATTGAGCAGGCCCAGCGACGCATAGCTGGCCTTCCACGGCACGATGTGGTCTTCACGCGAGCCGTACACGAACACCGGCGCGTCGATCGCGCCCAGGTCGACCCTGGACCCGGCCACGGTCAGCTTGCCCGGCACCTTGAGGCTGTTTTCCAGGTAAGTATTGCGCAGATACCAGCAAAACATCGGGCCCGGCAGGTTAGTGCTGTCCGAATTCCAGTACAACAAGTCGAACGGCGGCGGTTCCTTGCCTTTCAGATAGTTCGACTGCACATAGTTCCACACCAGGTCGTTCGGACGCAGCGAAGAAAACGTCGTCGCCAGGTCGCGGCCCGGCATCAGCCCGCCTTTGGCCAAGGCTTTTTCGCGCATGGCGACCTGGGTTTCGTCGATGAACACTTCGAGCACGCCGGTGTCCTCGAAGTCGAGCAAGGTGGTCAACAGGGTCAGGCTGGCGGCCGGTTGTTCGCCGCGCGCGGCCAGCACCGCCAGCGCCGTGCTCATGATGGTGCCGCCGACGCAAAAGCCGAAGGCGTTGACCTTCTCGCTGCCCGAAATGGCGCGCGCGACCTCGATCGCCTTGATGGCGCCGGTCTCGACGTAGTCATCCCAGGTGGTGCCGCCCAGCGAAGCATCTGGATTGCGCCACGACACCAGGAATACGGTGTTGCCCTGCTCTACCGCATAGCGCACCACCGAGTTTTCCGGCTGCAAATCGAGGATGTAGAACTTGTTGATGCAAGGCGGCATCATCAGCAGCGGCACCTGGTGCACGGTCGGCGTGGCCGGGCTGTACTGGATCAGCTGGAACAGATGGTTTTCGAACACCACCTGGCCGGGCGTGGTGGCCACGTTGCGGCCGACTTCAAACGCCGACTCGTCCGACAGCGAAATGCGCCCTTTCTGCATATCGCCCAACATGTTGGACAGCCCGCGCGAGAGGCTCTCGCCCTTCGTTTCGATGAGTTGTTGCTGCGCTTCCGGATTGGTCGCCAAAAAATTGGCGGGCGACATGGCGTCGACCATCTGCTGCACGGCGAAACGGATCTTCTGCCGTTCGCGCGGAGCGGCCTCCACGGCATTGGCCATGGCGGTCAGGAATTCGGCGTTTAACAGGTATGATGCGGCACTGTAGGCGGACATCGGATTGGCCAGCCATTCCGGCGCGGCAAAGCGGCGGTCGGCCAGCGCCGGGGTTTTACCGGACAGGAATTCCTGCCACAATCCCGCTGCTTTTTGCAGATAGTCGTTGCGCAGCGCATCGAGCTCTTGCTGCGGGATGGTGGCGCCGGCGTCCTTGAGCAGGGTGGCGACCGGGCTGGTGTCGAGCGGCGCCGGGCGGAACAGCGCCTGCCAGGCGGATGGATCGGTCATTTGCGCCATCCATGCGGAGGCCATCGCTTGCGGGTCGGGCATATTCATGTTTGCGTTCATTGTTTCAATCTTTTCCAAGGAAAGTTGTATGTGGCTTGTCGCTATTGCATGGATCTATGTGGTCGGACTGATGGCGCTTACCGAGCACAGTATTGTCGCAGGGATTATGACTTTTTTGGGCTATTGTGTGTTGCCTTTGTCAATAGTCTGGTACATCGCCGGTTCCAAGATGCGGCGCATGAAGATCGCACAGAAAGAAGAAATGGCGCGCCGCCTACGCGCGGGACGCCAACAGGAGCACGACGTCACCGGCGATCGCGCGGATCAGCGCCCGTCGCGCGACCGTGGCGGCAGCGGTGATGACGATGGCGGTGACAGCGGCAGCGGTGACAGCGGCGGCGGAGACGGTGGCGGCTCCGGCGGCGACTGACGCCGCGCGGGTCATTTAATCCAGATCAGGCTGGCCTGGCGGCCGGTGACCTGGTCGCGGCGGTAGGAATAGAAGCGGCCGGGCTCGCTTGCCGTGCAATAGGTTCCGCCGGAAACACGGTGTACGCCATCGCGCGCCAGCACGATACGCGCCAGCATATAAATATCCGCCAGAAACTTGCCCGGACGCCCGGGAAACGCGGCGAAGGCCTGCGCCATCGATGCCGCCTCTTCTTCCCCACGCGCCTGCGCGGCAAAGCTGTCGACCACATCGGCGCCGACTTCAAACTGGCTCGGACCGATGGCCGGCCCCAGCCAGGCGCTGATTTCGCCAGCGCCAGCGGCGCGCATGGCCGCCACGGTCTCGCCCAGCACGCCCGCAGCCAGCCCACGCCAGCCGGCGTGCGCCGCGCCCACCACCTTGCCGTCCAGTGAAGCGAACAGCACCGGCAGGCAATCGGCGGTCATGACCGCGCACACCACGCCGGGCGCATGCGCGATGCTGGCGTCGCCCACCTGCACCGGCTGGCCCGGCTGCACGCTGGCGGACTCGACCACGGCAATGCCATGCACCTGCGAAATCCAGGCCGGCTCGCCTGGCAGCGACCGGCACAGGCGTTCGCGGTTCAGGCCGACCAATACCGGATCGTCGCCGACATGGTTGCCCAGGTTCAGGCCGCCGCCGCCGGCGCCGTCGTCATACGGCGCCGGACTGACGCCGCCGACGCGGGTGGTGGCAAGCGCCCCCACGCCGGCCGGCATGTCCGGCCAGTCGGGTGCGATGACATGCACGCCGGGCATCAGACCTGCTCGGGCTCGGGAATGCCGGCGCGCTCGATCAGCTCGGCGAAATCATCGGCCAGCGGCACGATCCATTCCATATCCTCGCCGCTGGCCGGATGCACCAGCCCCAGGCGGCGCGCCTGCAGCGCCTGGCGCGGAAATACCGGCGTCAGATGCTGCTTGCCGTACACGGCGTCGCCCACCAGCGCGAAGCCGATCGACAACATGTGCACGCGGATCTGGTGGGTCCGGCCGGTCTCGAGCTGGCATTGAACCAAACTGACGGGACGACGGTCCAACATGCCGGTAGCGATGCGCTGGTAATGGGTAATGGCCGGCTTGGCCGAAAAATTGGTCGACACCGCCATCTTGACCCGGTCTTTCGGGTGGCGGCCCATCGACGCGTCGATGGTGCTGCTCAGTTGCGGCGTGCCCCAGACCAGCGCAAAGTACTCGCGCTTGACGGTGCGCGCCTGTAACTGGCGTACCAGGTCGGTTTGCGCCGCCAGGGTTTTGCCGATCACCATCAGGCCGCTGGTGTCCTTGTCGAGCCGGTGCACGATGCCTGCGCGCGGCACGCCGGCCAGTTGCGGGCAATGGTGCAGCAAGCCGTTGAGCAAGGTGCCGGCCCAGTTGCCGGCGCCCGGATGCACGACCAGCCCGGCCGGTTTGTTGATGACGATGATATGCTCATCCTCGAAAACGATGTTCAATTCCATCGCTTCCGGCGTGTAGGCCTCGTCTTCCGGCGCGCTTTGTGGCAGGATGACGACCGTTTCGTCGCCATAGGCCGTGTCTTTGCCGCGTGCGGGCTTGCCGTCGACCAGCACGTGGCCGGCTTCGAACCACAATTGCAGGCGGCTGCGCGAAAATTGCGGAACCAGGCCGGCAATGACCTTGTCCAGACGGTGGCCGCAGGCGTCCGGCGTCAGTTCGAGGTGGATTGGAGAGAGGTCGATGCCGGTGGCGGCAGGAACGTATTCGTCGCCTGCCTCGTCGTCGAGGTCGATCTCCAGATCGGGGTCTAAGGGCAAATCCGCCGAATTCGGCGTTGGAGTTAATATCACAGCAGTCCCATCGGCTATAATCAGCCTTTCGTTGAATCTCAGTTAATACTCTCTTGCAAAAAGTTATGCAAAAAAAATTATCGCGCGTTATTGCTACTACTCTTCTGCTCGGTTTATCCGCTTGCAGCTTGTTGCCGGAAAAAACCGACGAGACCAAAAACTGGCCGGTGACGAAATTATACGCTGAGGCACGCGAAGAAATGGCGGGTGGTCACTACGAGGCGGCAATCAAGCTGTTCGAGCGCCTCGAAACCAACTACCCGTTCGGCAATTATGCCGCGCAGGCGCAGATGGAAATTGCCTACGCGCACTACAAGAGCCAGGACCAGGCGCAAGCGCTGGCGGCGGTTGAGCGCTTCATCAAGCTGCACCCGAACCATCCGAACGTCGACTACATGTACTACCTGCGCGGGCTGATCAACTTCAACGATCAGATCGGTTTCCTCAGCTTCGTGTACGAGCAAGACCCGACCGAGCGCGACCCGAAAGCGACGCGTGAAGCGTTCGCCGCCTTCAAGGCGCTGGTCGACAAGTTCCCCGACAGCATCTACGCAGCCGATGCGATCGCCCGCATGAAGTACCTGATCAACGCGATGGCGCAGTACGAAGTCCACGTTGCCAACTACTACCACGACCGTGGCGCCTACCTGGCGTCGCTGAACCGTGCGATGGCGGCGGTGGCGGACTACCAGGATGCGCCGGCGCGCGAAGAGGCATTGTTCCTGATGATGCGCAACTACGACAAGCTGGGCATGCCGCAACTGCGCGACGACACCAGGCGCATTTTCGAGCGCAACTACCCGACCAGCAAGTATCTCGATCCGAATTCGGGCGAGAAGGCCTGGTGGAAATTCTGGGCCAGGTCGAGCCGTCCGGCACGCTGATGCGGCGCTGGCGATGAGGTAAAAGACCGGGGAAACCCGGTTTTTTGTTGCCCCCACCGCCGGTGTCAGGTCTGACATTCGGACACGAGCTTAGCTTTAGAGTGCGTCTCCCCCCTTGGTGTCAGGTCTGACATTCGGACACCCCCTTGGTGTCAGGTCTGACATTCGGACACAGACTGGACATTCGTTAGCACGGTATCCACCGCAGATGCGATGATTGTTGAGTTCGTGTCCGAATGTCAGACCTGACACCGGCCGGAGCACCGGCAGGAAGGCTCAGCTCGTGTCCGAATGTCAGACCTGACACCGGGGGGACCGGTGGGGGAAGTTCGTTACGCCTCCACCTTGCGCCGGAAAATCCAGGTCCGCTCGTCCGAATCCTTCTTGTCGAACGCATAACCGTCCACCTTGAAGCCCTTGAGCTTGTCGGCGTCCACGATGCCCTTGACCGCCGCGTAGCGCGCCATCAAGCCGCGCGCCCGCTTGGCGTAGAACGAAATGATCTTGTACTTGCCGCCTTTCCAGTCCTCGAACACGGGCGTGATCACCGGCACCGTCAACAACTTGGGCTTGACCGACTTGAAGTATTCTTCCGACGCCAGGTTGACCAGTACCCTGGCCTCCTTGTCAGCAATGGCGGCGTTGAGCGCGCCCGTGACCGTCTCGCCCCAAAAAGCGTACAGGTCCTTGCCCGCCCCGGTGGCCAGCTTGGTGCCCATCTCCAGCCGGTGCGGGTGAATCAGGTCGAGCGGACGCAGCACGCCGTACAGGCCGGATAGAATACGCACGCTGCGTTGCGCATAGTCGAGCTGGCCCGGTTTGAGCGAACGGGCGTCGAAACCGGCGTACACGTCGCCATTGAAGGCCATGATCGCCTGACGCGCTTCCCTGGTGTCAACGCTCCAGCTGGCATAACGGCCGACGTTGAGCACGGCCAGCGCGTCGGAAATGTGCATCAGGCTGCCCAACTCGGCCGGCGAATAGTGGCGCAGCACATCGATCAGGGCGCTGGATCGGTCCAGGAAAGCGGGCGTACTGTGGAGTTTGGTGGTCGGGGGCGTGTCCAGGTCCAGCGATTTGGCGGGCGACAAAACAATCAGCATAAGATTCAATCAACTTACTACGAATAATCAGACCAATATGATACCCGCTCCAGCCAAACGCATCGTGCTCGACACCAATGTCTGCCTCGACCTGTTCGTCTTCCACGATCCCCGCTGGGCCAGCCTGCTGGCCGCCATCGACAGCGGCTCGGTCGAGGCCGTCACGCGCGCCGATTGTCGCGAGGAATACCTGGTGGTGCTGCACTACAAGCACCTGCCGCTCGACGAGGCCAGCCGCCCGCTCGCGGCCGCGCGCTTCGACGCCCTCATCACCGTGCTCGCGCCCGACGCCAAACCGGTGCGCCTGCCGGTCTGCACCGACCGCGACGACCAGAAATTCCTGGAGCTGGCGCGCGATGCCGGGGCCGACGTTCTCATCACCAAGGACAAGGCCCTGCTGAAACTGGCCCGCAAGACGGCCCAGGCCGGCATGTTCCGCATCATGCTGCCGGAAGCCTGGGTCAAGCTGACCGCTGCCGAGGCCGTCTGAACCGTGTGCAGATGCGCCTGTTTTGTACTGCGCACGATGCCAAAATCACACGCCCGCCGACAGCGCGCCGGGCTGGCAATGTCAGGTCGCCGGACTGGCCAGAAAACGTTCCGGACCGCATGGGCCGAGGGCTGCCGATCGCTCGCCATCCATGATCTCCTCGCTCGCAAGTCGGCCAGCGATCGCCGCCAAGGTCACTCCCGGATGCATCGTGCAAACATACAGGCCTGCGACAGCGGGCAGATAGCCAATGATGGGAATCCCATCGGCCGGCATGGGCCGCAGGCCAACGCAGGCCCATGCCGGCGTGATCTCGCCAGCCCCGTCGAGTTCATTGCCGATTGCGCCAGCGGTGCGTAGCGCCATGGCCAATGGCTGGTTGTCGACAGAGTCATCGAGAAAATCCTCGGCCGCGAACAAGGTCCCATGCGCGCCTTGCCGCACCTCAATTGCAGCGCTGGAGATAATGGTGCGAACAAGACCGGGCCGGGATGTGTAGCGCATGAATACCGCCGGGGAAGATACGATTGGAAGCGAGACATGCAATTTGTCGGTCAGTCGTCCGATGCCGGTGCCGGCTGCCAGCACTACCGTGTCGGCGTCGATCGTGCCGCTGCCCGTCTCGATCCCCGTCACCCGCGCGCCCTCGACTGCAAGGCCGAGAACCGGCGTCTGCGTGAGTATCGTCGCCCCATGCTCCCTGGCGCCTGCGATCAATGCCTGCGTCGCCACCACCGCATCGAGCGCGCCCTGCTCTGGCGCGTAGGCGGCCTGGCTGGGCGGGTCCCTGAGATGCGGTTCCAGCCGGGCTATCCGGGACCGGTCCACCAGTACCGTGCCAGGCGGCATGGCTTCCCCTGCGTCGAGGCCATACGACAGGGCGCCCGTCCATTGAATCTTCAGTCCAGGCAGCTGCGTTTCCAGGCGGCGGTACGCATGGATGGCGACACCGCGCAATTGCGCAATGGGATCGGGACTCATGGCGGACGTATTAATCCATGCGAATGATCGCCCGGTCACGCCGGAGGCGATGGCGCCGGCCTCGACGACCGTGACCTGCGCGCCCTTGCGCGCCAGGTGGTACGCGAGCGCTGCCCCGACAATGCCCGCGCCGATGACGATGATGCGCTTGGGTTCGACCTGCTTCATTGAAGTGCCTTGTATCGACTTACAGCTGACAATTGACCTCCTGTATCGGTAATGAATGCGAACGCTGTCCGATTGCCTCTGCCGTGCACGGCATTGCGCATGGCATGCTGCCACAGAATCGACGCCCCGCATGAACGTCATGGGTACGCGCCAGTACTGCCGGCCCGGGGCTGTCGCCGGCGCCGGCGCGGCCATGATCGCGGCCGTGTACAGCAAAATGGCCGGTGGTCGATAGAATGTCGTTCCGATTGACTTGTCGGGCACTCTACAACCGCTTTGCTACCAGATCACCAGACGTTGTCTCTACAATAATCTGAGTGTCCGATACACGGACACCCCGGGCGGTCTCACGAGGCACCTCGTCACAACGCGCACCCGGACACGGGCGTCCATCATTAAATGCGGCAAGGGGGCGAAGTGTCTTGCGATCAAACACTTGGGCAACCGGGCTAAGATCCGTCATACCCCCACCGGAATGATCGCTGACGTAGGTGAGCACAATGTATGTATCTGAGCAGAAGCCTGGCCTGGTGCGGACGGACTCGGGCTGCAGGATTACTTCTCGGCCGTCCCAATCCCTCAACCCCTTCATCCCGTCCTTGTCCTCTACACTTAGACTACAAGGTGTTCGAGCCGCTTCCTCGACCAGCGTCTCCCGTCGCGGCGCGATGGCTTGATCGTGCCCCACGGCTCGCAGAATGTTCGTGTCGTACCCGGTTCGCAGCCCGGTCAAGTTCTGAGTTGACATTGGACAGTACAGCGGCCTTCCGCCAAGCGTGAACGTTATCTTCAGCTCCTGCTCGTACAGGACGGAGCCCGACGGTCGGCTGAGAAGTCGCAGGACGGCGCCTTGCTCCGTTTTTCGCGCCTGGAGCACGGGCCGATCCGCGCTGACGGCAACGCGGACCATGACTTCGCTGCTCGAAACGACTGGGTCGCCGAATGTAATCCACGCAGAGTCACTCTCCTGGTAGTTCGGCAGCTTCGGCAGCCACAGATATGGCATGCCTGATGCGGGATTGACCAGGTCCGGGTCGATGTCCAGTGCCACGATTGCATCGCCCGGCAAGAAGGGCGCGTCGACGGATGTCAACGGCAGGCCGCATGGCGGCACCCGCGTGAAGGCCATGCCCCAGGACAAGTAGAGGCTGCGTTCTTGAGAGTTTGCGGCGGAACGCTGATTCAGATGGAAACCGGCCATCACTACGAGGCTCGCCAGCAGCAGGCCGAGCACGACTTTGGCGCCCGGGCGAGAGAGTCGCTGCGCTCGGGTGGCTGCGGCCGCGGCTAGCAGAATAAGCGAGAAGATCCAGAAGAGCGCTCCCCAGCCCCAGCTCACTACTGGAAGGATTGTCCCTGAGATTCCATCTCGAATTGGAATGACGCCTTTGAACAGCGGCAGCGTGGCTGCGAGCGCGAGCATCGCGAATACCGATCCGCGCGGTTGGCGTCCCGAGAAAAGTGCAGCGGCCGCCACAAGAAAGAAGATATTCGCGTATGCCGACCACCCACCGACGGCCCAGCCGTACAGGAGCCCGAACTGGAGAATCGTCCCGCCAAACAAAGGTTCGGCGCGGGTCTCGACCATGAAACCAGGAAGCGCCAAAGACAGCAGCCATAAGCCGCAAGCCGCATAGGTCAGCTGCTCGCTGTAGAGATCGGAGGATTGCTCTGTGAGTTCGGTCATGCGCCCTTGGCGTTCGTGTGCCCTGATGATGCAGAAACCAGCCAAGGTGTCATGTATGGCGCTGCGCCGCTAAAATGTGATGATGTGATGATGTGAGTACCGCTTGCGGCAGCAGGTATCGCCGCGCTGGCGGACTGTAGCACACCCTGAGGAAGCGCCGATCAATGAACGACTTCCGGCGCAGCGGCGTACTATTTCAGCGCGGTTGCGCCGGCACGTCAGCTCCCTTGGCGCAGCGGAGGATTATCCGGAAACGCCACACGCGTCCATGTCGTTCCATCGAAGCACGCCAGGTCCTTGAATCCGAACGACCACAGCACGCCATCGTGCACGTCCAGCACGTTGGCGTCGGCAATGTCCGGAACCAGGCCGGTGCGCAAGCGCTCGATGTGTTCGCCGTTGAAGGTGAACAGGCCGCTTTCCGAAGCGAGATAGACGGTATCGCCAAACACGGCGACGCTGGAAAAGATCTCATCGGCATCGCCAGCACCGACTGCGGCGAAGCCCTCTTTCCAATTGCCGTGCAGCAGGGTGCCATGATAGCCGCACACCCACACCGCGTCCGCGCTGGCGCAGCAGACGGCGAGCAGTATGGCATCCGTATCGCACCGGACCGCACGCCAGGCCGTTCCGTCATGGTGAAAAATCCTGCCTGAATCGCCGACCGTGTAGATATCCGTCTCACTGATACCGTTGATATCGCTGAGCATCAGGGTGTCCGCGAACAAGTTGTCGATGTCGCTGAGATCGCCCGCGTGCAGTCGGGCCACCATGAGATCGACGCTGCTGGACGACTGCAGCAAGCCGTGGTCGGCATGCACCCAGGTGTCATGCTCGCGGCGATACACCTGCCCCATGCCGCCGCACACGTACAGCCGCTGGCCGATTTCACGAATGGCGCTCACATAGCCGTACTTGTCCGCCTCGGGCGTGCTCAAGCCGGCGTCGGCAATCTGCTCGATGATCTCGCCGCCCACGTATTCGAGGCGCACCTGCCCTTCGCTGGACAGGGTGCAATACATACGGCGCGGGCCGGCCCTGGCAACGCACACCGAAACACCTGTCCAACCGGGTAAGTCGAGGTGAACCCATTGATCCTGCGCTTGTTGATTGTCGAAGAAGAGGACACGGGAATACCGGTCTTCGGGGTCGAGACTGTCTAGCTCTGCGCACAGATAGATATAGTCCTTCTCGATCACGCATCCGGTCATGAAAGTGAGCGCTGCGTCGTATTTCTGCTTTTTCGCCATCCGTTTTCCTGTTTTCTTTGCTAACAACCGGAATGAACCCTCCGGTGAGCCACCATACCAGCCCTCCGCTGGTTCCCATCCGGCCGGCGGGTGGCAACGCGCGCCTGCGCTAGAATAGCTGTCCGCTTAACTTTCCGATCGCTCCATGTCCACTCCCGTCCTGCACACCCGCCTGCCCGCCGTCGGCACCACTGTTTTTTCGCTGATGTCGGCGCTGGCCAGCGAGCATGGGGCGGTCAACCTGGGCCAGGGCTTTCCCGATTTCGCCTGCGAGCCGGCCCTGCTCGATCATGTCGACGGCGCCATGCGCGCCGGCCACAACCAGTATCCGATGATGACCGGCGTGCCCGCCCTGCGCGCCGCCATCGCCGCCAAGATCGCGACCGTGTACGGCGCGCGCTACGACGCCGCCAGCGAAATTACCGTCACCGCCGGCGCCACCCAGGCCCTGACCACCGCCATCTTCTGCTGCGTGCATCCGGGCGATGAAGTGATCATCATCGAACCGGCCTACGACAGCTATTTGCCGGCCATCGCCCTGGCCGGCGGCGTGCCGGTGCCGGTCGCGATGGAGCTCGGCGAACAAGGCTACAGCGTGCCGTGGGACCGGCTCGCAGCAGTGGTCACGCCGCGCACGCGCCTGATCGTCATCAACACCCCGCACAACCCGACCGGCTCGGTGCTACGCGCGGCCGACATGCAAGCGCTGGCCGACATCGTACGCGGCAGCGACATACTGATCCTGTCGGACGAGGTATACGAGCACATGGTCTACGACGGCGCGCGCCACGAGTCGGTGAGCCGCTATCCGGACCTGGCCGAACGCAGCTTCGTGGTATCGAGTTTCGGCAAGACGTATCACGTCACTGGCTGGAAAATCGGCTACGTCGCCGCCCCGGCCAGCCTGATGGCGGAGTTCCGCAAGGTACATCAATACAATGTCTTCAGCGTCAACACGCCGATGCAGCATGGCCTGGCGAGCTACATGGCCGACCCCGCGCCTTACCTGGACTTGCCGGCGTTTTACCAGCGCAAGCGCGACCTGTTCCGCGATGGCTTGAAGGGCTCCCGCTTCACTTTATTGCCAGCCGACGGCACCTATTTTCAATGTGTCCGGTACGACGCGATGTCGTCGATGCCGGAGTCCGAATTTGCACAATGGCTCACCACCGACATCAAGGTCGCCGCCATTCCCGTGTCCGCGTTTTACAGCAAGGGCCAGGAATCGGGGATTGTGCGCTTTTGCTTCGCCAAGACAGACGACACCTTGCGCCTGGCGCTGGAGCGCCTTGCCAGGCTGTGATGGAACGAGGGCGCTTCCATGCGTCAGCATGGCCAGGTTTATCCCGCCCTACCCTCACAACATTGCACAAACATACATTCCACCTTAAAATGCAACAACCGCGTCGATAGTTCAAGAGGCCACCAGGGAGCACGGCTTGGAAAGCTTTCACATGGTTCGCGCCTTCCGTCGGAAGGAACGCCTTCAGTCAATTAACGGGAGATCAAAAAAGTGGAATTCCATAGCACGCGATTTTTCATAAAAAGAGTTTATGGCGACCACATCGTCTGGAGTGCCAACAATCGGACGGTCAGCGGTGTGAGCGTCAAAGAGGTGGTTGATCAATACCTCCATGAGGGCACATTGACGATCTACAGCGGGACCCATGGCGACCCGGAGGGCAACTTCAGCGGTGACGACTATGCCGATCGTGTATTTGCCTATCAGGACAGGGCGCATAAGAATCCGAGGGTGCGTGTTGTGAATGTCGGCAGAGTCACCATCGACATAGAAGAAACGATCAGAAATGCCACGACCGATATCATGTTCGCGTGGTGCTTCAGCCACGCCTCAATTACAGGTACAGCCGCTTACAGCTAAACCGCGTGCTCATCGAGCTCCTGTACGGGGTCATGCACGTTGTTGCCAGCCGACGGCACCTGTTTTCAATGTCTCAGGTACGGAGCGATTTCGCCTATACTGGAGTCGGAATTCGCACAATGGCTGACCACCGCGATCAAGATCTGCGCGTTTGACAGCAAGGGCCAGGAGTCGGGCATGGTGCGTTTTTGCTTCACCAAGGAAGACGACACCTGGCGCCTGGCGCTGGAGCGTCTGGCCCGATTGTGATCCACCGGAGCTCGATACCCCATCATGGCAATCAGGCGCATCACCTTGGCAGACCTGGCGTTCGGCGAACCGCTGCGCTGGGATATTTTCAGCACGCCATCGGCGAGCCGTCCGCTGCTGCAAAAAGGCCAGGTGCTCGCGCCCGGCCAGCTTGACGACTGGCTCGCGGCCGGCCTGTACGCCGAAGCGTCGGCGCCGGTGTCGGTGCTGCAATCGCTCAACCAGATCAACCGCGGCCTCGAACGCACCCTGATGGACTTGCGCGACCAGGGCGGCGCCGACCGCGAACTGCGCGCCGTCGCCGCCGAGCTGATCGCCACCGTCGAACGCGGCGGCGACGTGGCGCTGGCCGCCATTTTCCTGAACCAGATTGCCGGTGCGTACGCGGTGCGCCATTGCACCGAGGCGGCCGTGATCGCCTGCATGATCGCGCGCGCAATGGGCAAGTCGGCGGCCGAGGTGCTGGTGGTCACGGCGGCGGCGCTGAGCATGAATGTGGGCATGGTGCGCCAGGCGGAACTGTTCCAGAACAAGGATGGCGCGCTGTCGCACGAAGAACGGGCGCTGGTGCGGCGCCATCCGTCGGCCAGCGTCGAGATGCTGCGCTGGGCCGGCGTGCACGACGAGGCGTGGCTCGACCTGGTGTTGCTGCATCATGAAAATGAGGACGGCAGCGGCTATCCGGCCGGCAAACTCGGCGATGAGATTTCGCAGAACGCCAAGCTGATCGGGCTGGCCGACCGCTACTGCGCCTTCGTTTCAGCGCGCAATTACCGGCGCTCCCTGCTGCCGCCGCAGGCGCTGGAACGCCTGGGGGCCGGCAACGAGATGCCGTACGACCAGATCGTGCTGGGCCACTTCGCCACGCAGATCGGGGCCTATCCTCCGGGGACGCTGGTGCGGCTCGAGAATGCCGAACTGGGCGTGGTGTCGCACCGCGCCCGGGATGGCGCGGGAGTCGGCGTGCATGTGCTGCGCACGGCCGATGGCAAGAGCCCGGGCGAGGCGCGCGAGCGTGTCACCAGCGAGCCGGGCTGCGCGATTGCGGAAGCCTTGCATGAGGATCACGCGAAGTTAAGGTTTCCGATGAAGCAGATTTGGGGCGAGTTGGCGAGTTTGTAGCTAACTCGTCGTTCCCCCGCCTCACCCGGTGGGTCCGGGCAGCGCGAAAGGGCTGGTCGGTCCTTCGGCCTGGCTGCGCAACCATTCCCATGCCGCGTCGACATGTGGCCCGTGCCGCTGTCCCGCACTGCGGACCAGATGATACGCATGCCCCGCCATGCTCGGGCCGAACGGCTGCACCAGGCGCCCTGCTGCGAGGTCGGCGGCCACCAGTTCCAGGCTCAGAAGAGCAATTCCCTGACCGGCCAGCGCCGCCTGGATCGCATGGTCTTCACCAGAAAAAAGTAGCTGCCCGTGATGTGACTTCCACGGCAAGCCCGCTTGGGCGAACCAGTTCTTCCAGGTCGGGTTGAGCGGATGCGCGTGGCTCCACTTGAAATCGATCAACGGAACCTGGTCCAGATCCGCCAGTGTCAACGGGCCAAGCTGGGGGCCGGAGACCGGCGCGAAGCGGTCGGCGAACAGCGGCTGCGCGACCATGCCCGCATACGGCCCGCGCCCGTAGCGAATCGCTATGTCGGCGCGGTCGCACCCGAGCTCGACTGCCTGATCGGATGCGTGCAGCTCCAGATCGATGTCCGGGTACAGCTGTCGAAAGTGCGCCACCCGGGGCGCAAGCCAGCGCGCCATAAACGCATTGGTCGCCGAGATGATGACCCGGCGCCGTGCCTGCGCGGTCTCAAGGCGCTGCAAGACCGTTTCGAATGCATTGAAACCGTCACGCAGCACCGGATACAGCTCCACCCCGGCGTCGGTCAGGACGACTTTGCGCACCTGCCGCTCGAACAGGGTCAATCCAGTCAATTCCTCGAGAGCGCGAATCTGATGGCTGATCGCGGTCGGCGTGACGGCAAGTTCATTGGCAGCTTGCTTGAAGCTGCCATGCCGGGCTGCCGCTTCGAACGCGCGTAGTGCCGAAAGTGGGGGAAGTCGCCGCATTGCGCATACAGATGAAATAAACTCATCTTATGCCTGACAAATGAGCGTTTGTCAACATCACGGCGCACGCCTATCTTCTCCCTGCGGCACCTCTGGCGCCGCACCCACATCCCCCTACCGTGACCAAGGAGTCAACCATGCTCGAACGAATTATCACCCAGCCGGACAATTACGAGCCCTTCCTGCTTTCCCAAGCGATCAAATTGGGCGACCTGCTCTTCGTCTCCGGGCAGGCGGGCGCCGGCGACGATGGGAAAATCGTCGACGGCGGTTTCCGCGCCCAGGGCGAACAGGCTTTCGCCAACCTCAAGCGCGTGCTCGACGCCGGCGGCTCGGGCCTCGACGCCGTCGTCAAGGTCACGATCTTCGTGACCGACATGGGCAACTTCAACGAGGTAGTGGACCTGCGTCGCCGGTTCTTCAGCGCGCCCTACCCGGCCGATACCATCGCCGAAGTCAAGGCCCTGTACGATCCAGCGGCCATGATAGAAATCGAGGCCATCGCTGCGGTGCGTCCACACGCCGGGAATTGACAGGCGAAATGGGCAGGGAGTCGGGCATGCCTGGAAACCGGTCAGCCTCCCAGCGCCCCCACCTTGCGCTCGACAAAGCCTTGCAGTTCCGGCGACAGGTTGCCCGTCGCCCTGGCGCGCTGGAACGCCGCCAGCGCCTCCGGCAAGCGCTTCTCGGCCTCCAGCGACATCCCCAGCCCCATCCACCAGACGCCGTTGTCCGGCGCACTGCGCAGCGCCGCCTGATACTGCTCCACCGCCTCCTGGTGGCGCCGTTCGCGCTGCAAGGCGCCGGCCAGGAAGGCGCGGTACTCGCCGTTGCCGCCGGCTGCCGGCAAGCTTGCCATCAAGGTATCCACGCCGGACGCGCCGCCGTCGATCTGCATGCGCGCCAGCAGCATGGCCATGGCCGGCTGCCTGGCGTCGAGCGCCAGGCCGGCTTGCAGCAAGCGCATCGCCTCGACCGTGCGGCCCTGTTCGATCTGGATGCCGACCAGGGTCTGGCGCGCCGCCTCATGGCGCGGGTCAAGCGCCAGCGCCTGCTCCAGCTGCGCCACCGCGTCGCTCACGCGCCCGTCCTGCAGGCTGGCCAGGCTGCGCCGGTAGACACCCTCGGCGCCCTGCCCGCCCGCCGCCTGGCGGCCGGCCTGCGGCGCGATCGCCTCGCCGCTCGCAACCGTCCTGGCGCGGCGCGCTTGCAGTGCCGGCTTCTCCACCTGCGCTGCCGCAACGCGCTCGCGCGGCGGCTCGGCTGGCGCCGGTTCCACCGGCAATGCCGGCTTGGGCTGTGCCGGCGGCGCCGTGGCCACGGCCGCCACCTGCGGCGCCTGCGCCACCTCCGGCAACGGTTGCGGCGCATTGATCACAGCCTGTTGAATCGGCGTGGCCGGCGTCACCAGCGCCACCGGCGCCACGGTTGGCTGGTGCAGCACGCGCCAGCCATACACGCCGCCCACCGAGAGGATCAGCACGCCGGCCAGCGCCCCCATCACCAGCGGGGCCGGCACGGCGCGTTCGCCGCGCCCGACCGGGCGCACATCGGACGGCGCCGCGTCGCCGCCCTGCGAGCCGCGCGCGTCGAGGTCTTGCAGCATCTTGTTGATCAGACTCATGTGTTCAAGGCCCAGGTAAGTCCGCCGCCCGCCGCCAGGGTCAGCGCCAGCGCGGCGAGCCAGGGCCACCGACGGCGCCTGGCGGAAATCGTATCGCGCACCGCTGCGCTCACGTGGCGCCGGCTGACTTGCTGCTTGCCTTGCCCGTAGCACAGCATCAGCGCCTTGTGCGCGAGAATGTTAACCAGCCGCGGAATGCCGCCGCTGGCCGCGTACAAGGCGCCCACGGCCGACCGGCTGAACAGCCGCGCACCGCTAAATCCGGCCACGCGCAGCCGGTGCGCCAGGTAATACTCGACGTCGTCGCGCGTCAACGGCCCCAGATGGTAGTGAAAGGTGATGCGCTGCGCCAGCTGGCGGATCGATTGCAGCGCCAGGTTGCGGTTCAGTTCGGGCTGCCCGAACAGCACGATCTGCAACAGCTTGCGCTTTTCGGTTTCCAGGTTGGTCAAGAGGCGCAGCGCTTCCAGGCTCTCGATCGGGATCGCCTGCGCTTCGTCCAGGCACAGCAGCACGCGCTTGCCCTGGCTCGCCAGCGCCATCAGCCTGTGCGTGATGGCCTTGAGCAGCTGGTGCTGGTCGACATCTTTGTCGAGCACCAGTGCCAGTTCGTCGGCCAGCGCCAGCATCAGGGTGCGCGGTTCCAGGTAGGGGTTGGGAATGTAGGCGGTGACGAAGCCGTCGCCCAAGGTCGCCATGAACTTGCGGCACAGTAGCGTCTTGCCGGTGCCGACTTCGCCCGTGATCTTGATGAAACCTTCGCCATTCCTGGCGGCCACCAGCAGGGTGTTGAGCGCTTCCTGCGAATGCGGGCTGGTGAAAAAGAAACTCGTGTCCGGCGTGATGCCGAACGGGACTTCGCGCAGGCCGAAGTGCGAGGTGTACATGCTAGCGTTGTCCCGCCGCGCGCGGATCGAGTTCGTCGAAGCGGCGGCTGGTGTCGATCAGGTCCTGGTTCCAGCTGTTGGCGCCGTCGACGATGGTCGGCTTGATCAGCACCACCAGTTCGCGCTTCTGGTTGACGTTGCTCTTGTTGCGGAACAGGTTGCCGAGCACCGGAATATTGCCCGCGCCCGGGATCTGGTTGCCGTCGGCGGTCGAGGACTGGCGCATCAGGCCGCCAATGGCCACCACCCGCCCATCCTGCCCGCGCACCATGCTGTCGATTTCCGACGTGGACGAGGCCGCCAGCGGCAGGCTCAGGTTGCCGGCACTGCCCAGGTTGACCGACTTGCTGACCGTGCTGACCTGGCTGACCGACGGGTGCACGTGCAGCAAAATATTGCCCTTCTCATCGATCTGCGGGGTCACGTCGAGCACCACGCCCGAAAAGAACGGTTGCAGGGTCACGCTCGGGCTGACGGTATTGTTGTTGTCGCCGGTGCTGGTCGTGGTCGACACGCCAGTGACGTAAAACTCGTCGGTGCCGATCTTGAGCACAGCTTTCTGGTTGTTGATCGTGGCAATGCGCGGGCTCGACAGCACGTGCACGGTGCCCTGCGATTCCAGGAAGGAAATCAGGGCGGCGAAATTGCTGGTCTGGAAAGCCAGGCCGAACATCGACCCGGCCGAGGCCGCCGCATTCGAGAGCAGGAAACCGGTGCTGGCCGTCAGGGACTTGGCGTCGCCGATGACCGCCGGCTGGCCGCCGGCATACGGCAGCGGCGCCAGCGAGGTGCCCGGCTGCACGAAACCGGTCGAGACGCGGTTGCCGTGCGCGCCGCGGAACGAGGCGAACGAGGCCCAGTTGATGCCGCTCTGGAAGCTGTCGTTCAGTTCCACCTCGAGGATCTTGGCTTCCAGGATGACCTGGCGCCCGACCGACAGCTGGGTCGCCTTGAGGAACATGTCGACATTGCGCAGTTCCTCCGGCATGGCGCGGATCACCACCACGCCCGACTGCGGGTTGACCACCACGCTGCGGCCCAGGTCCTTGGAGCCGACGATCGCCGCGAGCGAGGTCTTCAGTTCAAGCCAGAAGTCGCTGTCCGAGGTGGTGCTGACGTTGGTGCTGTCGCTTGGTCCGTTGCCGCCGCTATTGTTGTTGCCGCCATCCTGGCCATTGTTGTTGCCGCCGCTGTTGTTGCCGCCGTTGTTACCACCACTATTGCCGCCACTGTTGCCGCCGTTGTTCTGGCTGTTGCTGGCGGCGTTGGTGACCGAGGTGGAGGTCACGCGCAGGTTCGACTTGCCCTTGCGGTTGCCGACCAGGTAGTTCACCTGGAAGATGCGGGTCTGCATCGTGAGCGGCTTGACCGAGACCCGGTTGCCCTCGATCCGGAAATCGTAGCCATACATTTCGCGCACGGCGTCGAGCGCTTCGGCCAGGGTCACGTCCTTCAGGTTGGCGGTGATGTTGCCGCTCACCTCGGGATGGACCAGCATGTTGTAGCGCGTGCCGGTGGCGATGGAATGAAAGAAATGCTGCGCCGGCACATTGTTGAAGCTGACGTTGAAGCGTTCTTCCAGCGCCTGGCGCGACTTGGGCAGTTGCCCGGCCAGCGCCGCGACCGGCGGCAGCAGGGCCGCGCTGACCGCGTCGTCGAGCGGCGGCGGCGTGCGCCTGGCGGCCAGCGCCATCTCGGCGGTGATGTTTTCGTACGTGTCGCGCTTGGGCGCGCTGTTGCAGCCGGCCAGGGTCAGGGCGCTTGCGATCATTGATGCCATCACGAGGTGGTCCACACGGTGTTTGTGCATGCTCTTTGTCAGTCTCTCTCGTTAAGCCGCTGAGGGGATGGCGTGCGCGGGAACAGGCGCAAGACGCGGTGTTCCCTGCCTTTCACCAGTACAACTTCATTGTCCGTCATCCGGGTCACGCGCGCACCCCGGAATTGCTCGCCCAGGCGCACCGTCTGGCCGTCGATCACGGCCACGTGGCGCCCGCCCGCATGACGCGCGATCAGCACCGACTGCAACTGCGGCTCCATGCTCTGCGGCGCCGCCGCGGCGTCGCCGGCGGGGGTGTACAGGCGCGCCGGCGGGCGGGTCGGGTCGGGCAGCGGCCCGGCGGCGACGCCCGGCCCCACGCACACCAGCGCCAGCGACACCGCGCACAGCCCTCGGCGCGCGCTCATAAGGTGATCCATTTCTTGTCCAGGCTCAAGGTGTACAAGGTCAGGCTCAGGCGCGCGTCGGGATAGGTCTCGACCTCGAGCTGGGCCTTGCCCCAGAACAGCTGGACCGGCATGCTTTCGAGCGCATCCATGTAGTTAACCATATCCAGGTAATTGCCGCGCACCGTCACTTCGACGCCGTGCGCGTAGATGGCGCGGCCGGCGCCGGGCGCCGGCGCCGCGGCCTCCTCCAGGCCTGGTTCGGGGTCGAACGAGCCGGCGAAGGGAATCGCCGGCAAGCTTTTCATGCCCACCAGGCGCAGCCGGCCGTTGGCCTTGAGAATGCGTTCGAGCAGCGGCGCGATGCTTTCGGGCGTGACCAGGCTGTTGTGCGCGGTGCGCAGGCTGTCCGACAACCTGGCGCTGGCGCCCTTGATCACCGCCAGCCGCGCGCGGTTGTCGCGGTCGGGGTCGACCGCGTTCGTTTGCGCCAGGGCCGTGATTTCGGCATCGATGCCGAGCATATTGTTTTGCTGCTGGCTGATCTGGTTGCGCAACATCTTCTGACGCGCGAAGAGGGGATCGAACAGGAGGGCGAACAGCACGAACACGACCACGCCGACCGTGGCGCCGAACACCATGGCGCGCTCGCGCACGCTCATGGCGTCGATTTTCATTTGCAGCTTGAGCAGGCGCGCTTTCATTTGGCGGCCTCCGCTTTGATGCTTGCCGCCACCGGCTTCATGTCGGGCGGCGTGACGTCGGCAGCGCGCGGCGCGCCGGCCACGCGGGCCGGCGCCACGTCCTGCAGGGTGAAATCGACATACGGCGCCATCTGGCCCGGGTCTGGCGCATCCTTGCCGTCAAGCTGCAGGCGCGCCCGGCTCATTTGCAGGCTGGAAAAATTCTTGCCCTGCATGGCCGGTTCGCGCGCCAGGCGGGTGACGAAGGCCGGCACCAGGCTGGCGTCGAGCGCCCTGCCCTGCAAGCCGATATGGTGGCCGTCGCCGCCGATGCGCACCCCGGTCAGCCACAGGTCGCCGCCGCCCTGGCGCGCCAGCGCCTTGAAGTAGCGCGCATACCCTTTGCGCGCCACGACCAGGGTTTGCCCGCCCAGCACCTTCGAGACATCGTGCAAGGAAGCGAGGTCGGCTTCGGCGCGGGCGATCTCCAGCTCGAGCTCGCGGCTTTTCTGGCGCGGGGCGAATTCGGCGATGACCCTGGCCTGGCGTTCCTTTTTCAGGGCCAGCTGGTCGGCGCCGGCGGCCGCTTCGGCTTCCAGCCGGCCGGTGCTGTGGCGGCCCACCATCACCATGGCCAGCGCGCCGGCCACCAGCACGCCGAGCGCGAGCAGCATGTTGCTGGACGTAAAAATCTTCTTCTGCTTGAGAAACTCCGGGTTGAACAGATTGATTTGCTGGCTCAAGAGACAACCTCCTCATGCCGCAGGGCCGCGCCCAGGGTCAGGAAAAAGCGTTGCTGCTGCGCGGCGGCGGCCAGTTCCGGCACCCCGTCCAGGTCGAGCACACTGGCCAGGTCGAGCGACTCGACCTTGGTGTACAGGTTGCTGGACAGGTATTCGTCAAGCCCGCTCGCGCCGGTCGGCGCCAGCACCAGTTTCGAGACGTTGATGAAGTTGTACTGGCGGTCGAAATGGTCGAGCGAACGTTGCAACTCAAGGGTGATCTTGTCGTAGCACACGTGCTTGCGATCATGGTCGCTGTCGAGCAATTGTTCGAGCGTCACGTCGATCCGGCGCGCCAGGTACAGCTCGGCGTTGTAGGTGACGGTCAGCAAGCCGCCCTCGCTGCTGAACGAGAGCACGGCCACGCCGCGCCCTTCCGGTTCGAGCAGGGCCGAGATATTCCGTTGCGCCATTTCGGGAATATCGATCACCGCCAGCGGCACGCCGGCGTCGACGAAGCGGTT
This sequence comes from Massilia sp. CCM 8734, assembly GCF_011682155.1. Lineage (NCBI taxonomy): Bacteria > Pseudomonadati > Pseudomonadota > Betaproteobacteria > Burkholderiales > Oxalobacteraceae > Massilia > Massilia sp. CCM 8734. Next base: position 309,226 of record NZ_WHJI01000002.1, read on the forward strand.
CTGGCGGCTTTCGATCAGGCTGTTGCGCGCGGCGACCGCGAACAGCGACTGGCTGCGGCCCTGGGCCTTGTCGGTGGGAATGTCGAGCACGTCGATGCCGGCCTGGTCAGCCGGAAAATCAAGCATGTCCTTCAGGCGCCAGCGCACGGCGGTGCGCAGCTCGTCGGCCGGCACGTTGGGCGCCTCGACCGAGAGCAACTGGTATTCACCGGCGCCGAGCACGGTTGAGCAGCGAAAACTGCTCGCGTGCAAGTCCTTGCCGGTCTTTTCCAGCATGTCCGGACCGGCGCTTTTGTCGGCCGCATAAAACGCGGCCAGGGTGACGCGCGGCTTGCCCTGGGCCTGGCGCTTGACGCGCGCCGCGAACACGCCCTCGCCATGCAGGGCGATGACCAGCAAGCCATCCTTCTTCTTTGATCTCGAGAAAAATCCCATGCCCGCAATCTATATCAATACCGCGCGCGAAGGTCGTGCGGTAGCTTCTTGATTATATTCAAGTTTCATCGCGATTTAACACGAAATTTGCGATCAGCAACTGAAACCGTCGGATTTCCACCGCATAGTGATAGCAGTATGGAATGTTCCTTAGCTGTCCCCCCCGGCGCGCCCATCAGAAAATCTCGCGGATGTAGATCAGCGGCGTGGTTTTGTACACGCCGAAGGTGAGCCTGCCGGGGGTGGACGGCAGCCACACGGGCAGGTTGAGGGCGGCGTCGACGCTGCCGGTCTTGCCGGTCGGCGCCAGCTTGAACTTGAGCACGCCCTCCTTCATGTACGCCGTGCCGAGCGTGGCCTTGGGGTCCGGAAAGGGCGCGAGGCTATTGCAGCTCGTCATGTTGCCCTTGCATTGGGTGTAACTGAGCCGCAATTGGGCGCTGGCGACGCTGTGCGGCAAGGTCACCTGGCCGGAGCCGGCTTCCGGTGGCGGCGGGATGCTGATGGCGTCGCTGGCGCTGCCGACCCAGCGGCCGTTGGTGGCGGTGGTGCCGGTCCAGTATTGGGCGCGCATGGTCACCGCCAGCGGCAGCAATTCCGAACCGAAAGCGTTTTCGACCAGCATCCGCCCGCGCGCGATTTTCGTGCCGCCCTCGACCGACAAGCCCGCGCGGCCCGAGGTGACCAGGTCGGCGTCGCTGGCGCGCAGGTAGATATCGAGCGGCTCGTAGGTGATGGCGGCATAGTCGTAGCTCGGCCAGGTGGTGGCCACGCCCTGAATGAACACCGTCTGCGCATCGGTGATCGCACTGGGCGTGAGCGTGCCCTTGGTGGCCTGGGCCCCACCGCCCATCGTAGTGAACGGCAGCAGCTTGGGCGACTTGACGAACTTGCCCTGGTAGAACTTGGTGATCTGGCCGACGGCATTGAAGGCGCGCACGACGGTCTGGATCGGTTGCTTCGAATAATGCAGGCCAATATTGTTGCAGGCGAGCGGATGCGGCGCGGCGCAATACATGATGATCGGCACTTCGGTCTGGAAGTAGCCCGGATAAAAGCGGCCCAGCGCGATGCCGTTGCTGGTGACGTCGGCCGTATCGAGATAGGCCGACCCTTGCATGTGCGCGCGCACATTGATGATGCCGGCTTCGGCGAAGGTAAAGTTGGCACCGGTGGCGGTCCCGCCGCTGAACGGCGCAAACTCCCCTTCCACCTGGGGAAACGGATCGCCGTTCTCGACCGCCATGTCGGCGAACGCCAGCGTTTCCGAGGTGGGGTCGCCCGGATCGGCGTAGTTTTGCGAATCGATGGCGACCGTGGTGATCAGGTCGACCATCTGCGGCGTGGTTTCCCTGCCAAAATTGGGGGTCGGAAGGCCGTCGAAGTTTTGCGCGATCACATCGAGGGTGAAGCCGGCGCCGGCCTTCCAGAAGCGGCCGATATCGGCCGTCATCTTGGTCTGCTCGACCAGGCCGGCCGGATTGGCCAGCGGCGTGCTCAAGGCGAATTTGTACGGCCGCACGACGAACTGGCCGCTGGTGCTCACCTGCGCCAGCGCCGAGGCGGTCTCGGCCATCAGCAGTTCGACCTGGCCGACGTCCGAGTACACGAACGACACCGGCAGCGAAGTGGCCGTATTCGGATCGAAGCTCATTTGAATGGCTTGCCACTGGGTCGCGCTTTGCGGCGCGGACGCCCCGATGCACGCTTTCAGGGCAATGTTCTTGAGCTTGGCGACGCCGCCGGCCCCCGTGGTCGGGTTGACGCACTTCATCGAAAACTGCAGGGTCGGCGTGGTGCTGGGCGGCACCACGGTCTTGAAATTGAGGTCGAGCGCGGTGTTGTCGATCGCCGTGATGTAGACCGTGCCGTTCACCGCGGCCTGCTGGGTCGGCATGCTCAGGTAATTGCACTGGCCGACACTGCCGGGCGTGATGCCGGTCCGGCACGGTCCGTCGGTAAACACATACCTGGCGCTGGAAAAGCTGATGGTCTTGCTGGCGCTGTTGTTGGCCAGGTCGTTATCGAACTGCAAGCCGCCGACGCTGGCGTTGGCGGTCATGCTGCCCGGCGCGGTCAGGGCGATCCGGGTGCTGATGGTCAGGGCCGGCGCCACCTCGCCCACCGCCAGCTGCTCGGGCGAGACGCAGGTGACCACCTGGCCCGAGCGCGAGCAGGTCCAGTCGGTGCCGCCGGCCGAGATGAAATCTAGCCCGGTCGGCAAGGTGTGCTTGACGGTGATCGGGCCGGCGTCCGGCAAGGGTCCGTTGTTGCTCACCGCATGGATCAGGTTCATGACGCTGCCGCGCGCCGGCGTGCCGCTGGACGTGATCGCCAGCGACAGGTCGGCCACGTCGACGTTCGGCACCGAGACGATTTCGGCGTTGAGCAAGACCATGTCCTGGCCCGACTCGTACAGCATGGTGGCGGTGGTCTGGCCGGCGAACAGCTTGGGGCTGGCCAGCACGTAGGAATCGAAGTCGATGCCGTAGGAGGCGTTGTCGACAGCGGCGCCGATATTGCTGGTCGAATTGAACTGGTTGCCGGACGGATTGGCCGAATCGACCATCTCGGCGCCGTTGAACTTGAGGTTTTCGCCGCCGCCCGAGAGCGTGGTGTCGCCCTCCCAGGTCACGTGGGCGATGCGCCCGGTGGCCGTGCCGAGCGGCGATGGCGTCTTGAAGTTGCTCAGGTTCAGGTTGACTTTGATGTTGTCGGCGCCGTAGGTGCGGATGTACTGGAAACCCTCGTACAGATTGAGCACACGAAACGTTTCTCCGGGCGCCGGCACGGAGTAGATCGCCAGCAGCGAAAACCCGCCCAGCACGCCCTGCACCCCGCAATAGGTATTGCCATTGTCGATCGACAAGCCGCCGAAGGTATACGTGGCGTTGCGCTTGGCCGTGACCTGGGCGGTGACGTCGGCCGCGCCCGAAAAGTAGTTGTAGCCGATGGTGGCGGTGGTAAAGCGCCGGTTGCTCGCCGCGCTGACCGAGGCGCCGTCCAGCAGGACCGTGTAGTCGGGGGTGGAGCCCGATCCGGCCCAGTACAGATGGGCGCTGACGATCTTGGCGGTCGCCGGAATGCCGGCCAGGGTGGCGCTCAGCGTGCCGGTACTGATGGCGCACGGATTGTTGCTGTTTGAGCCAGTGCGCATGGTCTTCTGGACGCCGGTAAAGTTCAGGCGTCCGGCGTAGCTTTTGAACAGCGAAATCGGCGTATCGGCGCGCGCGGGCAGGCTCGCCAGCAGCAGGCCGGCCGCGCACAGGGTGCCCAGCGCCCCGTTCCACGATGATGAACAGCGCGGCCTCATGGTTCCTCCGCCGACGCGCTGAATTCGACGTGCACCACGCGTTGCACGTAATCGACGCTGTTGCTGGGATTCGGACAGCCGCCGCTGCCCGGACTGTTGCAGGCGGTGCTGCGCACGGTATAGCGGGCCTGCTGGGTCGCACTGTCGATGGTGCGCAGGCACACCACCGTCACCGTCATGCGCGCCAGGCCGCCGTCGCCCGGCAGCGCGAAGGTGCTGATGCTGGCCTCGCCCGAGGCCGCGGTGGTGCACGCCCCGTTCCCGCGCGTGACCTGGTACACGCCCCACTCGGTGCCGGCGCGCGCGGCCAGATAGGCGCGCGTACCCTGCACGTCCAGCATGGAACTGGTGTGCGCGGTGGTGGACAGGGTCACCATCGCCACCGCCAGGCCCGACAGCACCACCAGCAGGAAGATGGCGGTGACCAGGCTCACGCCGCGCATATGGCGCAAGGTCGGGCGGGCGATCATGGCGTATTGTCCACGTGCACTTGCTGCGTCATGCGGATCGGTCCATCGCGCCCGTCCGGCCGGCGCAAGGTCAAGCTCAGCCTCACCAGCGCCGCGCGCGTGTTGCCGATCAGGGTGTAATGGAATTCGCAGGACGCGACATTGGCCGCCAGCAGCGCCGGCGCGGCGCTCGGATAGCTGTTCTGGCTCGCATTGAAACCGTAGTTGGCGTGGCGCGCCAGCACCCCGTTGGCGCAGCTGTAGGTGACCGGCTGGCCGGTCACCTGGAAGCGGTGCATCGGATGGGCCATCGGCGGGTTCTGGACGGCGAACGGATTGGCCTTGAGCGTGACCACCTTGCTGGCGGCGTCGACCGCCGCCACCTCGGCGCGGTTGGTCGGCACGGCCGCGTACACGTTGGCGGCGTCGCCGCTGATCATCAGGTTGTTGACCACCACCAGGTCGCCGGCGGCGATTCGCTGCGGGCCGTCCTGCAGCGGCCCAAGCACGCGGAAAGTCAGGTCGGCCGGGTCGACGAAGTTCAGGTGGTCGCCGGCCGGATTGTTGGCCGGCACCAGCGTATCTTCGGCCGCCAGGTAGCGCCCGCCGGTCTTGGTCGGCACAAATTCGATGGCGTTGCCCGACACCCGTACCGTGTTCGGCAGGGCCAGGCGGATTTCGCGCACCATGCGCCGCACCGCCGTATCGGCCGTGTCGGCCAACTCGGCGCGGCCGGCGCTGTCGACATAACTTTGCACCGGCAGGCGCAGGAAGGTGGCGACGATGGCGCCCAGGATGCCGGTGATGACGATCACCACGATCGCTTCGATCAGGGTAAAGCCGTGCTGGCGGGGGCGCGTGCTCATGGCGGCGCATTCGGTGCGTAGCGCACGCGGTAGCCTTCCAGCACCACGCTTTCCACGTTGTTGAAATAGACGGCGATGCGGATCGCCAGCGCTTCGGTCTGCGGCACTTGCCGCCCCGCCGGGCCGAGGCCGCCGGTGGGAGAGACGGTCAGCATGACCGTATAGCCGGGCAAGGCGATGTCCTGGCCGGCGGCATCGCTCAGCCTGCCCGCATTGAGGAAGGCGGCGCTCGGGGTGCCGTAGGCGGCCACGTAATCGTTGACGTTGTCGAAGGGACGCGTGGCGCCGGCCTCGTTGCCGACGTTCTCGACCAGGCTGGCGCAGTTCTCGCCGCCCAGGGCCGGCGCCTTGGCCTCCTCGACCCTGGCGTCGGTCGCGTCGCAAAAGGTGAAGCGGGCCAGCTGGACTTCTTCCATCAAGCCTTCGGCCAGCATCAGCGCCTGCTTGCGCACCAGCGGATCGGCGCTGGTGCGGGTAGTCAGGTTCATGGCGCTGAGGATGCCGGTCAGGCCGACCCCGATGATCACCATGAAGATGATCAGTTCGACAAAGCTGATGCCGCGCTGGCGCGCCAGCGTGGGGCGATGCGGGCGTGAGGGCTCAATGTACATAGCCGGTCTCGGCTTCGACCACCAGGCTGGCGCTGTTGGCGCCGGCCTTGACCGTCATGCTCATTTTTGAAAAACCCGCCCCGCCCACGCCCGGACGGCCCAGCGAATCGAAAAAAAACATGGCGGTGGCGGGACTGGTGACGTAGCTCACGCCGCCCAAGGCGCCTTCGCAGGCCCAGCTGGCGGACTGGTCGCAGCGGTTCAGGGTGGTTTTTTCGCCGCTGTTGCTGCCGGAAGCGGCCGGCACGCGCTGGTTGACCGGACAGGCGGCGGCGTCGGCGAAGCACAGCGCCACGCTGGCGCCGTCGAGGCGCACGAAGACGGGACGGTTCTGGGCCACGGCCACTTTCTGGCCATAGCGGATCAGGGATTTTGCCTGCTCGGTGAAGGCGGGCGCGTCATACCCGGCGCGGTCGAACCAGCGGGCCGCCGCGGCGGCGCCGAGGATGCCGACGATCACCATCACGGTGATCAGCTCAACCAGCGTGAAGCCTTGCTGGCCGCTGCGCTGGCGTGGGACCTGGTTGCTCATGGGGGTGTTGCAGGATGGACTGGCGCGATGGGTTGCGGCCGTGGCCGCGCTACCCATGCTGCGATGCGCCAGTCGGTCAGTCACGCTCGGCGACTGCTTAGCAGGACGTCACAACCGCGGTGATCTTCGGTGGGGTCGGGTCGGCGCCAGCGGCGCCGGCGACTGCCGCCTTGTACAGCGCGTAGCAGTTCAAGCCTTTCGGGGTACCTTTCACGCTCGTTGGCACCACCGCCACGTCGCCGGCGGCGAGCGTCGGGGAGTTGGTGCCGCCGCCGACAGCGGTGATGAGTTCGTAGTCGTTGGCGCTCAGGCCGGCCGCTTCCAGCAGCTTGGCGTCGCCGACCGGATAGCCGTTGGCCACATTCACAACCACGCCTTCGAGTGACACGGTGGCGGTCGGGTTGATCAGGAACTTGCCGTGCACCATGGCCGACACCGCTTCCAGCGAACCCTTGGCCGCCTTCATGGTGGCGCCGCGGGCGTCGCCGCCGAGGTCGGCGAATTTCGGCAAGGCGGTGGCCGCCAGGATGCCGAGGATGACGATGACAACGATCAGTTCGATCAGGGTGAAACCAGCTTGGGTGGCGTGGCGGAACTTACCGATGGATTGCATTTTCATGTGAATCTCCAATTCGTTTTAAGCAGTGAACAATGAGGTGCGTAACAGAAACACGAGTACCGTATTCTTTAACGGCGGTTTATCTATTAACTTGAGTAAGGGCAACGGTCCGTGCATCTGGCGTACCACTCTGCTTGGCGGGGATTGTGGGCAAGCGAGTTAATTCTACCTTGAAACTTATGCGCTTCGCGGTGCCTTGTGGAAATTTCTTTTCCCTGCTTATCAAGTACACCAGCGTTTTCGTCTTGCGGTCGAAATACCAGTTGCCCGGCGCGACCTGCTCCGGGGTGGGCGTGAAATATTCGCCGGCATAATTGCGCGGTTTTTCGGCGAGCAAGTCGATCGGGTTTTTCCCGGCCAGCGAGGCGATCTCCGACTCTTTCCCACGCACCCGCAACTGGCCGACCTTCAACACCAGCGCGGTGCGCAGCACCCCGGCGAGCTGCTCGACGGCGGCCAGTTCGGCCCGTTCGCGATAGTCCAGCAAGCGTTGTAAAAGCACCCCCGTGAGTATCGCCACCACCACCGCGCACACCGCCAGTTCCAGCAGCGAAAAGCCACGCGCATTTGACAACGTTGATGGGGTGGCAATCTGTCTCATTTATGCAAAGCGGCTTTGCCCAGGTCCCAGATCGGCAGGAAAATGCCGAGCGCCAGCACCAGCACCATCGCCCCCAGGAACACGATCATGATCGGCTCGATCTGGGCCGACAAGGTTTTCAGTTCGTAATCGACCTCGCGCTCGTACATTTGACCGATTTCATCCATCAGGTCGTCGAGCGAGCCGGTTTCTTCGCCCACGGCGATCATCTGCAGCACGATCGGCGTGAACACCCCGGCCGCCACCGCCGTGCGCAAGATGCTCTCGCCCCGCTCGACCCCATCGCGCATTGCTTCCACGCGCGAGGCCAGGTAAGCGTTGTCGACCGTTTGCGAGACCACCGTGAGCGCCTGCACCATCGGCACCCCGCTCTTCATCGACAGCGCGAAACTGCGCGCAAAGCGCGCCATGGTGCCTTTCAGGACGATCTTGCCGGCGATCGGGAGGCGCAGGCGCACCCGGTCCCACCACATGCGCCCTTCCACCGAGTTGATATACGTGCGCCAGCCGAAAAAAGCCATCAGCGAGCCCACCAGCAGCGCCGGCCAGAAGCGCACCATGAAGTTCGAGCTGCCGATCAGGATGCGGGTCATCAGCGGCAGTTGCGAATTGAAGCTTTCGAACACCTTCACGAACTGGGGAATGACGAAAATGTTCACCACGATCATCGCCAGCAGCATCGCGATCATGACAAAGGTCGGATAGCGGGTAGCGGTCTTGACCCGTTCGCGCATGTCGCGGTCGAATTCCAGATGGTCGAACAGGCGCAGGAACACGTCTTCCAGGCGCCCGGTCATCTCGCCCACGCGCACCATCGACAGGTAAAAGTTCGAAAACACGGTCGGATGGCGGCGCATCGCGGCCGACAGTTCGCGCCCGGAGTCGAGCGACTCGCGCAAGTCCTTGATGACCTTGCCGAACGACTTGCTGATGGCCGATTCCTGCAGCCCGGCCAGGCCGCGCATGATCGGCACGCCCGACTTGAGCAGGGTGTACAGTTGACGGCTGAACAACTGGACGTCCATCGAAGTGACTTTTTTCTCGAACAGGCGCTCGAAAAAGCCTTCCTCGACGCCGCTGGTGACGGCGCGGCTGGTCTGGGTGATATCGAGCGGGGTGACGCCGTTGCCGAACAACTGGTCGGCCACGGCCCCGCTGTCGGCGCCTTCCAGCACGCCTTGCATCAGCTCGCCTTTGGCATTACGTCCCTTGTAGGCGAAAAACGGCACGGTTTATTCCTCGATCTGATTACTGATGCGCATCGCTTCGGACACCGTGGTGCGGCCCTGGACGGCCAGTTGCACGGCGTGGCGGCGCAAGGTTTCGCCCTGCATTTCGGCGTGCGCGGCCTTGAGGAAGTGGGCCGGGTCGGGATGGTTGGCGGCGTCCACCACGGCGGACGTCATTTCCAGCAGCTCGTACACGCCGGTCCGGCCGCGGTAGCCCATGCCGTTGCAATGCGAGCAGCCTTTGCCGTGATAGAACTGGGTGGTCTCGGCCAGCTCGCGCAGTTCGGCGCGCAGCCATTGGCGCTCAAGCGGCGTGGCTTCATAGGTGGTGCTGCAACTTTCGCAGATCACCCGCACCAGGCGCTGCGCCAGCACCGCTTGCAGGGAACTGCCCACCATGTAGCGCGGCACGCCCATGTCCATCAGGCGCAGCGGGGTGCTGGCGGCGTCGTTGGTGTGCAGGGTCGAGAGCACCAGGTGACCCGTCATCGCGGCGCGCAGGCCGATCTGGGCGGTTTCCTGGTCGCGCATCTCGCCCACCAGGACGATGTCGGGATCCTGGCGCAGCGCCGAGCGCAGCACGCGCGCGAACGAGAGCTCGATCTTGTCGTTGACCTGCACCTGGTTAATGCCGGGCAAGCGGTACTCGACCGGGTCTTCGACCGTGATCAGCTTTTTCTCGACAGAATTGAGTTCCGACAAGGCGCTGTACAAGGTGGTGGTCTTGCCGCTACCGGTCGGGCCGGTGACCAGCACCAGGCCGTTGGGGCGCTGCACGATGGCGCGGAATTTTTCGACCAGGCGCGCCGGCATGCCGATCGCGTCCAGGCGCAGGGTGGTGCCGCCCTGGTTCAGGAGCCGCATGACCACCGATTCGCCGTACTGGGTCGGCATGGTCGAAATCCGCACGTCGATGCGCTGCTGCTTGACCTTGACGGCGAAGCGACCGTCTTGCGGCAAGCGCTTTTCGGAAATGTCGAGGTCGGACATGAGTTTCAGGCGCAGCGCCAGCGGCGTGGCAATCTTGATATCGGCCTCGGTTTGCAGGTGCAGCACGCCGTCGATGCGGAAACGGATTTGCAGCCGGGTTTCCTGCGGTTCGATGTGGATGTCCGAAGCGCGCACCTGGGTGGCGTCGTCGAACACCGATTGCAGCAGCTTGACGATGGGCGCTTCTTCCAGGCCCGGATTGGCGGCCAGGGTGCCGAAGTCGACGAACGTGTCGCCCAGGTCCTGTTCGAGTTCGCGCGCGAAGTCGGTGATCTCGTCGGTGCGGCGGTAGATGCGGTCGATCGCGGCCAGCACTTCGGTCTCGTTGACCACGGCCAGTTCGATATTGCGTTTGACCAGGCGCGCGATCTCGTCGTAGGCGAACAGGTCGGTCGGATCGGACATGCCGATCAGCAGGACGCCGCGGCGGTCTTCCAGGGCGATGGCGCGAAAGCGCCGGGCCTGGGTTTCCGGCAACTGGCGCACGATGTCCGGATTGGTGTTGTAAAACTTGAGGTTAATGTAGGGAATGTCGAGCTGCTTGGCGAGCGCGCCCGAAATTTGTTCCTCGGTGACGAAGCCGTTTTCGATGAACACGCGGCCGAGTTTGCGGCCGGTGCGCTTTTGGTCTTGCAACGCCGCACCCAATTGCTCTTCGGATAACAGCTTTTGCTGGACGAGGATTTCGCCGAGGCGGACTTTTTCTGGCCGTGCCATGAAGACCCTTGTTGAATGCTTGTCGAGAGAATAAGACGGCGGCTGCGCCTGTTGCCCACCGCACTTAGCGCCGTCATTCCCGCGCAGGCGGGAATGACGGTTGTAGAGTTAGCGGCATTTGCATCCGCGCGCGCAAAACCGTCGAACTATTCTATTCCAGAAACACTCGTTTTTTACAATCGCAATGATTTTGTGTCGTACTAACGTGCAACCATTGTGCATGCGATACTGAATAGGCTACAGTCGGAGCCTCGTCCCCTGCTCAACCTTGCCAAACTCGCCAACATTGCCAACATGAGCACACCCGCGCTGCGCTTTCGCCAGCTAGTCAAACGCTACGCCGGCACGCCGGTGCTGGAAGGTATCGACCTCGACATCGCGCCCGGGGAATGCGTGGGCCTGGTCGGCGTCAACGGCGCCGGAAAAACCAGCCTGCTCAAATGCCTGTTCGATTTCGTGCGGGTCGACAGCGGCAGCATCGACATCTTCGGCCGCAGCCACCGCGAACCCGGCGCGCGCGGCGCGCTGGCCTTCCTGCCCGAACGCTTCATGCCGCCCTATTACCTCAGCGGCGCCGAATTCCTCGCCTACATGGCCAAACTGCACGGCAATCGCTACGACAGCGCCGAGGCCCGCGCCATGCTCGACGCGCTCGAGCTCGACCACGCTGCCCTCGCCATGCCCGCACGCAAGCAATCGAAAGGCATGACCCAAAAGCTCGGCCTGGCCGCCTGCTTCCTGGCCAACAAACAAGCCTACGTGCTCGACGAACCCATGAGCGGCCTCGACCCCAAGGCGCGCGCCCGCCTGAAAGAGCGCCTGCAACACGCGCGCTCCCAGGGCGCCACCGTGTTTTTCAGCTCGCACGCGCTGGCCGACATCGAGGAACTGTGCGACCGCATGGCCATCCTGCACGGCGGCCGGCTGCGCTTCATCGGCACCCCGGCGGCCTGCCGCGCCGCCTACCACGCGGCCACGCTGGAACAGGCCTTTCTCGCATGCGTGAATTGAACAAGATGTATCACAAGCATTTCGGCCTGCACCAGTCGCCCTTCGGCATCACGCCCAACCCGGCCTTCTTCTACGCGGGCAACACGCGCGGCGAGATCCTGGACGCCCTGCTCTACGCGGTCGAGCACGGCGAAGGCATCATCAAGGTGACCGGTGAAGTAGGCAGCGGAAAAACCATGCTGTGCCGCATGCTGGAAAACCAGTTGCCCAAGCACATAGACGTGATCTACCTGGCCAATCCGACCCTGAAAAACACCGAGGTCGCCTACGCCATCGCCGGCGAACTCGAACTCGACGTGAGCGGCAAGCGCATCGACGAAGTCACGCGCATGCTGCAAGCGGACCTGATCGCCCGCCACAGCGCCGGCAAGCAGGTGGTGCTGCTGGTCGAGGAAGCCCAGGCCATGCCCCTGGAAACGCTGGAAGAAGTGCGCCTGTTCTCGAACCTGGAAACGGCGCGCCACAAGCTGCTGCAAATCGTGCTGTTCGGACAACCCGAGCTCGACGCGCACCTGAACCTGGCCAGCATGCGCCAGTTCAAGGAACGCATCACCCACAATTTCGTGGTGCCGGCCATGCCGCCCGATGTGATTGCCGACTTCCTCGCATTCCGCCTGCATGCGGCCGGCTACAACGGCCCGGCCGTGTTCAGCGCCGCCGCCGCCAGGCACATCGCGCGCGTGTCGCAAGGCATCGTCCGCCGCATTAACATTCTGGCGGACAAAGCCCTGATGGCGGCCTACATCGACGAGTCCGACCGGGTCGAAGCGCGCCACGCCAAGGCGGCAATCGCCGACTGCGCCTTTGCCAGCCCAAACAGGGCCGGCGGCAAGACGCTGGCAATGGCAGTTGTCGGCATGACCACGCTATCGTTGCTGGCGTGGCTTGTTTCGCGCAGCATCTTCTTCCATTAGACGTGCGGCAATTGCCCCACGCTTACTTTTCCGCCATTATTGTGCCTTGGCACTCAAGAGCGCACCAATGACCCTGAAAAAACCTGTTTTTCCGCTGAGCACTGTCGGCAGCGCCATTGTCTGCGTCGTCTTGAGCGCGTGCGCCACGCCCACCATGACCGCTTCGCCCTCGCATGTGACGGAAACGCCGCGCGCCGCCGGCCGCATTCCCGATCCGGTGCTGCACAGCGCGCCGCTGCCGCCGCCCAAAGCCACGCCCAAGGTCGACACCTACAGCGTGACGGTGCACAAGGTGCCGGTGCAGTCGCTGCTGTTCGCGCTGGCGCGCGACGCCCGCCTGAACGTGGACATCCACCCCGGCATTGAAGGCACGGTCACCCTGAACGCGCTCGACCAGACCCTGCCGCAATTGCTTACCCGCATCGCGCGCCAGATCGACATGCGCTACGAGATCGACGGCGCCACCCTGAGCGTGCTGCCGGACACGCCGGTGTGGCGTAATTACAAGGTCGATTATGTGAACATGGCGCGCAGCACCAACAGCAGCGTCAACATCGCCACCCAGATTTCGACCGCCGGCGGCGGTTCGAGTTCCCCGACCCTGACCAACGCCAACGGCAGCACCAGCGGCGGCGCGGCGGCGGGCAATACCGGGTCGGGCAACAACAATTCGACCACCTCGGTCACCAACCGCTCGGAAAACAACTTCTGGGGCAGCCTGGAAAAGAATATCCGCGACATGCTGCGCGAAACGACGCTGGGCGACGCACCGAGCACGATCTCGTCGGCGCCGCCGCCAGCGGTGCAGGCGGCGCCAGGCGCGGCCCCGGTCGCGCCCAATCAACAAGCGCAGGCGACCCAGCCCGTGCCCGTGCCCGTGCCCGACAATGTGCTGGCCGCCTTCAACGCCTCATCAAGCGAGCGCCAGCGCAACGCGCCGTCGGTGATCGTCAACGCCGAAGCGGGTTTACTGGCCGTGCGCGCCAGCGGCCGCCAGCACGAAAAAATCCAGCAATTCCTCGACATCGTGCTCGGCAGCGCCAAGCGCCAGGTGCTGATCGAAGCGACCATCATCGAAGTGCGCCTGTCCGACCAGTATCAGCAAGGCATCAACTGGAGCCGCGTGCGCGACGGCGTCTCGGGCGGCCTGTCTCTCGCGCAAAGGCAGGTCGGCACCGCGCCGCTGTCGTCGAACGTGGTGGTGGGCGCCACGCCCGGCATCTTCGCCCTCAATTACGTCAATCCGACCTCGGCGCTGGGCAACATCACCGCCGCGATCCAGTTGCTCGAATCGTTCGGCAAGGTCAAGGTGTTGTCCAGCCCCAAGATCAGCGTGCTGAACAACCAGACCGCGATGCTGAAGGTGGTCGACAACAACGTCTTCTTCACCATCAAGGTCACGCCCGCCGTGATTGGCGTGAACGGCAACGTGACCACCCCGGCCACCTACGAATCGCGGCTCGAGACGGTGCCGGTCGGCTTTGTCATGAGCGTCACGCCGCAGATTGCCGACAACGACGAAGTCACGCTCAACGTGCGCCCGACCATCACCCGCATCGTCGACTACGTGCAAGACCCGAATCCGGCCCTGGCCGCCGAAAAAGTGACCAGCCGGGTGCCGGTGATCCAGGCGCGCGAAATTGAATCCATCCTCAAGGTCTACAGCGGCGATATTTCCGTGCTGGGCGGGCTGATGCAGGACTCGGTCGACAACGCCAAGGACGCCGTGCCGGGCGCGGGCCAAGTGCCGATCTTCGGCAAGCTGTTCTCGTACCGTAACGAAAAAGTCAGCAAGACCGAACTGGTGATCTTCATCCGTCCCGTGGTGGTCAAGAACGCCAGCGTGAATGGCGACTACAAGGATTACCGTTACCTGCTGCCGGACACCACCGGCGCCGCCTCTGAGCCGTACTCCGAACCCGTGCGCGTAAAGGTGAACTGACATGAGCCTGTTGATGCAGGCGCTCAAGAAAGCCGAGCGCGCCAAGCAAAACCATGTTCCCGACGAGGAACTGGCCAAGCCGTCCGAAGCCTACGACGAAGTGCTGGCGCTCACGCCGCAGGAGGACGCCAGGGCCGCCGAGCCGCTGACCCTGTCGCCGCTGGACGCCGGGCCGGCCGAAGCTTCGGCTAGCGCGCCGGCTAGCGCGTCGGCTAGCGCGTCGGCTGCCGCGTCGGCTGCCGCGCCGGTTACCGCGCGCACCGGGCCGGCCATCGACTTCGCCCCCGAGGCGCCGCGCATGGCCACGCCCGATCCCCAGGCCGAACCGCCGCGCCGCTCGCGCAACGCCCCGCCGCCAGCGCCGCCCCGGGTCAAGGCCCAGAAGCGCGCCATGGCGGCGCGCATGGACGCGCGCACCATCCGCATTGCGGTGCTTGGCAGCATCGCCGTGCTGATTGCCGCCGTGTTCGGCTATATCTACTGGCACGCCGTGTACGGCCCCGGTTCCAGCCGCGGCTTGCCGATGGTGCCGATGCCGGGCCAGAACCAGCCGCTGGCAAGCGCTCCCGACGCCGCCGTGGCCGGCGTGCCCGTGCTTGCCGTCCAAGCCGGCGTGGAAGCGCCAGCGTCCCAGCCGGTCCAGGCGTATGCGCCGCCAACGCCGGCGCCCTCCTCGCGCGAGCAGATGCCGCCGGATGAAGCGATGCGCCTGGCACAACTGCAACAGCAGGCGCCGCCGCAAGCCGCCGCGCCCGCGCCAGTACCTAACAGCGCCAGTGCCCGCACCGTTGCGGCGGCCGATACGAGCGGCATCCGCGTGGCCCGGGTTGCCAAGCCGGAGCAAGTGAACCCCTCGCTCCAGAACGGCTTTACGGCCTACAACAACGGCGACCTGCCGGCCGCGCGCCAGAGCTACCAGTCCGTGCTGCGGCAAGACCCGAACAACCGCGACGCCCTGCTCGGCATGGCCGCGCTCGCCGCGCGCGACAACCAGGCCGAGCAAGCCGCCGGCATCTACGCGCGCCTGCTCGAGCTCGATCCGAACGACAACGACGCGCTGGCCGGCCTGTCCAGCGTGCGCCAGGGCGACCCCGGCCAGTCCGAAGGGCGCCTGCGCCGCATGGTCGAGCGCAATCCCGAATCCGGCCCCTTGCTGTTCGCGCTCGGTAACCTGTACGCGCGCCAGGGCCGCTGGCCGGAAGCCCAGCAGCACTACTTCCGCGCCTATTCAGCCAACCCGAACAACGCCGACTACGCCTTCAACCTGGCCATTGGGCTGGACCGCCTGAACCAGGGCAAGCTGGCATTGACGTACTACCAGCGCGCGCTGGAGCTGGCGCCGCGCGGCGCCGTCAATTTCGAGCGCGACGCGGCGGCCACGCGCGCGCGCGAACTGGGCGCGCAAGTGGGCGGACCATAAGCGCATGACGGAACACGCAAAATTCCCCCTCGGTAAACTGCTGATCCAGAAAGGGGTCATCAGCGAAGACCAGCTGCGGATCGCCCTCATCGAGCAAAAACGCTCAAGCGAGCCGCTCGGCAAACTGCTCATCACGCTCGGTTTCGTCACCGAAGCGACGGTGCGCGAAGCGCTGTCCGAAAACCTGAACCAGCAAAGCGCCGACCTCACCAGCCTGGTGGTCGACGCCATCGCCTTGAAACTGATCCCGAAAGACGTGGCCAAGCGCTACCGCGTCTTCCCGATCGTGTACGAGCGCGATACCGACAACCTGATCCTGGCAATGGCCGACACCAGCAACATCGTCGCGCTCGACCAGATCAGCGCCATGCTGGTCAAGGGCATCACGATCGAGGCCATGCTGGTCAACGAATCGGACATCACGCGCGCCATCGACCAGTACTACGGCTTCGAACTGTCGATCGACGGCATCTTGCTGGAGATTGAAACCGGCGAAGTCAATTACGCCGCCATGGCCGCCACCACCGACGAATACAGCCAGCCGATGGTGCGCCTGATGGACGCGCTGCTGGCCGACGCGGTGCAGAACGGCGCCTCCGACATCCACTTCGAGCCGGAGCAGAGTTTCCTGCGCATCCGCTACCGCATCGACGGCATCCTGCGCCAGATCCGCAGCCTGCACAAGTCGTACTGGCCGGCGATGGCGGTGCGCCTGAAGGTGATGAGCAACATGAACATCGCCGAATCGCGCGCGCCGCAGGACGGGCGCATCTCGATCAAGTTTTCGGGCCGCCAGATCGACTTTCGCGCCTCCGCGCAACCGACCACCCACGGCGAAAATTTTGTCCTGCGCGTGCTCGATCGCCAGAAAGGCCTGGTGCCGCTGGACGGCCTGGGACTGGGCGAAGACGAACTGCACTTATTGAAACTGATGATCGCGCGCCCGCACGGCGTGATCCTGGTGACCGGGCCGACCGGCAGCGGCAAGACCACCACCCTGTACTCGATCCTGAACCACATCAACACCGAGAGCGTGAACATCATGACCTTGGAAGACCCGGTCGAGTACCCGATGAACATGATCCGCCAGACCTCGATCAACGAATCGGCCAAGATGGGCTTCGCCGAAGGCATCCGCTCGATGATGCGGCAGGACCCGGACATCATCCTGGTCGGCGAAGTGCGCGACAAGGAGACCGCCGAGATGGCGTTTTCGGCCGCCATGACCGGGCACCAGGTGTACACCACGCTGCACACCAATTCGGCCATCGGCTCGGTCTCGCGCCTGCTCGACATCGGCATCCTGCCCGACATCATGGCCGGGAACATCATCGGCATCATCGCCCAGCGCCTGGTGCGGCGCCTGTGCCAGTCATGCAAGACCGGGGCGATCGCGGACGCGACCGAGCGGCGCCTGCTTGGCCTGGGCCAGGAAGACCCGCCGGCCACCATCTGCCAGGCGGCCGGCTGCGAAGCCTGCGGCCACCAGGGCTACAAGGGCCGCATGGCGATCATGGAACTGCTCAAGGTGAACGCCGACATCGACGAAGCCATCGCCCGCCGCGCCTCGCTGCGCGAACTGAAAGAGACGGCGCGCGCCGCCGGCTTCCGCTCGCTGGTGGACGACGGCGTGCGCCGCGTGCTGGAGGGCGCCACCTCGCTCGACGAAGTGGCGCGCGTGGTCGACCTGACCGACAGGCTGGCCTGATGCCGCTGTACGCCTACCGCGCAATGGACCTGGCCGGCCAGATGGTGCCCGGCGCCATGGACGCGACCAACAGCGCCGACCTGGAACTGCGCCTGCGCCGCATGGATCTGGACCTGATCGACTTTCGCGTGGCGGGCCAGAGGGCGGTCGCTTTCGGCAAGCGCGTGGTGCGGCGCACGGACCTGATCAACTTCTGCTTCCACATGGAGCAGTTGACCGCCGCCGGCGTGCCGATCCTCGACGGCCTGGGCGACCTGCGCGACTCGCTCGACCACCCGCGCTTTCGCGAGATCGTCACCGACCTGATCGAGTCGATCGAAGGCGGCTTGACCCTGTCCGAAGCGCTGCGCCACCACGACGAAGTGTTCGACAACACCTTCACCAGCCTGATTACGGCGGGCGAATCGAGCGGCAAGCTGGCCGAGGTATTCCGCAACCTGTCGGAAAGCCTGAAATGGCAGGATGAACTGGCCGCCCAGACCAAGAAAATCATCACCTACCCGATCGTGGTCGCGGTGGTGGTGCTGGCCGTGACCTTCTTCCTGATGATCGTGCTGGTGCCGCAACTGACCTCCTTCATCAAGAACATGGGTGGCGAGCTGCCGTTCCATACCAGGGCGCTGATCGCGGTATCGAATGTGTTCATCCACTACTGGACCATCTTGCTCGCCCTGCCGCTGCTGGCCTGGTTCGGGGGGCGCGCGTGGCTGCGCCGCAGCGACAGCGCGCGCATGCTGGCCGACGGGCTCAAACTGCGCCTGCCGCTGATCGGCCCCGTGCTGCACAAGATCATCCTGGCGCGCTTCGCCACCTTTTTCGGGCTGATGTACGGCTCCGGCATCACCATCCTCGAATGCATCCGCCTGTCCGAAGGCATTGTCGCCAACCGCGTGGTGGCGGCCGGCCTGCAACGCGCGGCGCATTTGATCTCGGATGGCCAGAGCGTGACCCTGGCGTTCCAGAACAGCGGCATCTTTCCGCCGCTGGTGCTGCGCATGCTGCGGGTGGGCGAGTCCACCGGCTCGCTCGAGAGCGCGCTGCGCAACGTCAGCTACTTCTATAATCGCGAAGTGAAGGAAATGATCGAGCGCGTGCAGTCGCTGATCGAACCGGCCATGACGGTCACGCTTGGCCTGCTGCTCGGATGGATCATGCTGTCCGTGCTGGGACCGATCTACGACACCATGAGCCAGTTGAAAACCTAAGGACGGGTGTGCTGCCTAAACAATTATTCTACGTGACGAACGACCGGCTGTGCGCCTTCGACTGGCGCGCCGGCACGCTCACGCCCGGCCCCTGCTTTGGCGCCGACCGGGATGGCATGGACGCCTTCGCGCGTCATCTCGATGGCGCGCAACAGGCGCGCGCCTACCTGGTCGCCGACCTGGTCGAAGAAGACTTCGCGCGCTGCCTGCTGCCGCACGTGGGTGGCCGGGCCGGGCGCAGCCTGGTCGAACGGCGCCTCTCGCACGCCTACCGCGACACCCCGTTCCGCCACGCCGAGATCCAGGACCGCGACAGCGAAGGCCGGCGCGACGACCATACCCTGTTCTCGGCCCTGACCAACGCCGCCATGGTGCAGCCGTGGGTGGCGCTGATGGAGCAGAACAAAGTCCCGCTGGCGGGGCTGTATTCGGCGGCGCACCTGTCGGCGCAGCTGGTGCGACGGATGGGCATCGCCCAGGAACACCTGCTGCTGATCGCCGAACAAGGCGGCGGCCTGCGCCAGAGCTATTTCCAGGGTCCTCACCTCAAATTTTCGCGCCTGACGGTGCTCGCCGCGCACGACAACGTGGTCGAAGCGACTGCCTCGGAGACGGCCAAGATGCAGCAGTTCCTGACCAGCACCCGCCTGCTGGGACGAGGCCAGATGCTGCACGTGGTGGTGCTCGCGCCCCTGGCGCGGGTGGAAGCGCTGGAACAGCGCTGCGAGGACGACCAGGAACTGGCCTTTCACTTCGTCGACATCGACAGCGCCTGCGCGCGCCTCAAGCTGGCCGGGGACATGGACACGGCCGAACAGCTGTTACTGGGCCTTTTGGGGCGCGACGCGCCGCCGGGCCAGTACCCGCCTGGCGCCGCCGGACGCTTTTACCAGCTCTGGCGCGCGCGCCTGGCGCTTAACTGCGCCAGCGCCGCGATCGCGTTGGTGGGCGCACTATGGCTGCTGGCCAGCGTGTGGGGCGGCGTGCGCGACGACCAGGAAGGAACGCGCCTGCTGGCCGAGGCGGCGCAACTGGACGCGCGCTACCGCGCCATCATGGCGAGCCTGCCGCCGACGGCCGCGCGCAGCGCCAACATGAAGGCCGCGGTGCAGCTCGACGGCCTGCTCGCCGCCACAGCGCCCGCTCCCGCGCCGCTGGTGACGCTGGTGAGCCGCTCGCTCGAACGCGCACCGGCGATCCGCCTGCTGGCGCTGGACTGGCAAGTGCAGCCGGCGCCGCAACCGACGCAAGCGCCAATTGCGCAGCCGGGGCTCGACGCCGGTGCGCTGAAACAGAGCGACGGCGGCGCCGAACCGATCGCCGCCAGCGTGGTCGGGCTGCCGGCGGCGCCGCCGCAGGTGCTGCGCATCGACGGCGAAGTCGAATTCGGACCATCGGACTACCGCGCCATCGTCGACAGCGTGAACCAGTTCGCGCGCGACATGGCGGCCAACCCCGGCGTGGCCGTGCACATCGTCGAAGCGCCGGTCGACGTGCGCCAGAGCGTCAAGTTAAGCGGCAAGACCGACAGCGGCGATGCCGCTTCCGTCAAGCCCCGCTTTGCCATCAACGTGACCTGGAAACCATGATGGCCAAGCCGACACCCGCGCGCGGCAAGCAGGCCGACACCAGCACGCCGAGCTGGCGCGATGAACTGGACTTGATCGCCGCGCCGGCCAGGCTGTGCGCCGGGGTGCTGCTCGGCGCCGCACTGCTGGTGGGCGCCGCGTCGTGGCACGCTGCGCAACAGGCGGGCGAACTGGCGCAAGCGGCCCGGGTGCGCGCCGCCGCTTCCAGCCGCTTCCAGAACGTCGAATCGGAAAAACAGGACATCGCCATCTACCAGCCGCGCTTCGTGGAACTGCAGGCCGGGGGATTGATCGGCGACGAAAACCGGCTGGCGTGGATCGAAGCGATCAAGGCGATCCAGGGCAACCGTAAGCTGATATCGGCCAGTTACGAGATCGAACCGCAGCAGGCGCTGGTGCTGGCAAGCCCGATGGCGCTGGGCGACTACCAACTGCGCGGCAGCCGCATGCGCGTCGAGCTGGGGCTGGTGCACGAACTCGACCTGTTCCACTTCATCGACGATCTGCGCGGCGCCGGGCGCTTCACGGTCCAGGACTGCAAAATGAAACGCACCGACGCACCGGCCGAATCGGTCGGCGTGGCGCGCTTGAACGCCAACTGCACGCTGGTGTTCCTGACGCTTGCCAAAGGAACGCCATGAAATTGATGATCAGCGCCTGCATCCTGCTCGGCGCAGCCATGACTGCCCGGGCCCAGCCCCAGATCGGGCGCCTGTTCACCACGCCGGCCGAACGCCAGCAGCTCGACATCGCGCGCGGCCTGGTGGCGCCCCCGCCACCGCCACCGGTGGCCGCTGCGCCGCCCGCGCCGCAGCCGATGACCGTCAACGGCTTCGTGCGGTGCAGCGGCGGCAAGTCCACCGTGTGGGTCAACAACGAGGCGCAGGATGGCGCGCGCAACCGCTTGAGCGGGCCGGCGCAGGCGCCGCGCGTGACGGTGACGCTGCCCTCGGGCCGGAAGGTGAGCGTCAAGCCCGGGCAGAGCGTCGACGCCAACGCCGGCACTGTCAGCGAGCACCAGCCATGAAGCGCGCGCAGGAAGGATTCAGCCTGGTCGAAATGGCGGTGGTGCTGGTCATCGCCGGCCTGATGATCGGCGGCTTGCTCACGCCACTGGCGGTGCAGATGGAGCAGCGCAAAATCAGCGACACCCAAAAAACCATGGACGAAGCGCGCGAAGCGCTGATGGGTTTCGCGCTGCGCAATGGCTACCTGCCCTGCCCCGCCATCTCGCCGGTCAACGGCCTGGAAGACCGCAGCGGCGCCACCTGCCGCGACGGCAAGCGCCAGGGCGTGCTGCCGTGGGCCACGCTCGGCCTGCCCAAGCTCGATAGCTGGGGGCGCGCATTCCACTACAGCGTGGCGCCAGCCTACAGCAACAGCGGCGCCATGTTCACGCTGCAAAGCCCGCGCGACATCACCATCGGCACGCGCGATGCGCGCGGCAACCTGGTGGCGGCGACCGCCATCAACGACATTCCGGCGGTAATTGTCTCGCACGGGAAGAACGGCGCCGGCGGCTTTGGCGACACCGGCATCCGCAGTCTCGATAACAGCACCACCAACGTCGACGAGCGCACCAACGCCAACAGCACCGGGATCGCTTTCGTGGCACGCACCCCGAGCGAGCGTCCCACCGCGCCGGGCGGCGAGTACGACGACCTGGTGATCTGGTTGTCGCCGAATGTGCTGTTCAACCGCATGGTTGCCGCCGGCACGCTGCCGCGCTAGTCCATGTCGGGCCACATTTTCACCATTGCCACTTACACCCTGCTCGAAGCGCTGCGCAACCGCCTGGCCTGGGTACTGGGCCTGCTTGCCATCGGCGCGGTGGCGCTGGGCGGTTTTCTGGGCCAGCTGGCGCTCACCGAAAGCGGCGCGCTGCAAGCGGCCCTGCTGGCGGCGCTGCTGCGCGTGTGCTGCGTACTGCTGGTCGCGGGCTTTGTCGCCACCAGCGTGGTGCGCGAAACGGGCGACAAAGGCCAGGAACTGCTGCTTGCGCTGGCGCTGCCGCGCGCGGCGTATGTGCTGGGCAAACTGGCGGGCTTCGCGCTGGTGGCGCTGCTGCCCGCGCTGCTGTTCGGCGCCATGGCATTGACGCTGGCGCCGGCCCCCTGGTGCGCCGCGTGGGCGCTGTCGCTGTGGTGCGAGCTGTGCATCGTCGCCGCATTTGCGCTGCTGTGCGTACTCACGTTCGGGCAGGTGCTTGCGGCGCTGGCGGCCACGCTGGCCTTCTATGTGCTGGCGCGCGCCATCGGCGCCCTGCAGGCGATGGCGCAGGATGCGGCGGCGCTACCGCGCATCGCCATCGACGCGCTGTCGGCCATGCTGCCGCATCTCGACCAGTTCACGCGCGGCGAATGGCTGGTGTACGGCGGCGCCCAGGTGGCGCCGCTGCTGGCGCAAACGGCCATCTATGTGACCTTGCTGGGCGCCGCCGCCCTGTTCGACTTTTACCGCAAGGACCTGTGATGGCCTCGCGCGTGCCGTTGCCCGTCACGCTGCTGCTGCTTGGCGCGCTGGCGCTCCAGGTGAGCTACCAGGCCACGCGCGCGCCCCGGCAGCGCGCCTTGGCGACCCTGGCCCAGGCGCCACCGCTGGACGTGCTGCGCCTGGCCGGCCTGGGCGAACCGGTGGCGCTGGCCAAGGCCATGACGCTGCACGCGCAAGGCCAGGACGCGGCCGATACACCGCTCAACAGCATCGATTACGCAGCCTTGCGCAGCTGGTTCGAGCGCATCGTCGACCTCGATCCGCGCGGGCAGGCGCCCTTGCTGGCCGCCAGCCAGGTGTACGCCGCCAGCACCGACCCGGCGCGCATGCGCATCATGCTCGATTTTGTCTACCGGCGATTTGGCGAAGATCCCGACCGGCGCTGGCCATGGCTGGCGCATGCGGCGCTGGTGGCGCGCCACCGGCTGCACGATGCGGCGCTGGCGCGCCACTATGCGCACGCCATCCGCACGCGCACCACGCCTGGCGTGCTGCCCGCGTGGGCGCGCCAGATGGAACTGTTCATCCTCGACGACATGGGCGAGGACGACAGCGCCAAAGCGCTGATCGGCGCCATGCTGTCTACCGGCCAGGTCAGCGATCCGCGCGAACTGGCGTTGCTGGAACGGCGCCTGCACGACATTTCGGCGCGCCAACGCCAGGCCCATCCTTGATAGGCTAGAATAATGTGCAGGAATAACACGCCGCCGCCGTCACCACAGAGAGAATTCCATGCAACGACAACAAGGCTTTACCCTCGTCGAAATCGCCATCGTGCTGGTGATCATCGGCTTGCTGCTTGGCGGCGTGCTCAAGGGCCAGGGGCTGATCGACAGCGCCAAGGTCAAGAACATCATCCAGCAATCGAACTCGCTGTCGGCGGCGGTGAACGCCTACCAGGATAAATTCCGCGCGCTGCCGGGTGACGATGTGCTGGCCACCACCCATGTGGCGGGCGCGACAGCGAACGGCAACGGCGACGGCCAGATCACCGAATACTTGTCGGCGCCGCAGCACCTGGCCTTGTCCGGCTTCATTACCGGCGCCTACAACGGCACCACCGACTTCATGACCAGCGCCCAGGGCGGCGCGGTATACATCTACAACGACGCCGTGGGCGGGCGCAGCGGCAATGGTTTGCGCTTCGACAACCTGCCCGACTCCTTCGCCCAGCAGCTCGACAGCAAGCTCGACGATGGCAACGCCACCACCGGCGCCGTGCGCGCGACCGCCCCGTACACCAACACCGGCAGCATCGTCACCCGCACCGCCTTGTTTTTCTGACCCTACCGCAAGGACCCATGCTTCCTACCTCCCAGCGCCGGCGCGTGTTCTTGATGCGCCACGGCAGCGTTACCTATTTTGACGCCAGCGGCAAGCCCGTCCTTCCTGAAACCGTAGCGCTCAACGAGCAAGGCTGCGCCCAAGCCAGTGCCGCCGGGCACGCCTTTGCCGCCGAAGGCATCCACTTCGACCGGGTGATCGTCTCCGGCCTGCCGCGCACGGTCGAAACGGCCACGCGCGTGCTGGCTGCGACAGGACAAGGGATAGACATCGAAATCTGGCCGGAGTTCGAAGAAATTCGCGGCGGGCGGCTCTCGACCATTGCCGATGCCGATCTCAAGGAGGCTTTTACGGGGGCGTTCGAAGGCATGGTCGGAGAAGACAAGCGCTTTTTGGGAGGCGAATCGGTTGGACAACTGATGGACCGGATCCACCCGGCGGTAACGCGTTTGCGTGGGCAAGACGACTGGGACACGGTGCTGCTGGTGCTGCACGGGGGCGTGAACTGTGCGATTTTATCGCTGGCGCTGACGGGGCAGCGCATGTTCCTGGGCGGGCTATCGCAAACGGCCGGCTGCATCAACGCGCTCGACGTCGGTGAAGCCGAGGGCGACTGGGTGGTACGCTTCGTCAACTTCTCCCCGCCGGCCCCGCTACAAACGAGCACCCGCAGCACCACGATGGAACAACTGTACGAGCAATACCGCCTTTCTCGCTGATCGTGAGACCACCACCACCCCTCAACCGGGGTCAGAGCTTTAACTTGAAACATTTCTCAATTGAGGTCAGACCCCGGTTGTAGGCGTTGTGGAAGATATCGAGGGAAATTGGCGAAGGATTGTAGTAGGAGTGCGCTTCAGAGCGTCCTTGCGTGCGTCGCCTTCCCTCTGAAAAGACGTACATCATTGGCCAAACAAATGTCCTCACAGCAAAACCGGGGTCTGACCTCTGATTCGCAATGTTTCGTCGATTTTCCACGTTTTTTCGCTACCTGTGCAACTATTGCTAGTTAAAGCTCTGACCCCGGTTGTAGGGAAAGCAGAAATTAGTACGATCGTTCTATTCATGCGCTAGAATAGATCTCACATAACCAGCAGGAGACAAGATGTTCGAGGAAATGATGGGGACCAAGCCGGTCTCGGAGCGCCAGAAATTCGACGTCGATGCCCTCGACGCTTATCTGCGCGCCCATGTGCAGGGCTATCCTGGCGGCCCGCTGGAGGTCGTGCAGTTCAAGGGCGGCCAGTCCAATCCGACCTTCAAGATCAGCGCCGGCGACCAGCATTATGTGTTACGCACCAAGCCCGGCCCGGCCGCCAAGTTGTTGCCGTCCGCTCACGCCATCGAGCGCGAATTTCGCGTCATGGATGCCTTGCAAAAAGCCGGCTTTCCCGCCGCCCGCCAGTATGCGCTGTGCACCGACGAGTCGGTCATCGGGCGCGCCTTCTATGTCATGGAATTCGTCGACGGCCGCGTGCTGTGGGACCAGTCTCTGCCCGGCATGACGCCATCCGAACGCGGCGCCATCTACGACGAATTGAACCGTGTCATCGCCACCCTGCACACGGTCGACTACGCCGCCATCGGCTTGGCCGACTACGGCAAACCCGGCAACTATTTCGCGCGCCAGATCGAACGCTGGACGCGCCAGTACCAGGCCTCGGTCACCGAGCCCATCGAGGCCATGGACCAGTTGATCGCCTGGCTGCCGCACCACATTCCGCCAGGCGACGATACCGCCATCGTGCATGGCGACTTCCGCCTCGACAATATGATCTTCCACCCGACCGAGCCGCGCATCCTCGCCGTGCTCGACTGGGAACTGTCGACCCTGGGCCATCCGGCGGCGGATTTTTCCTACCATTGCATGAGCTGGCACATTGCACCCGGCCAGTTCCGCGGCATCGCCGGACTCGACCTGGACGCACTCGGCATTCCCACCCAGGAAGCCTATATTGCGGCGTACGCGGCGCGCACCGGCAAGACCATCCGCATCGAGGATTTCAATTTTTACCTGGCCTACAATATGTTCCGCCTGGCCGGCATCATGCAGGGCATCATGAAACGCTACGTCGACGGCACCGCATCGAGCGCCCAGGCCCTCGAGAATGGCAAGGCCGCCCGGCCCATGGCCGAACTCGGTTGGCAGTATGCGCAGCGCGCCATTTCTCTTTCCAAGGAAAACTAATGAACTTCGATTACTCCGACCGCTGCAAAGAGTTGCAGGCGCGCCTGCTCGCCTTCATGGACCAGCACGTTTATCCGAACGAGAATGCCTTCAGGCAGGAAGTCGACAATAACGGCACCCAGAAGGGCAACCGCTGGATTCCGACCGCGTTGATCGAGCGGCTCAAGCCGCTGGCGCGCGAACAGGGCCTGTGGAATCTGTTCCTGCCGAAATCGGTGCGCGCGCCGGAAGGATTATCGAACCTCGACTACGCGCCGCTGTGCGAGATCATGGGCCGGGTCGGCTGGGCGCCGGAAGTGTTCAACTGCGCCGCGCCCGACACGGGAAATATGGAAACGATCGAACGCTACGGCAGCGAAGAACACAAGCAAACCTGGCTCGAACCCTTGCTGCGCGGCGAGATCCGCTCGGCCTTCGCCATGACCGAACCGGCCGTGGCCTCGTCGGACGCGACCAATATCGAGACCCGCATTGAACGAGATGGCGGCGATTACGTGATCAACGGGCGCAAGTGGTGGATTTCGGGCGCGGGCGATCCGCGCTGCAAGATTTTCATCGTCATGGGCAAGACCGACCCGGAAGCGGCGCGCCATGCCCAGCAATCGATGATCCTCGTCCCCGCCGACACGCCCGGCATCACCATCGTCCGCCCGCTGCCGGTATTCGGCTACGACGACGCCCCGCACGGCCACTGCGAAATCCTGTTCGAAAACGTGCGCGTGCCGGCGTCCTCCCTGCTGCTGGGCGAGGGGCGCGGCTTCGAAATCGCCCAGGGCCGCCTGGGACCGGGCCGTATCCACCATTGCATGCGCGCCATCGGCGTGGCCGAGCGCGCGCTGGAGCTGATGTGCCTGCGCCTGAACAGCCGCGTTGCTTTCGGTAAAAAGATATCCGACCAGGGGGTGTGGCGCGAGCGCATTGCCGAGTCGCGCATCCAGATCGACACGGCGCGCCTGCTGACGCTCAAGACTGCGGCGTTGATGGATACCGTGGGCAACAAGCACGCCCAGGCGGAAATCGCCATGATCAAGGTGCTGGCGCCGAACGTGGCCCAGCAGGTGCTGGACTGGGCGATCCAGGCGCACGGCGCGGCGGGCGTGTCGGACGAGTTCCCGCTGGCCTACCAATGGGCCGGCAACCGCACCCTGCGCCTGGCCGACGGGCCGGACGAAGTGCACCGCAACGCCATCGCCAAGATCGAACTGGCCAAGCATGTCAAACTGGGCGAAGACCTGGCGCTGCCGATCACCCGCTCCTGAGCCGCCGCACCGCCAGCAACCTGTCTTGACCGCCTCTCAACCGGGGTCTGACCCTGACCCTTCCCCTCAAACGTCATATGTCTTGATCATATTTCGTAGCTGGGTGAGGGCCTGAGCAAGCTCATGAAGAGTCATTCGCTTTTGATGCTCCTCGATCCAACGACGAGCAAGCGTAA